>JAOADD010000031.1 GCA_026417495.1 Ignavibacteria bacterium
AACGGTGGTTTGAACTGGTTTTCCCAAACAATCCCAAGTGGCGTTACAAGTGGCTATGTAAGTATTAAATTTATCAATGGAACATCAACTGCTTACTTAATAAATTCTTCTGCTTCTGCAACAATAACTGCCAAGAGCACAGATTATGGTGCCACATGGACTACTATAGCTCCCGTAGCTGGTGTTAATGGAATTACACATATGGAATATATTAGAGTTGGACAAACAGTGTATCTGTATGCTATATCTTCTTCTGGTGCTGTAATGAAGTTAGTTGACAATGTGTTGGTAGGAGTAGAAAACAATAACAATATTCCCACAGAATACAAACTTGAGCAAAATTATCCAAACCCATTCAATCCAACGACCACAATTAGTTTTTCTTTACCAAAATCAGCTTTTGTAACCATAAAGGTGTATGATGTGCTAGGAAAAGAAATTAGAACAATACTATCAGAAAATAAAGATGCAGGAAATCATTCATTATTATTTGATGCCACTGATTTACCTTCAGGCATTTATTATTATAAAATTGTTGCAAATAATTTCGTTGATACAAAGAAAATGATTTTATTGAAGTAATAGTACTACTCCATTATTTTTTAGAAAAGAGTTCAGAAAAAACTTCTGAACTCTTTTTTTTCATAATTTCTTTTTACCTAAAGATGTTTTATTTTTAAATAGAAATTGTAGTAAATATTTAGATCTATTATAAATTATTTGATGAAAAAACCTGCTAAAATAAAAAATAAGTACTCCTCATCATATTTCCCGAAAATTTTAATTTTAGTAATCTTCATTTTTTTTCTGACAATAACAGCATTAATTTATTTATATTATACATCACAAAAAAATGTAATAAAAAGTGAAGTTGATGAAAATTTAATTGCAATCTCTGAGCTAAAAAGTAACCATATCCAAAATTGGTTAAGTGAAAGGAAAAATGATGCACTTAATACTGTAAAAAATAAGTTCTTCATAAATTCAGTTTACGAATTAATCAATAATCCTATTAACAAACCTAATAATGACTTATTAAATATATTAGAACATCTTAGCAAAAAGGGGTTCACAATAATTAGAATTTTAGATACGAAATTAGAAACTCTAATATCTTTTCCTGAAAACACAAAAGAAATAGGAAACTTTGTTAAAAATGAGATATCAGAAATAATTAACAGTCCTTTTGAAAAAATATACATTACTGATATTAGACATTATGAAAATACGGACTCACTCCATTTTGATATAATCGCTCCTATTTTTAAAGGAGATAACTATCCCTTTGCAATTCTGGTTTTGGAAATAAATCCTGATGAATTTCTTTTTCCATATATAGATCAATGGCCCTCATCAAGTAAAACATCTGAGTGCTTACTTGTCGAGAGACTTGGTAATGAAGTTGTTAATATTAATAAAGTAAAACATATTAAAAGTAAACCTTTAAGTTTAAGAATCCCACTCACTGAAAAAGACAACATATCTGTAAAAGCAATTAATGGGGAAAGAGGAATAGTAGAAGGTACAGACTATAGAAAAGTCCCAGTAATCGGGGTAATAAAAGCTATAGAAGAGACTAATTGGTTCTTAATAGACAAAACTGATGAAGCAGAAATTTATGGACCGATAAAAAAATTCACAACTTTATTTACTATTTTCCTCGGTTTAACAATAATAATAGTAGTGATATTTATTTTACTTCTTTTTATTAGAACTAAGTATCTACATAAAATTCAGTCTCTCCACTTACTAGAAGAAAAAGAAGCGCTTCAAAATCATTATCAAGCTATAATTAAGAATGCTAATGAAGTATTTATTTTAACAACAATAGAAGGAAAAATTTTGGAAGTAAATGATAAGGCAATACAAACCTATGGTTATACAAAAGAAGAAATGCTTGAATTAAATATTAAAGATTTAAGGGCTCCAGAATTCAGAAAAGAGTTAGAAGAGCTCTTCGATAAAATTAAAATTGAAAAGTCAAAAATCTTAGAAACAAAACACATTAAGAAAGATGGTACAATTTTTCCAGTAGAAGCAAGCTTACGATTAATTGAAATAGAAGATAATTCTTATATTCAAGCCATAATAAGAGATATTACTGATAGAAAAATAGCAGAATTAAAAATTAATCATTTAAATCGAGTCTATGCATTATTAAGCAAAATAAATGAAGCTATAATTCGAACAAAAGATAAAGATGAATTAATAAAAAAAGTTTGTAAGATTGCAACTGAGGTAGGAAAATACAAATATGCATCATTTGGAATATTTGATGAAAAAGAAGATAAAATTATCATCAAATCTTTTAATGGAGAAGATTCAAATATTATAGGCACAATAGAAAAATTTCTATCTTCAGACTTAAAAGAAATTACACCTGATTATAGAGCAATAAAACAAAAAGAAATACTAATCTATGATTCAAATGCAGATAATGTAGGGTATAAAAAATTTTATGATGAAATTTCAAAATTTGGAATTAAATCCTGCATTTCCATACCTATAATAAATAATAACATACCCTTTGGTGCACTGACTTTATACTCAAATGAATTTAAATTTTTTACCGATGACGAAATAGAACTACTAAAAGAAGTAGCATCTGATATTTCATTTGCAATCAAGACAATAGACACAGAATTAGAAAAGGAAAAAGTATTTCATGAGTTAGAAAATTCAGAAAATAAATTTAAAATAATTTTTAACAATGCTAATGATGCAATGTTATTACTTGATTTTGATATTATAATAGATTGTAATAAAAGAGCAGTTGAAATGTTTAAAATGAAACAAGAAGAGCTTTTAGGGAAAAAGCCTTATGAACTCTCCCCCGAAAAACAGCTGGATGGACAGAGTTCTAAAGAGAAAGCGATAAATTACATAAAATCTGCATTAGATAATAATCCACAAAGTTTTGAATGGATACATTCAAGAAGTGATGGCTCTGAATTCACAGCAGAGATAAATTTAAACAAAATTACTATACAAAATAAACCCTATATACTAGTAATTGCAAGGGATATAACCAAAAGGAAAATATTTGAAGGAGAATTGCTACAGGCAAAACAAAAAGCAGAAGAAATGAATAGACTTAAATCAATATTTCTTGCAAATATGAGTCATGAATTAAGAACTCCTATGACAGGAATCATTGGATTTGCAGAAGTTTTATATAATTCAGTACAGGATGAAAAGCAAAAGGAATTAGTAGAAATAATTTTGAAAGGGAGTAAAAGACTTACAAACACATTAAATTTAATTTTGGACTTATCAAAAATAGAAGCTGATAAAGTAGAGTTAAAACTTGAACCAATAAAAATATCTTCTGTTTTATTAGATATAGCTCTATTATATCAAATACAAGCAACACGTAAAAATTTGAATTTAAGAACTGAAATTCATGATGATGTTTATGCGTCTCTTGATAGGTTAACACTTGAAAAAATTATTTCTAATTTAGTTCAAAATGCTATTACTTTTACAAATAAAGGAGAAATTATTCTCTCTCTTGAAAGAGAAAGCACTATTGATGGTAACTATGCTGTGATAAAAGTGAAAGATACAGGTATTGGAATCCCAATGAATAAACAAAAAACTGTTTTTGAACCATTCAGACAGGTAAGTGAAGGATATGATAGATTTTATGAGGGGGTTGGATTAGGTTTAACAATTACCAAAAAGTATACAGAATTAATGGGAGGAAAAATCACATTAGAAAGCGAGGTTGGAATAGGGTCAACATTTATAATAAAATTTCCTGAAATACCTCCTCCAGTAAGAAAAGATAATTATGAAACTGAAAAACTATCATCAGAAATTGGGGAAACAAAATATAAATTTCATCCTTCAAAAAAAGTTCTTTTAGTAGAAGATGATGAAGAAAGTATAATAACTATAAAATATACCCTAAAAGATATTTGCAACATTGATGCAGTACTCAATGGTTATGATGCAATCTCACTTGCGAAAAAAGAAACATATCATTTAATACTAATGGATATCGGTTTGAAAGAATTAGACGGAATTCAAACTACTAAAGAATTAAGAAAATTAGAAAAATATAAAAATACTCCCATAGTTGCGTTGACAGCATTCGCTATGATAGGTGATAAAGAAAGATTTTTAGAAGCTGGTTGTAGCCATTATATATCAAAACCATTTTCAACAAATGATTTGCGAAAACTTGTTTCTGACTTGCTCAATAATTAAATTGATTAATGTAGTTATATAATTCAGAAAACAATTCTCTTCATATATCGTATAATTATCATAGTACTAAAAAATATATGATTTCAACAAACAACAATTCCCCAAAAGAAGCCACACAGATATCGTTTTGGAATAGAAAAATTTTTTTGTTCAGATCATTAATAATATTGCTTAGCATTGCTCTAACAATAGTAATCGCAATAAATACATATAGAAATGCGACAACAGTATTTAGTGGTACACACTATATGTCTTTACCTTCTAAATATTACATCCAAAAAACTTTATATTTACAAAAGTTAGTAAATAATTTGCCATATGAAAAAGATACAATACCTGTAGGCAGTTTTCTTTTAGGAATAAATGAAAAAATATTAGATTCAAATATAACTCTTGATTCTATAAAAAATATTATAAATAACCAATCTCTTAATTCAATAATTGTATTTAACTTAAAAAAAGTTACTCATATAAAAGATTTAGATAAAAGGAATAGGTTTTTTCTTTTAGCAGATACTTTTATCGTTGACAAAAATCAAATTACAGGTGAATTCATCAAAGAATTAAATGAAGGTGTTTTTATAGGGTATCTTGAAAAAGGTGAACCTACAGATTTGGCAGGGATACAAGCAGGTGATGTGCTCTTGAACATAAAAGGTACTCCACTTAATATTATTAATACACAGGGAGCTGAAGTTCTTGACGAAGCATCCTTAAAATTTCTTAGAGGTCAGGAACCTGATGTACCTATACCTTATAATATTTTGAGAAACAATCAAATTATTTCAATAGATGTAAAACTTGCAACTATTGGTTTTCCGACACAAATTGTTTTCATTTTATTGGAAGGATTTTTATTTTTTATTTGTGGCATAATATTCGCATTAATAAAACCACAATTAATAGCTGCCAGATTAACAGGTATTGCATTTATCTTAATTGGTTTTTTTCTCCCTGCAACAATTTCTAATTACCCTATTGCGTACGACACTTTTACATATTTAAAAGTGTATATGTATAATGTTGCATTTTTCATTTTTGTACCAATCTTGTTACATAGTTTTATTTACTTCCCATCCCCTAACACAAAATTAATAGAAAAGAAAAATCTTATTCTAATATTATATATTCTCTTTTCTTTAATCATTTTACCATTTAGTATATTATATTTCTATAATGCCGAACTGACAAAACAGCCATATTTTATACTTATATTTATTTTGGGGCTTATTTATTTCATAATTTTAAAAATAATTTTTAGAAAACATCAAGCTAATGAATATAGAACCTTAAGCCACAAATTCTATGCGCTATGGATATTGGGTTTCATAGCTATTTTAATGAATCCTATTTCATTTATACTAGACTCAACGCTACTAAAAAAAATCTCAGAATATAGCCACTTAATTCTTATTGCAATCCCACTTGTATATTTCTATAGTATTGCAAAGTATAAATTACTTGGAATTGACTTTAAAATCAGAAGAGGAGCACAATATTTGATTATATCAATAATTTGGAAGATTTCTCTTATAGTATTTTTTATTATATTTTTAATTATACTATCCGATATCAATATAAACTTCCCTGATATAAAGATATCAATCAAAAACATACAGGTATTTTTCTTATCCAAATTTGATGAATATGATGTAATTTATAACAAAATATTTTTCACCCTAACAATTTTTATAATTATCTTTTTAGGATGGAAATTTAACAAATTATTTCAAAAACACTTAGATAAAAAATATTACAGAGGTAGTTATGACTATATGTCTGCACAAACTGAACTTACCAGACAGTTAATGAAAACTTTCTCAGTCCAAAATTTTGCTAATACTTTTATAAGAAAAATAACAGAACTTGCAAGGTTGAAACAAGCGGGGATAATACTCTTTTCACCAACAACAGAATATTGGAGCGATAAAATATTCTGTTTCAATCAAACAAAGTTAGAAAAATTTCTAATTGAGGTTTCATCGAATTTATCAAGTTCACTTAAAAATATTAGAGAAAAAATAAGTATAAGTTATTTGAAAGAAGATTTAATGAATTTCTTGAAGAAATATGATTTTAACTTTGTTTTACCAATAATAGGTAAAGATAAAATCTATGGTATTCTTTTTATTGGTGAAAAACTTTCAGAAACCACTTTAAATAGTAGTGATATAGATTTTATAAATGCTTTAGCAACAAGCGCATCAGTTGGAATTGAGAATTCACTCTTATATGAAGAATTAGCAAAGCAGGAACGATTAAAGCAGGAACTTGAAATTGCACATAAAATACAGATTGCATCATTACCACAATCTGTCCCTAAAATAAAAAACCTTGAAATATTTGCTAAATCAATACCTGCTCTTGAAGTAGGAGGTGACTTTTATGATTTCTTGAATGGAAAAGATAATAAGTTTACAATAGTTGTTGGTGATGTTAGCGGCAAAGGAACATACGCAGCTTTATATATGTCAAAGGTTCAAGGTATATTTCAAACGCTATATGAATTTTATGATACTCCAGGTAAACTTTTAACAAATGCAAATAAATTTTTATATAAACATATTGATTCTAAATCTTTCATAACAGCAATATGTGCTTCTTATGATACAGAAAGAAATATGCTCAATCTTGCAAGAGCAGGACATATTCCAATGTTTTATTATAATAAAGAGGTAAATGAAGTGAGAAAAGTTCAACCTGAAGGTTTAGGACTTGGAATTAGTGATAATAAAACATTTGAATTTTCTTTGGAGCAAATCTCAATAAATTATAAACCAGGCGATATGTTCATTTTTGTAACCGATGGAATTACAGAAGCTATGAACAATTATTATGAACAATATGGTGAAAGCAATTTAATAGAAATCATTAAAGACTTTTGTACAAAACCAGCAGAAGTAATATCAGAAGAAATAATTAAATCGGTAAAGAAATTTTCAGGTGATGTAAAACAACATGATGATATAACTATAGTTGTAGTTAAAGCTATTTAATTTATAATGTACCCTATATAAAATATACAAAGCTTGATGAAAAAAATCTGATTATGGATAAAACACTTAAATTATATCGAGAATATATTGAATGATTTAATTATGCTTATTAGTTTATAAAAAAATAAATTTTATGGAATTAATATTGGAAGAAAATATAAGGGAAAAAACAGTAAGAACGGTAGCAGAAAAAATGATGATTGCAGCTCGCACAGCACCAAAAGCAAGAGGTGTAGACCAGCTTGTAATTGCAATTGCAGAAAAAGAATTAATAAAGAAAATTGCAGATAAAATGAAAGAAATGGTAGAAAAAAATGGTGCTCCACAATTTTTCATAAGAGATGCTAATAATATTCTAATTGCTGAATTACTTTTTCTTATCGGAACCAAAATTAAAGTTTTTAATTTAAACCCTTGCGGTATGTGCGGATTTGCAAATTGCGAAGAGAAAGAGAAATATCCTTCAGTACCTTGCGCCTTTAACACAGGTGACCTTGGAATTGCGATTGGTTCTGCCGTTTCAATTGCTGCAAATGAAAGGGTAGATAATAGAATAATGTACTCAGTAGGACAAGCAGTTCTAGAAATGAAACTTCTTGGAGATGATGTAAAAATAGCTTACGGTATCCCATTAAGTGTTAGTTCGAAAAGTCCATTTTTTGATAGAAAATAATTAAATAATAATTTTTTTATAAAAATCATTTAGATGAGTACAAGAAGGCAGTTTCTAAAAAGGTTGACTTTTTTGTCGGCAGCATTTCCATTTATTAAATCAATAAACATTAAAAAATCTTTTTCAAAAGAAAAAATTAAAAAACCAGTTGTTATTTCTACCTGGTGGTTTGGTGTTGAGGCAAATAAAGAAGCGTGGAATATATTGAAAGCAGGCGGAAGAGCATTAGATGCAGTTGAAGCTGGCGTTAAAATACCAGAAGCAGATCCTAAAGTTAAATCTGTGGGGTATGGTGGATTACCTGATAGAGATGGACATGTTACACTTGATGCTTGTATTATGGATGAATTTTCCAATTGCGGCGCTGTAGCATTTCTTGAACATATAAAACATCCGATTTCCGTAGCAAGGCTTGTTATGGAAAAGACACCGCATATAATGTTAGTTGGAGAAGGAGCCTTGAAATTTGCTCTTTCAAATGGGTTCAAAAAAGAAAATTTGTTAACACCAGAGGCAGAAAAGGATTGGAAAGAATGGTTAAAGAACTCTGAATACAAACCATGGGACTTTCAAGATGTTCATGATACTATAGGTATGCTTGCCTTAGATTCGAATGGCAATCTAGCAGGTGCTTGCACAACAAGTGGATTAAAATATAAAATGCATGGTAGAGTAGGTGATTCTCCTATTATAGGGGCGGGATTATTTGTTGACAACGAAGTTGGGGCAGCAACTGCTACAGGCGTTGGGGAAGAAGTAATCAGGGTAGCAGGTGCTCACACTGTTGTTGAATACATGAGGAACGGATACTCTCCTGAAGATGCTTGTAAAATGACTATTGAAAGAATATTAAAGAGATTCAAGAACAAAGATAAAACAGATATTCAAGTAGCATTTATTGCTTTAAACAAATTTGGTGAATACGGGACCTATGCAATAACCTCAGATTTTCAATATGCCTTATATACAGAAGAAGAAGGAAATAGACTTCTACAGTCGAAATCATTTTATTGATTCTTTTCATAATATTTCATTATTATAAAATAATTTTTAAATTAATAACATTACGCATCTAGATATTTTTAAGTATAATATAACATTTCAATCATTACTAAAACCAGAATAATTCCTATCTTATAATATTGAAAAGCAATAATAAATTTACTATGTTTCGTTATTAAGCGAAATGAAACAACTATGAATTGGAAAGAACAATTTAAGAGTTTTCTATGGATTTTAGGAGTGTTTTTATTCGCTTACTTTATGCCCATAGAAAATATTACTTTCAGGAACGCAATTCTTGAAGGTTTTGTGCTCCTTAAATGGTATGCTCGTGAACATGTATTGTTGTGTCTTGTACCAGCTTTTTTTATTGCAGGAGTTATTTCAGTTTTCATAAGCCAAAATTCAATAATAAAATATTTTGGAGCAAAAGCAAAAAAGTGGGTTGCATATACTGTTGCTTCCGTATCAGGTAGTATACTTGCTGTGTGTTCCTGCACCATTTTACCGCTGTTTTCTGGAATTTATAAAAAAGGAGCAGGATTAGGACCTGCAATCGCATTTCTATATTCAGGACCTGCAATAAATATTCTTGCAATAATTTTGACAGCAAGAGTTCTCGGACTCGAAATTGGAATTGCAAGAGTAATAGGTGCAGTTTCTTTCAGTATCTTAATTGGTTTAATTATGGCTTTTATTTATAGAAAAGAAGAAAAAGATAAGGAAGAAAAACAGTTTAATATTCCGGATGTACCTGAAAAGAGACCCCTTTGGCAAACGGTATATCACTTCTTCTTGCTTGTAGCAATTTTAGTTTTTGTTAATTGGGGAAAACCTGACACTGAATCTGGATTCTGGTTTTTCATATACTCAAATAAATACTATATCACTGGATTACTCGGACTATTATTAATTCCTTTATTTATGTTTGTATTAAACTTGAACAAACTATTTGTACTAATTAGTACCGTTATTGTAATTGCAACAGCAATTATTTTCCATAATCATCCGTTAGTACCTTTTACTTCTGCAGTGATATTAATTTCTATTTTACTATTAATAAGCAAAGGTGAAGCGAATGAATGGCTTGTTGAATCTTGGGGCTTTGCAAAACAAATCATGCCTTTGTTGGCAGTAGGTGTCTTGATAGCAGGATTCTTACTTGGTTCACCAGAAAGTAGTAATAATGGAATTATCCCAAACAAATGGATTCAGAACCTTGTTGGTGGAAATTCATTATTTTCAAACTTTTTTGCTTCAATAACAGGAGCATTTATGTATTTCGCTACCCTTACAGAGATTCCAATTCTACAGGGTTTAATAAATAGCGGTATGGGAAAAGGTCCTGCTTTAGCTTTATTACTTGCAGGTCCAGCATTATCTTTACCCAATATGCTTGTTATAAAAAGCGTTATTGGATTGCAAAAAACAATTGTATATGTTTCTCTTGTTATAATAATGGCTACAATTACAGGATTAATATATGGTAGCATTTTTTAATATCATTGATTCAAAATATGTCTAAAAGCACCTTAATAATTGGTTTATCTAAAAGTATTACTGAAATTATCATCCTAACAATTTTGATAGTTTTTACATCTTGTCAAACTAAAAATGATAACAAAAATAATTTAAAATCAGAAATTAAATATATAGTATATTATTTTCATCCCACTGCTAGATGTAAAGAATGTTTAAATATAGAATCATTTATAAGAGAGTTAATTGAAACTAAATATAAAAATAAGGGATTTGAATTTATAAGTTTGAATATAGATGAAAAAGAAAATGAACATTTTAAAAAAGATTTTCAATTATCATTTAGTTCAATAGTTATAGTTGAAAATAATTCAGATAAAGAAAAACAATGGATAAAACTAGATTCTATATGGTCATTTACAGAAGATAAAGAAAAATTTTTCTCGTACACTGAAAAAGAAATTAATAATTTCATAAATCAAAATACAAATCCATATGGTAATTAAAATTCTTGGAACAGGATGCCCCCGCTGTAAAAAGCTTGAAGAACAGGTAAAAAAAATTATAAAGGAGAATAACATTACTGCGGAAGTAATCAAAGTAACCGAATTAAATGAAATGATTGAATATGGAATAATGGCAACACCAGGTTTAGTAATAAACGAAAAGTTAAAATCAAGTGGGGTATTACCAAAGGACGAACAAATATTAAACTGGATTAAGGAGGAAATGAAATAATGAAAGAATTAATTCTTACTATCTTGGTATCATTTGCATTTTTTAGTTTTATCTCCTGTAATAAATCCGAAACAAAACATGAAAGTCAAAATCAAGCACAACAAAATGAACCAACAGCACAAGGCGAAAAATCTCAAGATAATAAAACACAAGAAAAATCATATAAAATTGAATTTATTGAACTCGGTTCAGTGAAATGCATACCTTGCAGAAAGATGCAACCAATTCTATCATCAATAGAAAAAAAGTATGGAGAGCAGTTAAAAGTTACATTCTTTGATGTTTGCAAAGACCCTATACCTGCACAGAAATATGGGATAAATATAATACCAACACAGATATTTTTAGACGATAAAGGAAATGAATTATTACGACACGAAGGATTTTTTCCCGAAGAAGAAATAGATAAATTTTTACAATCCAAAGGATTGAAGATAATAAACCCATAATAATTTATATTCTCGCATATATAATCTTTTATGATTGAAGATATTTTCAATTTTTTAAGTAATGCACTTACAGGCAAACCATACATAGCTTTATTTGCTTCCTTTGGATGGGGGGTTATGAGCATATTGTTGAGCCCATGCCACCTTTCAAGTATTCCTTTGATTATTGGATATATTAATTCTCAAGGAAAAATTTCTATTGGTAGAACATTTTATATTTCCTTATTATTTGCAGTGGGTATCTTGATAACAATTGGATTAATAGGTGTTATTACAACATCCGCAGGAAGAATAATGGGGGATGTTGGAAGTCTCGGGAATTATATAGTAGCTATCGTATTTTTCATTATTGGTTTATATCTAATGGATATAATAAAAATACAAGGAAAAGGTAAATCTTTAAAACCCACTAAAAGAAATGGATTAGTTTCAGCTTTTGTGCTTGGTTTAATTTTTGGTATAGGGCTTGGACCTTGTACATTTGCTTTTATGGCACCTGTACTAGGAGTTGTATTTAAACTATCAAGTTTAAATATATTTTTTTCTATGATGCTTTTATTAGCATTTGCAATTGGACACTGTACTGTAATTGTAATATCTGGAACTTTAACAAAGAAAGTTCAAGAATATTTAAATTGGTCCGAAAACTCAAAAATATTATTATATACAAAAAGAATTTGCGGATTCCTTGTTTTACTTGGTGGTGTTTATTTCATATATTTAAATTTGTAATCTTAAATTCATTTAACATTTCCACAACTTTTTTAAAAATAAATAATCACAATTCATCCACAAAAAACTTATACCTAATTGACAAATACGTAAATTATACATAAATTATGAGTATTATAAACTAATTATTTATAATGAATTCCCAAACATTCAGTTCTGCTAAAAAATTTATCATAATAGGTATTTTCAGTACAGCGATGGGATTCCTTGAATCTATAGTGGTAATATATTTAAGAAAAATATATTATCCAGAGGGGTTTAATTTTCCCCTCAAAGTATTATCTCCAGAAATTATTTCAATTGAGTGGATAAGAGAAATTGCAACAATAATAATGCTACTTATGATTGGTATTCTTGCTGGTAGAAATAATTTAGAAAAAACTATGTATTTTTTATTTGCTTTCGGTGTATGGGATATAATGTATTACTTAGGTTTAAAACTTTTAATTAACTGGCCTGAATCTCTTGTTACATGGGACATTTTGTTTCTTATTCCAATTACATGGTTAGGTCCCGTACTTGCACCTATCATATGTTCAATCACTATGATATTTATGGCTGTTTCTTTAATCTATTTTACCGAAAAGGGATACAAAATAAAAATTAATTTCATCAATTGGTTATTTATCATAATTGGAGCTTTTTTAATTTTTATTACATTTATTTGGGATTATTCAAAAATTATATTAGAAAACAATTTTTTAGGTGACTTTTTTAATCTTTTAACAAATGAGAAATTTATAAAAATTATAACCGAATATATACCAAAATATTTTAATTGGGTATTATTCATTATTGGAGAAACTATTATAATAGTTACAACTATTTACATAATCAAAAAAAAAGTCATTAAATCATAATTCAAATTATTATTTTTTTGAAAACCAAAAAGTCAATATTTGAAAATATTTTAAATGAAATCGATACAAAAGTTGAACTTAAAAATTCTCATACTTTAATAATTAATATTGTAGATATAGATGGATTACATCGAGCTAATTTACTTCCTTTAACACGTAAGATATATAAAAGTGGAACATCTTCAGTAACTAAAATCAGCAAAAACTTTAATTAAGACTAAAAATAAAGTAATTTTAAAAATAAAAAATTTAATATATGAAATGGTTAAATAACTTTAATATAGCAATAGAAGACTCTTCTAAAACAAACAAACCAATTTTATTACAATTTGAAATGGAAGGTTGTGGTGGATGTAAAAAATTGTACAATGAAACATATACTGATCCACAAGTAGAACAGGAAATGACTGATTGGTTCATACTTTTAAAATTAGATTTGATTAAGGACAGACAGATTAGAAAAGAATATGCAGGGTACTGGACACCTTCCTTATATTTTCTGGATAATAAAGGAAAATCTTATTTTAATTTTAATGGTTTCTTACCTCCCGAGGAATTCAGAGTCATACTTAGACTCGGATATGCAGAATTAATGATTCCAAAAGGGAAATATGATGAAGCAATTGAAATAATGAGTAATAAAATTATAGAGTTTAGAAATTCTGTTTTATTACCCAAATTATTATTACAAATTGCAGTTGCCAAATACATCAAAACAAAAGATAAAAACGAATTTAAAAAAACGATGAAAGAAATACAGGCGACATATCCAAATTCTCTAGAGGCAAAGATGTATTTTCAAGAATAAATTTTTATAAAATGGATGAAAGAATTTATAACCAAAGTCCCGAAAATTTAAGAAGAGAAGAAAGAATAGTAAGGATTCAACCTTATAAGGTTGTGAACATTTGTTTAAAAGAAGGTAAAATCAATTCCTTGCTGGATATAGGAACGGGAAGTGGGCTTTTTGCTGAATCATTTTTCAACAAAAATATAACAGTAACAGGTATAGACATCAACAAAGATATGATAAAATCTGCAAAGAAACATCTGCCCAAATGTAAATTTCTTACAGCAAAAGCAGAAAATGTTCCTTTCAGAAAAAATACCTTTGACGCTTCATTTTTTGGATTATCATTTCATGAATTAAATAATTATAATAAAGGTTTATCCGAAGCATTTCGTGTAACTAAAAAATTCATTTTCATTCTTGAATGGAAATATAAAGATGAAAATATAGGACCTCCCAAAAAATACAGAATAAAGCCATCTTTCTTAAAAAAATTATTACAAAACTTTCATTATAAAGACTTAAAAATAAAGAATTATAAGAACTTTAAACTTTATATCATTAAAAAATAATTCGTTACATCTTAATTTTGTTGTTACACTTAAAAATATTCCTCTCCAAACATAAAAAAAATTAATTACAATTCTATTTCCATATATTTTTATTATTTAATTTAGTTTTTCTATTTCAAAGTTATTTATATTTATTTATAATTAATATATAGGGTAAATGGAAAAGAAAATAAAAATATTTGGCCAACTTGATCAAGATGCATATAAACAAATTCAAATGTGCGTAGAAAAAGGTGAATACGGAGTCCTTTGCGCAGACCATCACATCGGATACAGTATGCCAATTGGTGGTGTAGTTGCTTATAAAGACTACATAAGTCCATCAGGAGTTGGATTTGATATTGCATGCGGAAACAAAGCTGTTATGACAAACTTGAAAGCAGAGGATATAGAAATAAAAAAAATAATGGATGAAATTGTGAAACAAATTGGTTTTGGACTTGGGAGACCAAATCCAAAACCAATAGAACATCCGGTATTGGAAAAAATTGCAAAATCAGATTTAAATTACATTCGTAAAATGTATCCTCTTGCACAAGAACAACTTGGTACAGTAGGTAGTGGAAATCATTATGTTGATTTATTCAAAGATGAGGAAGGTCGACTTTGGATTGGAGTACATTTTGGATCAAGAGGGTTTGGTCACAAGATTGCAATGGGGTTCCTAGCTCTTGCAAGAAATATGAAGTTTGATGATAAACCTAAAGATGCTAATAATATGATGGCACCACCAACACTTTTAAAAGTAGACTCAGAACTTGGTCAGGATTATATTTATGCTATGAAACTCGCAGGTGAATATGCTTATGCTGGTAGAAATGCTGTAGTAGAAAAGGTTTTAGAAATTCTTGGTGCGAAACCACTTTTCGAGGTACATAATCATCACAATTTTGCATGGAAAGAAAAGCATTTTGGTGAAACGTTCTGGGTAATAAGAAAAGGTTGTACTCCTGCATTCCCGAATCAGTTATCATTTATCGGTTCTACAATGGCAGATGATTCTGTAATTGTAGAAGGAGTTGATTCAAAAGAAGCAAGAGAATCATTATTTTCAACTGTTCATGGAGCAGGAAGAATAATATCAAGAATCAAAGCAGCAGGTAGAATAAAATGGAAGAAAGGGAAAAAGGGACAGCATTACCCTGTAAGACTTTCAGGAGGATTAATAAATTTTAAAGAGGTTCAAAAAATGATGGCTGAAAGAGGAATTGAATTAAGAGGTGGCGGAGCTGATGAATCTCCTGAATGCTACAAAAAACTTGATGAAGTCCTTAATTACCACAAAGATTCAATAAGAATCTTACATAGATTAAAACCAATTGGTGTAGCTATGGCAGGCGAAGATGTATATGACCCATATAAAGATTAATTTTAAAAACATTTTTTCTTAAGTAATAAATAGTATTTAATAAAATAAATAATTTATAAAATGTTCAACAAAAAAATTTTAATAATTACGATTTTAGTTGTTATAATTGGTTTAATAATTATATCTATTTCAACAAATGCATTTGATAGATTTATTTGTAGTTCTAGCGAAAAAACAACCGAAATTCAAAACCCACTGAATAAAACAGAAGAAAATCAAATGACAGCAATAGAAGAAAATAATTCTGAAGCGGTTAACTCACCCCTAAAGTCAAAAATAAAACTTCCCGAGCCACAATATAGCAGCAATACATCAATAGAGGAAGCATTATTAAAAAGAAAATCTATTAGAGATTATCAGAAAAAATCTATTTCATTAGAAAATGTATCTCAAATTTTATGGGCAGCTCAAGGGATTACAAATAAAGCAAAGGGGAAAAGAACTGCTCCTTCGGCTGGTGCGCTTTATCCGTTAGAAATTTATCTCCTTGTAGGAAATGTAAATGACCTTGCAAGTGGAATATATAAATATAAACCAGAGGGACATGAACTGATATTAATTGCTGAAGGAGATAGAAGAAACGAATTATCAAAGTATAGCGCGCAACCAGAAGCAATTCAGGATGCACCTATTACTCTTGTAATCTCCGCTGTATATAAAAGAACATCTGCTAAATACGGAGAAAGAGCATCACGGTATGTACATATTGAAGTCGGTCATTCAGCACAAAATGTATGTTTGCAAATAATTTCTTTAGGGTTGAGCACAGTAACAATAGGTGCTTTTCAGGATGGACAGGTGAAAAAAGCAGTTCAACTTTTAGAAAATGAAGATCCTCTTTATATTATGCCAATTGGGTTTGCCAAATAGTCTTTTACTAATTCGTACAAACTCAAAATTTAATTTAAAATTTAAAAAGGTATTGCATTTTTAAAAAGAACTGCCTATCAGAAAGAGTATATTTACTAAAACCATTCATATCATTTAGATTATCATATTGACTTGCAAAACCTAAATAAAATATGGTAAATGGATTTGGTTGATATGTAAGCAAAGGATTAATATAAATTCTATTAGCAAAGGAATTGTATTCTATAATAAATCTAAAAGATATGTCTTTCAAAATCTGATAATTCGTTGAATTCCTTAATATATATCCTGCAAAAAGTTTTGTCCCTTTGTATGACTCTGATAATTCAAAGTAATTATGATTAATAGAAAACACCAAGTTATCTAAGGGTTTAAAATTAACCCATAGTGAATTTCTAATCCCAAAACCTACAGAAGGATTATCATTCCTGATAATAAATCTTCCAATTTCTAAATTAAAACCACCATCTAACCAAACAAATGTATTTGCATTAAAATTTATCCACATTCTTCTTACATCGGTCAAAAATCTTCCTTTGAATTCCTCATTGTTTACCAATAAATTTCCTAAGTACAATTGCAATTGATTTTTAAATAAAAACCAAACACTTGCAATAGCAAATTGTTCTCTTAAATTTCCTCCGTAATCCAAAGAGACAGAAAGTCTTAAAGATGGTTCAATCCTTTTTAAAAAGTCTTTGTCAACGTAAAAAACATATGATTGCCCTGTTTCAAAAGAATGAAAATCATTATTGCTATTAAATCCATTATCCATTCTAACTTCAGGGGACCTCATTGAATATTCTAAATCAAAATTATAATGTTCCCCAGTTCTCTGAAAATTTACTATTGCTGCTAAACCATTAAAATATTCACCATCAAATTTCCCTGTATGCTTATCATTACCAAAAATTAATTCAGATGCATAATTTGTATCATAAATTTCTTTAGTAAAACTCTTTATAAACTGAAATCCGACTGTGTAATTCTCCAAAAACCTATAACTGCCATCAAATGAAAATACTCTATTATAACCTTCAGGATTCCAGAATTTGTTTCCTTCTTTATTAACTTCTCTATCTGTAATTGTGATTCCAAAATATGAATCATCATTAAAAGGAGAATACTTATACCTAAATATATTAGAAAAGGATTTTCTATCTGTCACAAGAAAATCACTTGATTCTTTATAAGGAACAATGAAGGGGGTTTTTTTATCATAAGCACTAATGAAACCAATTTCACTTTTATTTACTTTACCTGTTAGTTTTATAGCAAAAAGCGGATTATTAATAGAACGGGTATACACAGTTCTAAAAAAACTTTTAAATATATTTGCTCCTTCATTAAAAAAAGGTCTTTTTTCTGTATAAAAAATTGCATATGTGTTATTCATGTTTATAACGCTTGCATCAGCTTCAACCTGTGAGAAATCTGGATTAAGTGTGAACTCACCTATCAAGTTAGAAGTGAAACTGTATTTTAAATTAAAACCGGTATTAATTTTAATCTTCTCATTTTCAAACTCCGAATCTACATTGTTAAAATCACTTTTACTTCCCTTTTGAGAGCCAAGTATATATGGTATTAATTCAATATTCTTTCCCGCTTTTACATTACTAATTCCTTTCAGTGTAGCATAATTAGTAAATAAAGTTGGATCATTACGATTTATTTTTATAAATGAATATTGATAACGATTTTCTCTCGGACGATTTCTTATTACATGAAAGTGCCAGTCTTTGCCTTGGGGAAATTTAATACTCTTAAAGGGAATTGCAATTTCTGCAGTCCATTTATCAGAATATATTTTAGCATCAGAATACCAGATTAAATCAAAGTTCATATCTTCATTTCCATTTGACAACCACATACCATCTCCTTGAACTCCATAGGGGTTAACAAAAAGTTCATAGGCATTTTTCCCTTCTGAATATGTATCAAAAATTATACCAATAAAATCATCTGAAAATGCATTATCTCTTTTTGTAAGAGTTTTCCTCAGCTTTTTCATATTGTTCTCATAACATACAAAACCTATATATAAATAATCTTCATCATAAGTTATCATAAATTCAGTTTCAACTTCAGGTTTAGTATTGTCACCTGGACTGACTTCACAAAAATTTTTATATTTATTTAATGTATGCCAAATTCCCTCATTTAATTCACCATCAATATTAAATTCAGCATTCGCTATTTTTTTTATCTCAATAGTAATATTAATATTAGGGTGAAAATCATTTGTGTCAACAAAAACTAATTCACTTACAATAGTATCTCTTGTAAAATTAGAGCTATTGAAATCAAAATATAATGAATCAAAAGTTAATTGATAATTTTCACTATTGTTCTCTAAAGAGTCCTGTGAGAAAATCAAATCATTAAAAAATATTAGAACAAGAATAAAAAAAATATTATACTTCATTGTAGTCTCTTATTAAAAATACGAATTTTTCACAAAAAGGTTGCTATAAATATTCATTTTATGTAATAATTGTGATTTCCATATTTTTAGAATATAATAAAAATTTCACTTAAATCTTAAGACCTGAGTATAAATTTATCTAATTTAAATTTATTATTACTATTTAGTATTAAAAAACAAATACAAATATATGAAACTCGAAAATAAATTTATCGTTTGAATGCATAATAACTTTACATTATCATTTTGCTTAAATTACAGACTCTTTCTCTTCTTCAAAAACAAAATAAATTTTTTTAAATTGAAATAAACAGTCATAAATATTAGTTTAAAATACTAATATATTTATGAAATTAATGGATATAAAAAAATTAATTCACCCCCTATTCCTAAATACTTAAATATCATCTATGAGTAGAAAGTACTACATCCTTATTATTATAGTATTATTTTATACTTCGGTTTTAGGGCAGAAAATTCGCTTAACACCAGAAATTCTATGGTCTTTCGGTAGAATTACAAATGTTGAAGTATCTCCTGATGGTAATAATGTACTTTATGCAGTGCGATACTATAATATACAAAAAAACTCTTCACAAAATGATTTCTATGTTATTAATATAGATGGTGGTATCCCATTTAGGTTAACAGATTCACCTGACGCAAAATTCTCAGCAAAGTGGCGACCTGATGGGAAAAAAATTGGTTATATTTCAAATAAAAGTGGTTCTTTTCAACTATGGGAAATAAACCCTGATGGAACAAACCTAAAACAAATTACTGATATTGAAGGGGGAGTATTAGAATTTAAGTATTCTCCTGATTGCAAAAAAATTTTATTCATAAAAGAAGTCAAACTCGATAAAGACATTCATGACCTTTACCCTGATCTACCACTTTCCAATGCTAGACTTGAAACAGATTTAATGTACAGGCATTGGGATGAATGGCATAATTACTCATACAGTCATATATTTATTGCGAATTATTCTGAAGATAAAATTTCCAACCTTACTGATATAATGGAAGGAGAAAAATTTGACTCTCCCTTGAAACCTTTCGGGGGTATAGAAGAAATTAATTGGAGCCCCGATAGTAAATATATTGCTTATACTTGCAAAAAGCTTAAAGGGAAAGATTATGCACTATCAACAAACTCAGATATATATCTATATAATACTACAGATGGTTCAACAACAAATATTTCTTATGGTATAATGGGATTTGATCGTTCTCCTGTTTTCTCACCTAATGGGAAATTTATTGTTTGGGAATCCATGGAAAGAGATGGTTATGAATCCGATAAAATTAGAATGATGCTATATAACTTTAATACAAAAGAAAGAAAAGATTTAACTCAAGATTTCGATCAAAATTCAGAAAAATTTTATTGGTCCGCTGATAGTAAAAGGATTTATTTCATAAGCGGTATTAAAGGGACAGAAGAAATTTTTGAATACTCCTTTGAGCAAAATAAAATTAAAAGAATTACTTATGGTATTCATGACTATACTTTAGTGCAGGAAGCTAATAAATTTCTTATTGGTACTAGAATGTCTATGTGTAATCCTATTGAGATATATAAAATAAAACCAGAAACAGGTGAAGAAATTCAACTAACCTTTGTAAATAAAGATATTCTGGACAATTTAAAAATTGCTGAAGTCAGAGAAAGATGGATAAAAACAACTGATAATAAAAATATGCTGACCTGGGTTATTTATCCCCCAGATTTTGATTCAACTAAAAAATACCCTGCATTGTTGTATTGTCAGGGAGGACCACAAAGTACGGTGAGTCAATTCTGGAGCTACAGATGGAATTTTCAAATAATGGCAGCGAATGATTACATAATAGTTGCACCTAATAGAAGAGGTGTTCCTTCCTTCGGACAAGAGTGGAATGAACAAATTAGTGGAGATTACGGTGGACAAAATATGAAAGATTACTTAAGCGCAATAGATGAACTAGCAAAAGAATCTTATGTAAATAAAGAAAAATTGGGAGCTGTAGGGGCAAGTTATGGTGGATTTTCTGTTTTCTGGTTAGCTGGAAACCACAATGGAAGATTCAAAGCATTTATTGCCCACGATGGTATGTTTAATCTTGAAGCACAATATCTTGAAACAGAAGAGATGTGGTTTGTTAATTGGGATTTAGGTGGCCCTTATTGGGAAAAGGATAATGAGATAGCACAACGAAGCTATAAGAATTCACCTCACAAATTTGTTGATAAATGGGATACTCCAATTTTAATCATACATGGAGGTAGAGATTACAGAATTTCTTATACACAATCGATGCAAGCATTTAATGCTGCTGTGCTTCGTGGTATTCCTGCTGAGTTTCTCTTTTTCCCCGAAGAAAATCACTGGGTACTCACTCCACAGAATGGTATTTTATGGCAAAGAGTTTTTTTCAATTGGCTAGATAAATGGTTAAAATAATTTTTATTAAATTTTTTAAACCAACTAAACTAAATTTAACTAAAATGAAAAAAATATTTTTCTCACTTCTAATTACACTTCTCTTTTTAAATTCACTATATTCACAAGACAAAAACAAGGGTGAATTTATCGATAGATTTAGTCCATATTACGACCAGATGTTAAAAGAAGTGAACGAATTTGAAAACCCACCAAAACCACAGAAAAAGATTTTTAAACTTGATTTCACAGGACTAAACATTCCAAAGGGATTATCAGAATTTAAATATTATTGGTTTAACGAACCAGTTTCACAAGGGATAACAGGAACCTGTTGGTCTTTTTGTACAACTTCTTTTTATGAATCAGAAATATATAGAATACATAACAGAAAAATAAAACTTTCAGAAATGTGGACTGTATATTGGGAATATGTTGAGAAAGCAAAGGGTTGGGTACGAATGAGAGGTGATATGAACTTTGGTGAAGGTTCACAATCAAATGCAGTTAAAAGAATTTGGAAACAATATGGAGTTGTTCCTCTTGAAGTATATACTGGTTTATTACCAAATCAGAAAGTACATAATCACAGTAAAATGTTTAATGAAATGAATAGTTATCTTGAAACTGTAAAGAAAAATAATCAGTGGAATGAAGAAGAAGTTGTCGAAACAATAAAAAGTATATTAAATTATTATATGGGTACACCACCTGAAAAATTTATATACGAAGGTGAAGAATATACTCCCATGGAATTTTTAGAAGAAAAAGTAAATCTAAATTTAGATGACTATATTGATGTAATGTCTATTTTAGAGCAACCATTTTATCAACAAGTTGAATATACAGTCCCTGATAATTGGTGGCATAACAAAGATTATTACAACATACCAGTAAATGAATTTATGATGTTAATAAAAGAAGCAATAAGAAACGGTTATACTATGGCAATAGGTGGTGATGTTTCTGAAGCAGGTTATGATTCTCGTAGCAAAGCTGGAATTGTTCCAACATTTGATATTCCTTCAGAATACATAGATGATTATGCAAGGGAATTTAGGTTCGATAATAAAACGACGGGAGATGATCACGGTATCCACCTTGTTGGATATACAGTAAAAGATGGTAAAGATTGGTATTTAATAAAGGATTCGGGAGCAGGTTCAAGAAATGTAGATCCAAAAGGGTTTTATTTTTACCACGAAGATTATGTTAAACTAAAAATGCTAACACTAACAATCCATAAAGATGCTGCAAAAAAGATATTAAGTAAATTCAAGTAACATATTCTTTCCATATTTTTTCTGCTCTAAAATATAAACTTACCAAAGTGACAAATTTATTATCTACTAATCAATACAAGTTTCATTGTTTTTTTTAATTAAATTGTGTGTTTCAAGATCATAATTAAACAAACTATAAAATTATGGATATATTTAAGCAAAATAAAATTCTAATTTCATTAGTAGTAATACTTGTTATTATAAATTTACTTAGTATAATTGGAATATGGATACTAAAATTTGATAAATTAAGTCTACAAAAGCAATTATATAGCATACCTTTTAAACAATATCATTTTCCAAATGAAATTGATAGACTTGATGGAATTGCAATAGAATTAAAATTTAGTGGTGAACAAAAAGAAAAATATAAAGAGATAAGAAATAAATACCATAATAATATAATAACCCATATAGGAAGAATACACGAGGTAAAAAAACAGATAATATCTAAAACATTAGAGTCGGGATTTGACATAGAAGAAATTCAAAATCTGTTTGAAGAAATAGGAATTCACCAAGCGGAGATAGAAAAAAATTTATATCTGCAATATGTAGAAATAAAATCTATTTGTAACTATGAACAATCAAAAATTTTTGAAAAAATTATTAATGAAATAATAAACAATTCTCCACAAAATCCAGACCCACCTAAAATAGATTGAAATATTTCAAATATTTTTCAGAACTTTTCATTCCGGTGTACTATATATAGTTGAGATAACATACTATGAAATGATTAATAATTTTATAAGTATTTATATTATAATAGTACTTTTAATAAAAACCATTCATAATAAAATTATATGAGAACTATCAAATTCAATTTATTATTTTCCACAACTTGCATAATAATTGTACGCATACTTTTTATTACTTCTTGTGAGAAGCAATCAAAGGAAACAACAAGTTAAATTCCACCATAAAAAAAAGAGAAAACTACTGTAGAGCTAAAAGAAAAAGTTGAAGAGGTGAAACCTCCATTAACTTTCGAAGAATTTGCACAAAATTTTATTCGGGACTCAAAAATATCAGAAGAAAATTTTCTTAAATACTGCGATGATTTTGTTAATGGGAAAGATTCTTATTATGCTTATAAAACATTTAAAGTTGTTCAAAACTATATCCCCGTATATAAGAAGGTAGTATTACATTTACAAGGCGAGATGGATCGCTCGAATGGGGTACCCCCATAAAACATAGGTATAAGTTCATTTTTAAAAAGATTAAAGAAGAAGATTGGGAACTTACAAAAGTTACATATAAATATGATTTAGAGGAAAGCAGATTATATTGATTTAAATACTAAATAATTAATAAACAAAATTAAGAGAATAATTTTTTTTATTCTAAAAACTAAAAACAAATTTTAACTTAAAACGCTATCCAGAGTCCTAAAGCACCTCGTGAACTTTCAGTTTCTCGTTCGTAAGTATATTCACCTGTGATTCTGATATTTCTTTTTAAATTATATGAAAGACTTGCTGTGTAACTTTCATAATTTATCTCATGATAATCTGATTCTACTTTATTAAATAACAATGTTGCAAACCATTTACTATTATCAAAATCGGGTGATAAAATAAGTTCAGCAAAACCACCTTGGGTTTTAATTCTATTTGATGGAATAGTAGTCAAAAATTTTGGGTTATCGTCACTCCTGTAAACATATTGAACATTTAGTTCTGCATACTTTGACATAATAGAAAAATCTCCTCCAATAATAAACATTTCATTTGACAGTTCATTTGGGTTAAAAGCTTCCTTTGGTTTTTCTTTACCATAATATCCGAAAGCACCAATTCTAAAATGTTCATTAACATCTTGCGAAACTCTTAGCAAGAAATTCTTGTATTTATCTACATCGAAAATTTCTTTAGTATCAATTCCATTACCATTAACAATTTCAAATGTGATATCTGTTTTAGTTGGAATGCCATAAGTAAACATAAACCCTCGTTCATACTTTAAAGTTGCTAATGAATTACCAACTCTTGTAGAATAGATTTTGTAATCTTCAATTGTTAATCTCAGTTCTCTTTTAAACAATGGATCGGATACTTGAAATTGCCCAACATAAAAATCAAGGTCCTGGTTGAATAAATCATTAAACATTACAAAGGCATCTTCTATACCGGCCATTTCTCCCCTTTCACTTATGAAGTAATAAAAATAATAAGAAATATCTTTTGCAATGTTTCCCCCGGACATAAACTTAAAAATATAAGGTGTCCTAAAGTCAGGATTAACGTCTCTACCTTTTTCTAACTGCCCATAAAGTTCTAATCTAACAGCAAATGGAAACTCTCGCATAAGAGTTAATTCTGGGTCACCTGTATTTCTGTAAAATCTTTGTGGCTCTTTATCAGGAATCTGAAAACCATTTCCTACAAATTCATCTCCAAATGGTTTTAATTTTGGTACTACATAGTGGCATACATTACAAGATAAATTATACTTTCTTGCAAATGCAGGTATTGATAATGCTGACTCAATAAAAAAACAGAAAAACAACAAAATAAAAATTGAATAAGTAATAACTTTTTTCATTTTATTTATAATTTAGTTTTTAATCTACAATATTAATTATTGTTTCATGGCGATTAACTTCAATAATCTCACTTTCTTCAAGCGGAACACCTAAGAACTCCGCTACAGGAGTTGGTAATTTTTGATAGTTTAAAATCGCTCTTATCTTTACAATACCAGGTTCTATATTCTCAGGTAAAAGCCAAGTATATGTTTCTATTTTTGTTTCTCGTGGCCCAATCCTATAGTCTGGTCCAAAGGAAGCTGTATTCCATTGCATAATAGTCATTCTACCTTGTGGATCTAAATAAGGCATGCGAAATATTCTATCCCCTATCGGAATACCATCTCTTTGAATCCCTTTAAAATTAGTTAAACCAAGTGGAATTGCCATATCTTGATAAGCAAGAGTATCTGATGCAATTGTGAATTCTTCTCCTTTAAAACCTTTCCTATCGACTTTTAAATGATAAACATTACCTTTCGAATCAATAGCTTCCACATGTAACCATAGCATTCTTTCTTCAGCAGAACCAGTTGGGAACTTATGCCCTGTTTTTGCATTAAATAATGCCACTGTAAATTTTACTTGTTCTCCTGGTTCAGCTTCTCTTACATCAGGATGGATTCTAAGTTCTACAGTCCCTTTAACTTTACCAGGGTCATGTGCACCATGAAATAAATGTTGACTTACATCCTTATGAAATATTCCCATAAGAGCATTATATCCTTCCGAACGAGGCATATGGCAGGTTTGACATTGCACACCTTCTTTATAATAAGGACCTTCTTTCCATTCTATTTGTGTTGCTTTTACCCATGCATCATAAGGTGACTTTTCATTATGGCATACTCCACAGAACTCTCCTTTACTTAATAACTCGCTTTTCTTTATTTCATGATAAGGAGACATAATATCTGCGCGGTTTCCATATTTCACTTTACCAGGATTTGAAATGTAATTGTAGTTAAACGGGATATTGCCAGAATAACCTGTTATCGTATGACACACATCACAGGATACTGCTTCATTAGCACGTGATTTCATTTCGGGCTTGGGTGGTGGAACATCCCCTGCCATAAAAGCAATGGGTGAATGACAGCCATTGCATCCTGCTTTTACACCTGCTACTTTTGAATCTTTTTCTGCATGAGGAACAGCAAGCTTGAAATACTCAATCTCATCCCAATGATGCACATAGCATTGTGACATCATCATTTGTAACCATTGCTGGTAGAAATCTGTATGACAGGAACTACCACAAGCTTCTGGTTTCTCGAAGTTATCATATTTAAAAATCCCCAACGCATCATCACCAGCCTTATAATTTTGTGAGTACAATTTCCCACAAAATAAAACAAGAAAAAAAACAGAAATTAATTTTCTCATAATTTTTATATTCTTGTTTTTAAAAAAATATTTCATATTTTTTTTTATTCCCATCACCTCCTTTTATAAAGTAATAATACAAAATTAATATAGCAATGTGAAAATTTTTATTTTTGGAGTTGAATAAAAAAAATAATAAAATTAATTTTATTTTCGGTGATGGAGTTCACCAAAATTAGTGTTCACAACACTTGATAACTCCTGCAAAATTTTACAGGAGTTTTTTTATTATAAATGTCAGAAGAAAATTTAAATATTAAAGTACAAAGCACTCAGAAAGAAACTCTCCTAAACATATTTTCCGAACTTAAAGGATTAATTTACACAAAATTAAACAACAGGGAAAAGGAAACTCTAAACAATTTATTCGAAAAATTAAAGCATAATGTTGTTAGTTTTGTCGTTATTGGACAATTTAAGAGAGGAAAGTCGACTTTCATAAATGCACTACTTGGTGAAAAAATTTTGCCCACTGGAGTAATACCTTTAACTTCTATAATCACAATAATAAAATATTCTGAAAAGTTGTCCGCAACTGTATACTTCAACAACAACTTGTCAAAAGAAATTAATTTATTAGAGCTTTCATCTTATATAGCAGAGAAAGAAAATCCTTCAAATATAAAAAATGTTAACTATATCTTAATAGGACATCCCGCTGAAATATTAAAAAAAGGAATGGTGTTCGTTGATACACCTGGAGTTGGTTCACTTCATTTAGATAATACAAGGTTAACAAATCAATATATATCAAAAATTGACGCTGCTATATTTGTAACTTCAACAGATCCTGCGCTATCAGAATCAGAGATAAAGTTTCTAGAAAAAGTATTAAATATTACAGATAAAATTTTTATTGTCATCAATAAAATTGACTATTTAAATAAAAATGAATTAGAAGAGTTTTATCATTATACTAATTTACAGTTAAATAAAAGATTCGAAAACAAACCAGTAAAAGTTTATTACGTATCTGCTAAGGAAGCATTAAATTCAAAATTAAATGGTGATTATATTACTTTTTCAAAAAGCAGTTTCGCAAATTTGGAAAATAGTATTATCAATTATTTTGAACAGGAAAAAGAAAATATTCTATTAGAATCAGTACAAAGGCAATTATTAGAGTTAATAAACGAAATTGAAATATCACTTGATCTTGAGATAAAAACTCTATCCTTACCAATTGAACAACTAAGAGAAAAAATTAGAATACTAAATAATAATCTATCAACAATACAAGCAAATGAAAAAGAATATATCAAAAAACTTAAACTGGAAAATAAATTACTTCTTGATAATTACAGAGAAAGAATATATCAAATAAAACTAAAACTTGTTGATGAGATCAAAGAAGAATTACTTAGATTTACTAAAGAAAATGCTCAGATAAAATACAGAGAATTTAAAATTGAATTAGATAAACTATTTAGAGAATTGATTAAAGATAAATTAGAAACCTCAAGAATTACAATTGAAAAAGAAATAAAAGAAAAATCCAAGCACCTCTATAAAGAAATTTTAGACAATTTCAACAAAAAAATAAATGAAATATATAAGATTACCTCTGAGATATTCAATTTAGAATTGAGTATGATACATTTAGAGGTTGACTATGATTTTCCTGAAGAATTTCAATACATAACATATGATTTCAAGTTGATGTTCAACTTAGATAAATCAATGTTTGCATTTTTGCTCCCAAAAGAAAAACGCAAAAAGATAATTATAGATAAATATTCTAATAGAATAGAATTTACTGTTAATTATAATTTAGGTTATATAACTGATAGTATAGAAAGAAGATTGGAGAAAAATCTAATGGAATATAATATTAACTTAAGAAACAAAATTAATGAAACCATTGAGCGAATAAGAGAAATATTAAGCAAAGTAACTAAAATAAAAGAACGTGAAAAATTAAAATATGACTCAATAATTCAAAATCTCAAATTTAAAAAAGAGAAATTAGAGCTTTTAAAAAACAATCTAAAATAAAAAAGTGTCATGACTACACTCGCTAATACTCATAATAGAGTTTTATGTTCTACTTTAAATGTAATTGAAAGGAGTTTAGACGAAATGATAAACTTATTGAGCAATGATGAAAAAATAACTTATGAATTAACTGATAATTTAAACCTTAATAAAGATAAGCTACTTAAAAAACTTAATACTCTTAAAGAATATATTAATAATTTTACAGTCAAATATCCAATAAGAAAGGAAAAAATCTCATTTAATAAGTTACTTAATAGCAAAAAATCAATTTGGGCAATCTATCTTGAAGAAATAAAGTCTCAGCAAATAAAGAAAAAATATTCAATTGATATTGTACAAATTCCGGATTATGATAAAGATTTGAACTTTATAATAGATTATATAAAATCTATTTGAGTTTTTATAGTATCTATTTTAGTTTCGGATCTTAGGAGTTATACATTTTATTAAAAAAATCTATGAAGTTTACTTTAAGTTTCCATCCATTAATAAGTTTAAAAATTTCTATAAAATATATTTTTCGAAATTTACTACTTGATATTTTTTCCCTCTTTGAATGATTGTAAATCCTTCCTTTTGCAATAATTCGCTATGTCTCTCTAATCCTCCAGGATACTTTTCATTCAAGAAACCATTAACTTTTAGCGTTCGCCAATAAGGAATTTTATTTAATTCTGAATTATTACCTAAAGCAATCTCTTCTTCAACAGCATTAGCAATTGCCATAATAAAAATACCTGTTGTTAAAGAACAGCAACCTTTGACACCATATTTTTTAGCAATATTTTGACAAACTTCTTTAATAGTAGTTATTTTCCCTTTGGGTACTTTACTCATAATTGGAATTATATCAGAAGGATTTGCAAGTACAATTGGTTCCCCTTCTCTTATTCCCATTTTATTTAAAGTTTTGAAACAAGGAAAATTCTTTTCCAAATTTAAAACTTTAGGGAAATTTTCATTGTCTTTAATTTTTTGTACCCAACTTTTTTTCATAACTTCAAATAAAAGATTAATATATCATAAATCATTATTACAATTAAAAAATTTTTCATGGAGCAATCTTTAAAGATTAAGTTCTCTTTTTGTAAAAATTTTACTTTATACCTGCGGAGAGGGGGAGATTCGAACTCCCGATACAGTTGCCTGTATAACGGTTTTCGAGACCGCCGCTTTCAACCACTCAGCCACCTCTCCTTTAAAATTTGCGGATTTTTAAGCATTTTTATAGGTTACGACCTCGAAATTTCACTAATTGTTACCAAATTTGTTACCAAAAATGTTACTAAATTTATCAAAATAAATTTTATCAAACTCATTACAAAGATTCAGAAAAATTTTAAAAGAACTAATATTTAAATTATATCTATTTAT
>JAOADD010000044.1 GCA_026417495.1 Ignavibacteria bacterium
CTGTTTCATTTAAGACTTTTTGGAGATGATTTAAATTATTGGGATCTTTTACAGCAACAAGAACTCTATCATTTAATTCACTCCCTATAGCTTGAGGAGAAATTTCATATTCATCTTCAAGATTAAAATGTTCTAAAACTCTTTTCTTCTTTTCTATCAGGTATTCTTCTTCAGAAAGTTTTTCAACAGACATTAAAGTCTTTTTATTGATATACTCAGAAATTACAAAAATAATAAAGAAAATTAATGTAAAAGAAATCCCAGATACTGTTGCAATTGGTTTTGTGAATAAATTAGTCAAAGCAACAAAAAACAAAATAAGAAATACAGTAATCAAACCGACGGGTATTTGTACATTTTTAATATAAAAATTAATTGGATACTTCCAGTCTCTTGGTCTTTTATCCTTATATCTTAATACAATCATAGAAAATGCTTTAAAAGTCATGCTCCAAATAACTCCAAAAGCATATGCTTCACCTAATAATAATATTTCACCTCTTGAAAGAATAACAGTAAGAATTTGCATACCAGCAATAAGAGTTAACATTCTATGAGTAGTCCCAAACTTTTTGCTTGGTTTTCTCAACCAATCAGTAAGAATTTTATCTTCTGCAACTCTATTAAGAACACTATTCGCACCAACAATAGAAGTATTGACTGCCGCAGAAAGAATCAAAACTCCAACAATCACAACAAAAGAATGAACAATTAACTTAAGGAATTGTGGTGCTACTAGATACATAGTAATTCCACCGATTAGATTATCAATATATTGCGGCCTGACAGAATCAGGAATAAGCATTACAGAAAGGAAAGACATTCCTGGAGTAAGCGTTACAGTGATAAGAAAAATTGCCAGAGCAGCTTTTTTAAAGTTTTCTAATTTTGGATATTCTACTTCCCTGTAAACTTGTCCGAGTGTTTCAAGTCCACTCATAGCTAATAGCGAATGACCAAAAGCAATTAGTATACTGAATAACGAAATTGACTTAATCCAATCCCAATCTTTAAACCAACCGTAAGCTTCATCGGATAGTTCGATTTTGAGAGGTGGTAAATGCTCAAAAACAGGTTTTTCTCTTAAAATTAAAGAAATTATTCCCCAAACTAAAACTAAAGCACCCATAAAAACAGTTATTATAAGAATTTTAAGTGCTTTCGATGAAGATTCTTCAATTCCTTTAACATTTTCCCACCAGAAATAAATAATAACAATAATCGCAACAATCATAGAAAAGAAGTTCCTATCCAAATGCAAATTCAAACCTATATTTTCAAACGACTCATTCAGAAAACCAACAAAATATTGACCTGCAGATACACTACTAATAGGACCAGTAAGAACATAATCGAACACGAGCGCACTAACAGATACTTTAGCAAAAGTATCCCCGAGAGCAAATTTAACAACTCTATATACACCACCTCTAGTGTAAAGATGAGAAGATTCAACATAGAGCCCCGTAACAGCAAAAGAAAATAGCATAACAAGTAAAATGAAATAAGGGGCAACCTGGCCAACAAACTGTTCAGCAATCCCCCCAATATAATACATAGTTGAACCTAAATCACCAAAAACAATAGCGGTAGCACGCCAGAAAGAAATGAATACGAACATTACAGAGGAAAGTACTATTGCTTTAGCAGCCCCTGAAACAACTTTTTGTTTAGTATCAGTTAAAGACTCGGATTCTTCTTTTTGCATAAATGAGTATTAAATTCAACAAACAGCCTTAGTATCACATATATAACTCACGATTGTCAATTATATCCGCTCTTTCTTCAAGGTTACTCAAATATTCTTGAAATGCTGATTGTTGCTTTGTGCTCATCAAGTTTTTATAAATTTCACTTCTTTTAGCAGTGTAATCAGCTTCATCAAAAGGAGTAATTGTTTTCATTTTAACTATATATACACCATCATTTCCTCTAATAGGTTCAGATAATTCACCTGGTTTCATTTCAAAAACTTTATTGTATAATGCATAATCTAAACCAATTTTTGAATCGGGACGAGAAAAACTTACACTATCAGCTGTTGCAAAAGTGTAAGATGGATATATACTCTGTAAGGAATTCATATCCCAAGAAGTAATATTTGGTTTAATTTGATTAGCAACATTTAACAAATATTGAAACTTCTTTTCTCTCTGAACCATTGGTTTTATAACCGAAACTTTAATTGAATCAAAGTTTTTATATCCTTCAGGAATGTATTTAACTATTTGATAAACTCCATAACCACTTTGAGTTTTCACAGGTTCCAGGAAATCACCGACTTTCTTTCTGAATGCAAAATTCATAAGTGCTTTATTTTTGCTAATATTTGGAATATTATCGTCCTTTGTAAATTCAGGGGTTAACATAGGTGTCATTTTGAACATAGCAGCAACAGAATCAAAAGGTATACCTTTATCAAGATCTTTCCAGAATTCGTATGCTTTGTTTTTCAAAGCATTTCTGGTTATTTCACTCATAGATACGGATTTCCTGATTTCAGCAATCTGGAATTCTTTCTTAGATTTTCCAACCACTTTAATAATATGATAACCAAAATTAGTTTTAACAGGACCAACTATTTCACCAACTCTTGATTTATAGCATGCATCTTCAAACTCTTTAACCATACGACCTTTATTGAACCAACCGAGCTCCCCCCCTGAATTCTTAGTACCATCATCTTCAGAGTAATATTTCGCTAATTCCTCAAACTTTTCACCACTTTTAGCTTTTTTAAATACTTCTTCTGCTCGCTTTTTTGCATCATTAGAATCATTCCCAAATTTTATTAGTATGTGTTGAGCAAAGACATATTCTTCATCTCCTTCCTTTATATCAAGTATTTTCAATGCTCTATAAGCATCAAAATCGATTAATAAATTGGAGACATCGCCAACCTTTCCATTTAAAAAGAACCAGGCAGCACTTCTTGGCAGGTCACCAAGTTTCTTATAATTACTATCAAAAGGTGTTTCTGAATATTCATTAACAAACTGGTATAAGTTAGAGTCTTCTAAATTTTGAAGTTCAGGAATATAGGTAGTTTCAAATTGCTTTTTCATAAAGGCAGAGTCTTCTGGTGATGCATTTTCAGGGAATAGTACATATTTTAGTTGTACCATTTCACGCTGCTTATAATCGGATTTATGTTCTTCATAATAATTCCTTAAATCTTCTTCTGTAACTGCATATAAATTAGAATCAGTTACTGAATTTAAACCTAATTGCATATATTCAAAACTTGCTTTTATATTATCATCCATATATTTCTTTAAAATCTCCCCTTCAGTAACAATAACGGAACCTAAAATTACATCTTGCAGTTTTTCATATTTCAATTGAAGGAAGAGATTCTTTTCAATATCTGCCCATGCTTTAACAATTTCTGGGTTGCTACTTTGCAAAGTTTGGTACATAAGGTCAGTCCTAAATACATTAGTAGAGTCAGTGAAGAAATTCTTTAACCATTGTGGCAAAGTCTCAGGTCTGTTATAAACCCAATCCTTAACTTCATCTTCTGATACTTTAATTCCAAGTCTTTCAATTTCTTGTTCGACCAAAATTTTTTGCACCATACCTTGCCAAACCTGTTCCCGCAATTGTTGCAAAGTTTTTTCATCTATTTCTTTCTTCTTTGTTCTCTCCAAATAACCTTTAATCTGGTTATTTAATTCTTCCATATATTCTTTATATTCAACCTTTTGGCCATTAATAACAGCAAAATCTACACGGTCTCTGCGTAAGCCAAGATAATTCATACCCCAGTCAAAAACAATAGTCCCAAGGAATGCAATAATAACTATAATGAGGATAAGTGGCATCTTATCCCGCATTCTATTCATTATACCTCTTGGTTGGGTTTTCTTTTCCTGTTCTCTTTCTGAAATTTTTGCCATATATTTAAATAAATTCTTTATTAAAACAAACTTTAAAATTATATTTTTTCATTTGTAAAATCAATGAATATTTAGACTAAAAGCATAAAACATTTAAAAGTAACATTATTTTTAACAAAATAATGAAATTTCCAAACTTATATTTATACTACTGGTCTATATAAAAAGTCGCAGATACAAGTTTTATCCATATATACTGAAAAAGGCAGATTAATTATTCTAATGAATAAAAATAGAAAATAATTTCAAAAATGAAACTTTTCTAATAACAAAATGTTATATTATAAATAGAAATAATAAATTTAATTTAATTGAATAAATCACTATTTTACTTAAACAAAACTTAAAAAATTTATGAAAAAAATCATTAGTGTTTTTGTACTTTTTTTGTTCACATTGCTTTTTACAGGATGTCCGTATAAATCTAATTTTCCAATTGATAAATCACCAGAAATTCCTGTTGACACAAAATTAATTGGTAAGTGGGGTACCAGCGGTACAGATTATTATAATGTATCCAAGAAATCAAATTATCTTTACAGCATTATTTATGTAACACTTGATTCAAATGATGTTGAGGAAATCTCGGATAAATATGAAGGATTCTTATCTAAGGTAGATAATGTAACTTATCTTAATCTACGAGATTTATCTGCATCGGAAGGAGAAGGTGAATATTATTTATACAAATTTGAGTATAAAAATGATAAGATTATTTTAACGGGAGTAACACCTTACATAAAGGAAAAATTTTCAGATTCAGAAGATTTAAAAAAGTTCTTCAAGAAAAACCAGGAAAATAGTTACTTCTTCACAGACCCTCAAGAATATCAACGCATTAGATAAATATTATACTACCACACTACTTGTTTTCTAAAAACCACCTATAGGTAGTTTCAAGTCCTTCTTTTAATCCTATTAGAGGTTTCCATTTTAGTTTTCTCTGAGCTAAACTGTAATCAAGACAACTTCTTCTCTGTTCACCTTTTATAGGTTCTTTGTGTATTGCTGAAATATTTTTCTTAGAAATTTTTTTCAATAAGCTCAAAAGATTATTCACAGAAGTCTCTTTTGATGTCGATATATTAAATATTCCAGAATTTTTAAACATAAGTGCTTTTATGTTTGCATCAGCAACATCTGAGACAAAAATAAAATCTCGCGTGTTTCTACCTGAACCATTAATAACGGGTTGGTCATTAGCAATTAATTTTCTACAAAAAATTGAAACTACTCCCGCTTCTCCTTTAATACTTTGTCTTGGACCATAAACATTACTGTATCTCAAAATAACATAATCAATACCATAGACATATTTATAATAATAAAGGTATTTTTCCACCGTAAACTTTGAAATGCCATAAGGGGAGAGTGGATTAGTAATATGATTTTCGTCAGCAGGAAAAAATTTCTGTTCACCATAAACAGCACCACCAGAAGATGCATAAATAATTTTCTTAACGCCATATTTAACCGCAAGTTGAAATAATTTGATTGATCCTTCAATGTTTATCCTTGCATCATAGAGAGGGTTAGATAATGATTTCCTTAAATCTATTTGTGCTGCATGATGATTAATAACTTCTATTTTATGTTCTTTGAAGACACTCTCAATATTACCAGAACATAAATCCAATTTATAAAAAATAGCTGCTTTATTTACATTAGATAAAACTCCTGTCGATAAGTTATCAATAACAATAACTTTATAACCGCAACTAATATATTTATCAACGATATGAGAACCAATAAAACCAGCACCACCAGTGATTAAAATCATAATATGAATTTTAATTTAAAACTTTATATCCTATATCTCTCCTGTAATAACAATTTTCAAAATTAATTAATTTTATATTTTCATATGTTTTAGTAAAAGCATCCTTTAAAGACACATCACTAAGCGCTGTGATACCAAGTACTCTACCACCAGATGTAATAACATTTCCACATTCATCGATTTTAGTGCCCGAATGAAATACAAAACAATCGTTAGATACTTTATCCAATCCATAAATTATTTTACCTGTTTGGTATTTATCGGGGTACCCACCAGAAGCAATGATTACACAAGCGGAGTATTTATTATATGTTTCCAGTTTATAATTTTTAATATCATCGTTTGCAGAGGCAATTAAAAGTTGAAGGAAATCTGATTTTATTAACGGAATTACAGCTTGAGACTCGGGGTCGCCAAATCTACAATTAAACTCAACTACAAATGGTTCTTTAACCCCATAAAATTCAGAAATCATCAACCCACAATATAAACAACCTTTATATTCCCGATTAATTTTTTTTAGTTGATTAAGAGCAGGTTCAATAATTTTTTCTTTAATCTTATTTTCTAATTCAACATTGTAAAATTTTTCTGGTAGTGGTGAATATGCACCCATACCCCCCGTGTTTTTTCCAGTATCACCTTCTCCGATTCTTTTATGGTCTTGAGATGGTGGTAATAATAAATAATCAGAGCCATCAGTAATGGCAAATACGGACATTTCATACCCTGAAAGAAATTGTTCTATAACAAAATTTTTACCAGCATTTCCAAAAACTTTATTAACAACCAGATCTTCAATTGATTTTTGAGCATCAGCAAAGTTATCAGCAATAACAACACCTTTACCAGCAGCTAATCCATCAGCTTTAATAACAATTGGGTATTCAGAAATTTTCAGATAATCTATTGCATCTTGATATTCACTTTCAGAAAAAGTTCTAAAATCAGCAGTCGGAATATTTGCATCTTTCATTAAATTTTTAGCAAATATTTTACTGCTTTCAATTTCAGCTGCTTTTTTTGTTGGTCCAAAAGCCATTATACCACATCTATTAAGTTCATCAACCAAACCAAGCGAAAGTGGCAATTCAGGACCAATCACCACGAAATCAATATTATTTTCAATAGAAAATCTTACAATACCATTAATATCATCTGGTCTAATATTTATTGGTGTTGCAATAGAATCCAAACCAGCAGAACCTATCGTACAAAAAAGTCGACTGTTTGTTTCTCTGAAAGATTGGGAATTTACTATTCCCCAACCTAAAGTGTGTTCCCTACCACCATTACCAACGAGAAGAATTTTCATATAGATTTTTATATTATTTATTCTATATCCTGTAAATAATTAAAATCTCTTGCAAGAGATTCAACATATTGCATATTTTCAAACATTTGAACAAAAGATTCATTAGGTGCTGCTAAAGATTTATTTGCATATTCATTATAATAATCATAAATAGCTTCAGCAACAGAAGCGGGATTATAATCAGTAACAATTTTACAAGCATTATATTTGAGTAGTAAATTTTTTGTAACACCTTCAGGAACGCAAGCTAAAATATTTTTTCTACTACCGAAGTAATCCCCTAAAACTCCAGGTAGTATAGCGTCATTATTTTTTGCATTTTTTATGTGTAGAAACAGCACATCAGAAGCAAGCAAATACTTAATACATTCTAAATGATTTACATATCCAGGCATATAGATATTATCAAGAATATTGTACTCTTTTGCTATATTGATTAATTTTTTAGGAACAATACCAAGATATAAAAATTCTATCTTATTTTTATAAAGAGGAGCAGCATTAAAAAGTGAGAGAATTGATTTAAAAAGTAATTTCAGGCCCCGTGAGTGCAAACTACCAGCATATGTAATTCTCATTTTAGTTGTGTATGGCAAATTTTTCTTTTTAGCAAGTTCAAAATCTTCAGCATCAAAAGTATGTGGATATAATTTTATATCATTATAAGTAATATCTGAATTCCTTGATATAATCATTTCTTTAATTCGTCTGTTTGTGGTGATAATCTTATTTGCATCTCTAACGATGGAACTTTCAAGTTTAATATTTTTCCATTTGTGATAAAAAGTGGGATAATATCTTAATATATAATTACCTACCCATGCATCCATAAAGTCAACAACGAGTGGTACTTTAAATCTTCTTTTTAATTCCTGTCCAATAAGAAAATCAGTAAAGGGAGGTGCGACAGCAAAAATTAAGTCATAGCCATTATTCTCTTTCCATAGATTAAAAGCTTTCTTTATTGCTTTTGGATACCATAATATTTTAGAATCAGGTATAAATAACCAGCTTGATAAATACTTTTTTATTGGTTGGAAAGTATCTTTTGGAACTTTTGTTATAATTTTATTTGTATCAAATATTTCTTCACCTGTTCTAGCAATTTTTATACCTGATTCAATTGCTTCATTCAAGAGGAAATCATCAACGAGTAGAAGTTTTTTCGGGCTGCAAGTCAGTACCGTAACATCCCAGCCGAAGTTTCTTAAATATTTAGCAAACTTTAGAGGACGCTTAACACCCCCGAAACCCATCGGAGGAAAATAATAAGCAATAAATAAAACTTTTTTCATACTTGAAACAATAATACTAAAATAAACAAATTGGCTCCTATTTTCAATTTAACTTACTTTGCACAATGAAATACAAGACAACAGAACAAACAAAAAAATTTCTGAAACATTGTGGAAATTTTTCATATTAATATTTTTATTATTTTTTATTTTGAAAAAATTATTTGCAAATTAAAATAAAATTAAATGAAGGGAGTAAAAATTTTCATTCTTTTTTCAATTCTATTTCTATCCTATAATTTTGCTCTTTCTCAAAATATTTACAAACTTAGAGCAAAATATTACTGCTACAAAACATACAATTATTATTATGGTTGGTCGGAATGGTCAGACTGGGAATATGTAAACATTCTTATTGTTATTGATACTTTTGATGAAAGAATAACAATTTATGCAAAGGAAACAAATCACCTTGATATATATGATTATGATATAAAATATGAATATGATAAAACGGTACTTTATTTCTGGTGCATTGATAATGATGGTATCAGATGTAGAGTAAGATTTGTTTTATATAAAGATAAAGATGAATATAATCAAATATACATAGATTATGCATTTTTTATCATAGCTTATTCAATAAAACCAATGTTTAATTAATGGAAAAAAAATTTCAACACTACTAAAAATGATATCTACTTCTTGATTTGGAAATAACCAAGGTTGTATAAGAGCTGTATATTAACCGAATACACATTATAAAATGTAAAAGATTAAATGTTTACTCTATAAATACTATTTTTTAAAATTATTTTTATTAATAATTACGAAAATGAAAATTATTTCACTTGAGGTAAATGTTGTGAAAAAGTATTAATATTTACTTGAAGCATATAAATAAAAAAGAAATCGAATAATAACTGCCCTCCTATTTAAATAAATTTCACACAAATATTAACTCAAAAATAATAATTGAAAACAAAGATAAACTGCATATTTAAAATAATTCGGGTATATAAAACTTGCGCCTATTTTAAACATTGAAATTAGTCAATAATAAAATTATTTTTCTGACGAAAGTTATAAAAAGACATTTTGCACTAAAGTAGGAATTATTTATCGGTGGGTGTTTGACATAGTGATAACTTGAAAAACTTTAAATAGAAAAAATTATGGGAAAATATATACCAGGTAGATTAAAGAAAAGGGTCCTAATACCACTTTTCATTTTATTTTCATTAATTGTAATAATTATCGGGTATCAATACTATAAAATAACAGAAGAGAACTTAAAAAAGGAACAATTTCAAGATCTAAAAGTAATAGCAGAATTAAAGATAAATCAAATAGTTCAGTGGCGAAATGAAAGGATTATAGATGCAACTTTGTTATCCAAGAATCCTTTATTTAGAATAAGTGTAAGAAAGTTCTATGAGGAGAAAAATTTAGATGAAAAAAGGCACATTAAGCAGATTTTCAATATAGTTAAAAATTATGGCAATTATGAATCAGTTTATCTAACAGATTCAAAAGGGAAAGTGATACTGAGTACAGATACATTGATAAAAAACATCGACACTGCTTTTATAGAAGATTTAAACAAGGCTAATAGTGAAAAAAATATTATCCTAACAGATTTCAAACTTTGCGGAGTACATAGTAATGTACATCTTTTAACGATATCCCCAATACTAGCAGACAATAAGAGAGTAGTAGCATTTCTAATATTACAATCCGAGCCAAAATTATTTTTATATCCATTACTACAAACCTGGCCAACAGATAGTGAGACGGGAGAAACCCTTTTATTTAAGAAAACTGATAAAGAGGTAATTTTTCTAAACGAACTTAGACATAAGTCAGGAACAGCACTAAAATTTAAAATTCCCCTGACAGAAACAGAAATTATGGCAGTTCAAGGAGCTCTTGGTAAGCGTGGTTTCGCAGAAGGAAAGGATTATAGAGGCGAAGATGTAATAGCATATATTTCAGAAATAGAAGGTTCTCCCTGGTTAATGGTTTCTAAAATAGATAAGAATGAAATATTCAAAGAATCAAAGCAAAGAGCACTTTTTATTACAATAATAGCATCCCTAATTATCTTATTTACAGCAACCGTAACTGCATTTATGTATAAGTTCAGGCAGAAAGAAATCACTATAAAATTAATGGAAAGCGAGAAAGAATTATGGAAAACCCAAGAGGAATATAGAACCATATTATATAGTATAGGAGATGCAGTAATAACAACAGACATAGAAGGTAAAATAACTTTAATGAATAAAATTGCTGAAGATATCACGGGCTGGAAAGAAGAAGAAGCCAAAGGTAAAGAACTTGAAGAAGTATTCAATATCATTAATGAAGAGACGCGTAAACCTGTAGAAAACCCAGTCAAGAGAATATTAAGAGACGGAATTATAATAGGATTGGCAAATCACACAATACTAATTTCTCGAGATGGAAAAGAATACCCAATAGCAGATGCAGGAGCACCAGTAAAAGATGATTCTGATAATATCATAGGCGTTGTGCTGGTATTCAGGGACCAGACAAAAGAGAGGGAAAAAGAAAGAGAGCTCATAGAGAGTGAAGAAAAATTCAGAACTGTTTTTGAAGCTTCTAATGCTGGAAAACTGATTGCTTACAGTTCGGGTGAAATATATCCAAATAAAGCATTTTGTGATATGTTAGGGTATACTAAAGAAGAGATGATTGGAAAAAAGGTAGCAGAAATCACCCATCCAGATGATTTAGAAAACAACTTAGAAATTATTAACAAACTTTTTAGAGGTGAAATAGATTCAGCAAGATATACAAAAAGGTACATTCATAAGAATGGTACCCCAATATGGGCAGATGTGCATAGTGCAATTTTCAAGGACATTAATAACAACCCGCAATATATCATTGCTAATATTATAGATATAACTGAAATAAAGAAGAGAGAAGAAGAATTAGAACTAAATAATATACGACAAAAAGCACTCTTGAAACTACACAATATGAGAGATAAAAATGAGGAGGAAATTTTTGAATATTGCATAGAAGCAACCGTGAACTCATTGAAAAGTCAATATGCATTCTTTGGTTTAATAAATGAAGATGAGACTGTAATGAAAATTCATTCGTGGTCAAGAGATGTAATGAAAGAATGTAAAGTAAAAAAAGAGCCAATAGACTTCATATTATCACAATCTGGTATATGGTCAGATTGCGTAAGATTAAGAAAACCAATAGTAATAAATGATTATGCATCATACAAAGATAAAAAAGGAATCCCTGAAGGACATGTAGAAATAAAAAGATTTATTTCTGTTCCAGTATTTGAAGGTAGTAAAATAGTGGCAGTAGCAGTAGTAGCAAATAAAAAAGAAGATTATACACAATCCGATGTAAATGCATTCCTTACATTTATGAATAGAATGTGGGAAATAATTTCGTATAACCGTACCCAAAAAGAATACATAAACTTATTACTAAAAAATCAGGCAATACTTGATTCAGCAGCAGATATAATAATGGAACTTGACACAAACAAAGTTTATATATGGTCAAATCAAACAGGATATGAATTTTTTGGAGAAGATGTAATAGGAAAAGAAGCATCATACTACTTTATTGATGAGCAAGACACTTATGAAAAATTAAGAAAAATTTTCGAAGGTAGTGATGAGATAGTCCAACTTGAGAGCTGGCAAAGTAGAAGAGACGGGGCGAAAAGGTTACTTTCATGGAGGTGCAAAGCATTAAAAGATAACGAGGGTAAAGTAATAGGTGCAATTTCCTTAGCGCGAGATATAACAGAAGAAAAAGAAATTAATAATAAACTTAAAGAAAGCGAAGAGAGATTCAGGACACTATTCGACACAATGGAACAGGGAGTTGTGTATCAAGACTCAAAAGGGAAAATAATTTTAACAAACCAGGCAACTGAAAAAATACTGGGCTTAACTATGGAGCAGATGTTAGGTCGCACTTCTTATGACCCACGATGGAAAGCAATAAAAGAAGACGGAAGCGATTATCCTGGGGATGAGCACCCTGCAATGATTGCATTACACAAAGGTATAAAAGCAACAGGAATTATGGGTGTATTTAATCCAAAGGATAATCAACACCATTGGATTCTGATAAATTCGATACCTGAATTTAAAAATAATGATACAAAGCCCTTCCAGGTTTGTACAACATTTACTGATATAACAGAACTGAAAAACACACAAAATAAACTAAAACAATCAATAGATAACTGGTATTTAAGCTTCAATGCTATCAATGACGGATTAGTAATTCTTGATGAGAAACAACACATTATACAATGTAATGAAGCATTTCTAAACTTGATTGGAAAAACATCAGAAGAAATATTAGGAAATTTTTGCCACCATATAGTTCATTCTACAGATTCTCCTATAGAAGAATGTCCATTTGTAAAAATGACAAAAAGTAAAAAGCGTGAATCAATGGAGATGAACATAAATGAAATGATTTGTAATGTAGTAGTTGACCCAATACTGGATAAGAATAATGTGATAATAGGAGCAGTTCATATAATAACAGATATAACAAAAATAAAGCAGACAGAAAAAGAACTAATAGGAGCAAAGGAACGAGCAGAGGAGATGAATAAATTAAAATCCCATTTTCTTGCAAATATAAGCCACGAGCTAAGAACACCAATGGTATCAATATTAGGATTTTCAGAAATACTAACAAAAAAGATAGAAGATGAAGCATTAAGGAAAAATGCAGAGCTGGTGTATAAAGGAGCAAATCGACTTATGGCTACTTTAAACAATATACTGGATATATCTCTTATTGAATCGGGGCAAATGCCAATAGATATAACAGATGTAGACATAGTAAATGAAGCAAATGAAACGGTAAATTTTTATAAAGAGTCAGCAAATAAAAAGAATCTATACTTAGAATTTAGTTCAGAATTCGAATCGTTATATTTAAAACTAGATAAAAAATTTATTCAAGAAATATTTGATAATCTTATTAACAATGCAATAAAATATACAAATGAAGGAGGAATTTATGTAAGCATTAAGAAAGTAGTGGTTGATAATAAGCCTTACATTGATATAGATATAAAAGACACAGGAATAGGAATAGAAGAGAATAAAAGGGATATAATCTGGGATGAATTCCGCCAGGCAAGTGAAGGATATGGTCGCTCATTTGAGGGAACAGGGTTAGGGCTGTCAATATCAAAAAAATTAGCTTCACTTTTAAAAGGAGAAATATTTGTAAAAGAAAGTGAAGTAGGAAAAGGTAGTACATTTACTTTCAGAATTCCATTAGATGAAAAATTTCTATCAAAAGAAGCTGATATAACAAAAATAAAGGAAAGAGAAGAATTAATTGAATCAATGATTGATTTTCAACCTGAAGGAGAGCTACCAGAGATTCTATATGTAGAAGATGAAGAAGACTCAATAATTCTCGTTAAGAATATGGTAGAAAAATTTTGTAAGCTGGATATTGCATACTCAGGAGAAGAGGCATTAGAAAAAGTTAAATTGAAGAAATATCCAGCAATCCTGATGGATATAAATTTAAGAAAAGGACTTGATGGAATACAGGTTACAGAATTAATAAGAAAAATACCTGGCTACGAGCACATCCCAATAGTAGCAATAACTGCTTTTGCAATGGTGCACGAAAGAGAGGAGTTCCTAAGAAGAGGATGCAGCCACTATCTTTCAAAACCATTTACAAAAGATGACTTAATCTCTTTAATAAAGGAGATATTGTTCCATTAATATTATTAAAATAATACTTTTAAATATATCTGACACTGTTGCACCCCACTTTGACAAGGTAAACTTGTATTATTTCACTAATACCATTTTTTTAGTTAAAACAAATTTACACCCATTATTACCATCAACTGATAATCTATAAAAATAAACCCCAGTTGATAGTTCAGCAGCATTAATTTCAGCAGTATAGTATCCCGCAAATTTTTTCTCGTTTACCACATTCATAATTTCCCTACCGGTTAAATCATAAATACAAATCAAAACCTTTCCATCAACCGGTAAAGCATAATCTATTTTTGTTGATGCGTTAAAAGGATTTGGGTAATTTTGAGATAATTCAAATTTAGAAGGTAATCCTACATCAACTGATTCACTTAAGTCGAAATAATTATAATTCCCATTATAATCAATTTGTTTAAGCCTGTAAAAATATTTTCCAATATTCAATTTTTTATCTTCATAAAAATACACTCTGGGCTCATTTGAATTACCAGCACCTTTAACAAATCCTAATTTAATCCAATTTTCATTTTCTCTTCTGCGTTCTACATCAAAACCGAAATTATTTATTTCTTGCGATGTAGACCATTTTAAATGCACATTACGCTCATTTATATAATAACTAAAAGCAGAAATTAAAACAGGTAGTGCGGTTTCAGTTTGTAACGATATTTTTAATGTTGGTTTTGATGGGTCGTTAGTACTTATGTTCAACACTGCATTTTCAATCGCATCAGACATTGACCTGTTATTTTCAAGAATAAAATCACCCGAAGGAGTATTACATCTAACTAAGAACAGGGTGCTATCATCAGGTGCAATAGAAGTTGCAGGTGTATTAATAACTTGATACCAGTTAGCATAAGTACCAGAGAAATAAAACCCGCTAACTGTAAGATTAGCCGTTCCAACATTGCAAAGATAGTATTTTTCAGTATCAGGAATAATAATCGTTCCAAAATTAACGACAGAATCTCTAAGATAATCCCATCTAGCACATGGGCTGGTGGTTCCACTCAACCTTGTAATATTCAATCGTGCACTATCAAGTGTACCACCATCTCCAGAAACTGCATCATAATATAACAATTTCCAATTCCCACCAGAACTAACTCCTTTGAAACCAGTAAATGGATGGTCAGGTTTAACACTCAAATTTGTATATGGTGGAGAAGACTCTCTCCAATAATATAGACCTGCGTCAGAAACCATTGCGCCCGTAATGTTATCTCCACTGCCACCATTCCGAGAGAATAAGCACACTTTATTTCTTTTTGTATCTGATGATGGGTTCCATAATGATAAATTAAAATCTGAAACATAGGTATGCCTTAAATATAATCTTATTTCAGTATCAAGAATCTTATAATTATTCATATTTAAATTTCCTGAAACAGCAACACCAGAAGTTGGTAAAGTAAAAGCAGAAAATTTACCTGTTTCAACAGTTGTTGTACCGATAGCTGTGTAGCAGGGGTAATTAGGTGCATTTTTAGGGAAAGTAGTTGCATTGCCAGAGTTATCTTTTGCTAAAATATAATACTCAATTTCTGTTTGCCAACCCGAACAAGGTATATAGAAATAAAATGTATTTCCAGAATTTGAAGTTGCCTTTATAGAAGTAAATTCAGACCATCCTGCACCGTTCTTATTTTTTCTATAATACAATAAAGGTGCATTAACACCAGAAGCGGGAACGGAATTTCCATCCTGGTCTATTATTTCTGCTGAGATAAGGTAGCTATAAGTTGAACTGCTAACTGAGACATTAGTATGATTAATCGTTGGTGGAGTTACATCAACCCCTGCAGCCAACCTTACGGAATAATACGCATTAACCCTTCCATACCCATAGTACGGATTCCATTTTCCGTAGGTTTTGTTAATAGAATATGGCACATTATCAATTTTTTCACAGCCCCTATAAAGATATTCTATTGCTTGCTCTCGTGTCAAATTGGGATTAACAGAGAAAATTAAAGCCACCACTCCAGCAGCATTAGGACAAGAGCAGGAAGTACCATTAAAGGTACTATCATAATCACTGGAATTGTATCCCATAGCTCCCCTTTTATCAGTGGTAACACAAATAGTAGGAGCAACCACATCCAGGTCACCTAACGAATACTCACCCCAGTTTCCACCCCACCAGAACTGGTCACCATTCCCAGGCGATTTTTTATTATCAATTTTTGTTGATGCACCCACGCAAACTACAAAAGGTAGATATGATGGATAGTTAGGAGGATTTCTACCGTCGTTTCCTGATGAAAAAAGAATAACGCAGCCCAAACCATCTCTACTTAACCTGGCACACCTTGAAATTGCGGTATCAAGCACAGAACTTGGAGTCCCACCGCCCCAGCTATTGCTGGAGATATGAAAATTCCTTACTCTGCAACTATCAAACGCTCTAGCAATTAAATCACTCGATACAAAAGTGCCAGAATTGGTAACCAATCTAAAAGCAGAAATCTGACAATAACCATTGCCACTATTTCCACCAGCAATACCAGAGATGCCAATTGAATTATTTGTTCTTGCTCCTATAATTCCCAATGTACAGGTACCATGATTTCCCGTATCAATTGTAACAGTATTATTATTCGCAAAAGCATTATAACCAACAGAAAGATTAGCACTTAAATCGGGATGCAACGAGTCAACCCCTGTATCAAACACAGCAATTTTAACAGAAGAATTGCCCCTTACATAATCCCATGCTAAATACACATCCATATCAGCCCCAGGAAAACCGCAGGACCTGACCGAATCGCCATAGGAGGCATAGCCATCAGTATTGACTGCCTGTCCCGTGTTATATAATGCCCATTGCAGTGCAAACAATGGGTCATCGGGAATGTAATTAAAAAAACCTTCAGATAAATAAACCATATTAGGTTCCACAAAAATGAATAAACCAGTCCGGTAATATAATTCAATAATTTCAAAAATATCTTTATTATTATCATCAAATGTTTTAATTACAAAACAATTTTCATCACCAATTACACCTTTAATATAACAGTTATATTCTAAATTCAACATTTCAAGCTTTGACTTATCTTTAAAATCCTTTAATCTAACAAAAAATTCATCTTTTGGAAATTGTGTCACACTCCTTGAATCCCCGTAATAAACAGGTGTAACAAATTTAATTAAATCAGACTTATTTGATAACCTATTCTTATATGTAGTTAGTTTCTCATTTAATAGATTCTCCTGAAATCTAATATAACAATACTCTCTTTCATAACCATTGAGAATATCCCCCTGCTCAAGGTTATTTAGAATAAATTCTTTTATCTCATCATCACTATAGTTGTTTGCTTTAAAAATAATTGCAAGACCGTCAAATCTTTCCAGCAACTTTATATACTTGTTGTTATAATAATATCCCTGCGAGTATAGGTTCCCATACAAGCAAAAGAATAAGCAATACAAGGATATTAATCCTATTTTTTTCATCTGTATTCATATTCTTAAACAAAAAATAATTAATAAAATTCAATAATAAAATGAACTTATCAATAGATTCAAAAATAAATGATAGCTGTCTTGTAAAAATAAAAAGAGACTGAACAAAGTTATTTGTTCAGTCTCGCCCTCCTTATAGGTATTAACCTCTCTTATTTTACTAAAACCATTTTCTTACTCATTACAAACTTGCTACCATTGATACCTTCAACAGTAATTCTGTAAATATAAGTACCACTTGCAATACTTGAGCCGTTGAACTCAATCGTATAGAATCCTGCCTGTTGCTGTTCATTAACAAGTTTCTTAATTTCCCTACCGAGCATATCATAAATAATAATATTGACTTTTCCATCAACAGGTAATGCATAATCTATCTTAGTAACAGGGTTAAATGGATTCGGATAGTTTTGAGACAGTTCATATTTTGTTGGCAGTGCTATTTCAACCGTACCATTTAGCTCAAAGTAATTATAATTCCCGTTCACATCAATCTGTTTCAATCTATAGTTATACTTGCCTGAATTTAATTTTTTATCTTCAAATATGTAAGAAGTTGGATTATATGAATTACCTCTACCCGGGATGAAACCTAACTTTTGCCATGGTTCATTTCCTTTCTTTCTTTCAACTTCAAAACCATAATTATTATTTTCTTTCTCAGTTTGCCAGGTGAGTTTAACATCCCTACCATTAACTAAATAATTAAATGATTTAAGTTCAATTGGTAGTGGTCTCTCATCATCTGAATTAGTAAACATAGAGAAGGATTCTAAACCATAAACAGTGATCTTGTTATTGATTGTATCTAATTGATATTTTTGTGAATCAGTACCTTGAACCCAGAAAATATACCAATTCGTACCACCATTATCACTTTTAGAAAGTCTAATATTTTTTTCATATATGATAGTTCCAATCTGTGGTTCAGAATAATAGAAAGTTATATTATATCTATAATTACCACCACCTGAACCTGTAATTTCGAAATATCCATTCATAAAGCGAGCAGTAGGATAACCGTTAACTCCTGGAGGGTTAGTCCCCGAGAAAAATTTAACATTCACCTGTGTTAAAGAACCCAAGGAAGTAAAATTCAAATCAACAAATTTTCTATTATTTACATAAATTGTATTTAATCCCAGAGTTGGAGTAATACTGAATGTATTCGGAGAAACAGAAGGAGCACTAAATTCGTATGCGCCAATATCAGGAGCACCAGCAGATACTGAAGACGGTCTCGGATTACCAGCATAATCATCTGTTACTGTGGATATATGAATACCATTCCCACTTAATACCCAACTGTTAGGATTATTCAAGTCAGGAAGTAGATTAGTATTTGAAGTAAAACCTGAATTACCACTAACTGAATATATATCTTTTCCAGTGCCTGTTCTCCAATGACTTAAAGTTGGACATTGATTAGAACCTATATAACCAATTGTATCGTTTGAGAAATAATTATTATAATCTATATTTGAGAATACAGTATTAGATGCATTACAAATTACTGAATAACAAGTGCCAACTGTCTGATTAGTTTGAAAAATATTATTTCTTATATCAAGAGATGCAGGTGTATTTATAGATGAAGTAATCATTAAACAAGCAGGTTTACCACTTGCTGATACTTGTTCTGTTGTAAGATTTATTGAATTATTATAAATATTATAACCACCTCCCGAATATAAAATAATACCATAACCATTATCAGTCGTAATCAAATTATAACCATAACCATATATATTATATATTAAATTATTGTAAACATTAATATTAGCTGTATTAGAAGATGACCCAAGATAAATTCCATAAGCATTCCAACCTCCTGTATTTGTATTAGAAACATTTGATATTCTATTTCTATATATATTAACTCCAGTTGTAGAAAAAGAAACACCTATCCCCATTGAAGAACCACTACTTGATGTAGTTATGCTATCAATGATATTATTATAAATGTTTATGTTACAATTTATTGTGTTACTTGTAACAAATATTCCCCTTGGCCCACCTGATGTTCCATTTAGTATTGAAATATTGTTATTATTGATTGACCCATTAGTTACACCAGATGCAAACCAAATTCCCGTAATATTACTTGCATCAGAAGTATTGTAAATATTTCCAGTATTATTATTCGATACACTTATACCGTCAATGCCTTGGGCATAGATACAGACAAGCCTAATTGCATCAGAACCAGTGAAATTTAAATTATTTTGTGTTATAAGTGTACCACTGCCATTACCAGAAGAAACAGCAGCATTACAATAAATTCCATTATATGCTCTGCGAATATTATTATTTTGTATAGTGATATTATTAAAGTAACCGGGATTTCCAGCAGTAGAACTATCACTTACAATAACTGCTGATGAAGTATTAGAACCATTTCTAATATTACAATTTTTAAGTGTAATATTGGTTATTGGTGTTGTTCCACTTGAGCCAATTAGGACAACCTGCGGAGAAGTAGTGGAAGTATTTTCAATAGATAAATCTCTGGTATCAGTACCACTATTAGAACCATCAATTGTCACATAGCTTGTATTAACAATTTTGAAAATAGGTCCGCTTGCTGATGCACCAGAAATTGTTGCGGATACACCAGAAGCTGGTTTTATTGTAATTGTATTGGTAGCACTAACACCAGCAACACTATTGATTAGAAGTGGATAAGTTTCACTTGGATAATTAGCATCAACCAGCAAGAATGTAACAGCACCACTTACCCCTCTTTCTGTTAAATTATTAACAGCATCTGTAATAGTAGCAAAAACGCCATCAGGGGAATCAAAAATGCCTCTTTCAGTTAATTTATTTTTTAATTCAGGATTTTCTTTAAATAAAACATATCGCTCACCTGCATACGGTTTACCATCTTCCATAAGCTCGTAATACTCTTCCGTTACTTCTACATATTTCTTAATAATATTTTTATCATTTTCTACTTTTATTCCTGTGGTTGTTTCTTCAATGTTATTTGAAATTCTTTCTTTACTATCATTATTATGAATAATTACATCTTTATTAAATGCTTCTTCTTTAAAACCACTTATTTCATCTCTACTATCAATTTTATCTTTTTTAACATCGCCAATAAAATCCTGCTGATATTCAATTATTTCTTTTATTACAGTTCTTGTAAATTTTTGGTAATATAAATTCTTCCCTGTAAGAGCATTGAACATATTTAAACCAACAGTATAAGTCCCAGCGAGCGGCTCACTAACTATTTTGTAAGATCTAATAGTACCTGTAAGTGGAAATGCAGCAGAAGTAAGATTAACAGATGTTGGGGTAGAAGCAAAAGTACCTGAGTTAATACCTACATTAGGTGGATTGTATAAATCTTGTGCTACGATAAAGTACTGAATTGTATCACCACCTGAAACGGAACCACCATAAATAATACTATAATCAATAATAAAACTAAATGGAGAGGAGCTATTTGTAGTTTCGGTCCATTTCCAACCATTATCAGCAGAAGTATTTCCCACATAGGTGTTTGCATCAGTTGATTTTTTATAATATATTCTCGGAGCAGTCCCAGAAGTAGTGTTAACACCGCTCACATCTGTGATTGTAGCAAAATTATTTAATGTCCTGTTTGATGTGGAGTTGGTATTTGTCAATGGAGTATATGTAATAGTCGGACCAGTAGCATCCACACCTTGCTCATAAGCACCCATTGATGGTGCTGTAGCGCTACGTGTAACACCCAGGAAGTCGGTTGTTATTCCTGAAATAGGAGTACCAGCATTAAGCACAGGTGAGCTTAAACCTGGTCTTAAATCGGTGTTGGATTGAAATTGTGGGTTAGCTGAAATGGAGTTTGCGTCCTGACCAGTATATGCCTGCCAGTCAGTAAGAGTACTTCTTGCACTAGAACCATCGTAACCTACTCTAAAGGTTGTATTTGTGCTTGTTGTACCAAAATAATCATTACGGTTTATTGTCCCGAATGTTATACCTGTAGCACCAAGATAAACATTATAAGCAAAAGAACCGGATGCACCGAAAGAATGGTTATTAACAAATATATTATTTCGCACATCCAAACCAGACACAGCAGCAGTAATAAGTAAATTTGCAGACATACCTGCACTTGTACCTGATGTAACGGAGCCGTAAAAATTAATTGAATTATAGTATATTTTATGGTTTGTACCACCTGTTATTCTTATTCCAAAGGCATTCCATGTTGTAGATGTTGTGGAATAATTAGCGGTCATTATATCATAAATAACATTATTAAAAATTTGAATATTATTTGTCCCTGTTCCACTTGAAATATTAATTCCATATGCTCCATAACCACTAGATGAAGTTGAGCGAATTCCATATATCATATTTCTATCAACTACTGCATTAGTTACATATTGCCCTAAATCAATAGCTGCAATATTTATGGTGGAAGTAGTTTGCATATTAAATATCACATTTGATGATATATTTGGGGATGTAGCACCCTGCACATCAATACCACGGAAAATTACATAATCAGCAGAGTTATTAGAACCAATAGTATTACCACTGATTGTTAATCCATCAAGTAAACCTGTTCCTGTTGATGCACTTCTTACCCAAATAGCATTGTATGCTCTTATTATGTTATTATTTAAAATAGAAAGGTTATCATTATCATCAGCAGCCGTACCTAAAGTAGCAGAGCCAGCGTGAATTCCATAAGTAATAGCTGAGTTGCTACCTGTTGCAATGTTGCAGTTTCTAATAGTTACATTATTTGCACCCTGCCCAGTACCGAGACTAATTACCTGAAAAACTGCAGAAGAAGATGTACTGGTATTACTAAAAGTTAAATAATTACCGCTACCGCTGAATCTACCATCAATAGTTACTCTATCAGCACCATTTAATCTGATTAAGCCACCTGCGTAATTACCAGATATCGTTCTTGTTGTTGCTGAGTT
>JAOADD010000016.1 GCA_026417495.1 Ignavibacteria bacterium
ATATTACAAAAAACTTAAAAGCTGGAACAATAGAAATTGGAGTATATGACATAAATCCTCAAAGAGCTAAGGAAATAGTTGAGTATATGATAGAACTTCTAAATACAATAAATATTGAAATGAATGTTCAGAATGCAAAAATGACAAGAGAGTTTATTGAAGCAAGGTATAATGAAATAAAAAATGATTTAAAGACAGCAGAAGATTCGTTAAAATATTTTCAACAAATGTACGGATTCGCTCCTGATGTGGTGACAAAGACAGTCGTACAATCAACAGTCCAATTAGAAGCTGATATTGAAGCTGAGAAAATCAAGTTAGAATTACTAAAAAAAGCACTCTCCCCTGATGAAGCAGAAGTGAAGTTGCAGGAAGCAAAAATTGATGCAATGAAGAAGGAATTAGAAAGTATAAAAAAATCAAATGACAAATCCAGTTCATTACGGTTAAAAGATGCTCCAGAGGTTGTTTTGAATTATTTACGACTGGTAAGGAATGTTGAAATACAAAATAAATTACTAACTTATATAATCCCAATATACGAGCAGGCAAAAATAGAAGAAAAAAAGGAAATGCCAAGTGTAATTATTTTAGACTACCCTGCATTACCAGAATATAAAAAAAGGCCTAAGAGGCTTACATTGGTAGCCATAAGTTTATTTGCAACTTTTGCATTACTTAATATTTCTTTCAGTATATACGAATTATATTTAAAGAATTTATTTTCCACCGTAAAAAAGGCAAGGAATAAGTGACAGAAATATCACGAACAGAAACACTCTTGCGAAAAATTTACTTCGCTTTAGTAATTTTTTGTATAATTATATTAAACTATGGAATAATAATAAATAAAAAAGTATTTTTATTAGCAGCTTTTGGAATACCCTTAGTTTTTCTAATTTTTTTTTCACTCCGAAAATACTACCTTGAAATATTTATCATTTCTTTATTTTTCACAAAGGTTATTTATTGGCCTTTAAGGTTGTATCCTACTCTTATATTTGCATTACTTTTAATATTTTTTTATTTAACCCACAAAGATGAAAATATATTTAATCACTTAAAAGTACCTACATTCGTAAAAACTTCATCAGCCTTCTTAATAACCACTGTATTCATTGCAGGTATATTAACACCTTATTTTTCTTTTTTTACTGTTTATTACAGTTTTATCTTTTTAATGTTCTTTTTAACAGCTTATATTGTATTCAAATCAATTACAGATTTCGAAAAAATAAAAAATTTATTTAACGCATTCATACTAGGTACATTCATAGCTGGTATTACGAAAATAATAGCTATGATTGATACAGGATTTTTAAGAGCTTTAGGAAGTGCTGAATATTATTATATGGAATTTACTCCAATTGCTTTAATAATGATTCTTTTTCTATATTACGTAAGTGGTGATCTTAACCCAAAAATAGTTTTTATTTCAATATTTCTTTTCATCACAATGATTGCTGATCAGTCAAGGTTTGCATGGCTTGGGTTAATTATATCTTTAGTTTATGGAATAATTATATCATTTATTCTTTCACCAGAAATTAAAATTTATTTAAAGAAAAAGTTTCCAGTCATTGTTATAGTTGTTATAATTTCTATTGGATTAGTATTTGCATTAGGTTTGCATAAAATTATTACAACTAGAGTTTCTGAGGTACATTTTGAATTCTTTCAAAGTGTGGATTTACCTCAAGATCAAGTTATAAGTAACTCGCTTGAATCTAGAATGCTAATATGGATAACTGCATATAATACATTTTTACAACATCCTATTACGGGAGTAGGATATTTTATGTTTCTTGAGGTTTCAGAAAATTATAACATATTTCCAGATTTTATTTATGACTTATACATAGCAAAATGTGATGCTCATACTACTTACTTTAACTTTTTAGTAGATACGGGAATATTGGGATTATCAGCATTTTTGATCTTCGGTATTACAATTTATATACTATCATTTAAATCAATCAAAATTTCTCCTAAAGAAAACAAAACTGTTTCTGTCCTATTAAATGTATTAATGTTTCATATGCTTTTTAATAGTCTTTACGCTGGTTCATACAATTTAGTTCCATCAGCATTTTTATTTTATAGCATTTCTGCATCTGTAGTTGCAAATTATTTATTATTGAAAGAAAAATTAAAGATAAATAGTTGAAAAATTTTTTAAAGAAGATAATAAATAATATAGTAGAAAAAGCATTATCAATTAATAATCACTTTTATTTATCTGATATAAAACATATTGGAAAGAATTTTGAAATAAAATTTCCAGTTTGCTTTGAAGGTAAAGAAAATATTGAAATCGGCGATGATGTTTCAATTAATGCATTCGTACATATTTGGGGACATGGCGGAGTGAAAATTGGTAATCGGGTAATGATCGCAACACATTCTATAATCACTAGCTTGACTCACGATTATAACTTAGAAAATATGAGATATGCACCTGCAATTGCTAAAGAAGTTATTATCGAAGATGATGTGTGGATTGGTTCTGGTGTCATTATAATGCCTGGTGTGAGAATTGGAAAAGGCGCAGTTATAGGGGCTGGATCAATAGTTACAAAAGATATTCCTTCTTATGCAATTGCATATGGAATACCTGCTAAAGTAATTAAATACAGAAAGTTTGATTCAAAAAAGAACTCTATATAAAGGTTCTGTAACTGGAATTATTCAACTAGTAGTTGCAACATTACTAACTCTTTTTGCTATTAGGATATTTGTCACATATCTTGGGTATGATAGGTACGGCGTTTTTTCTATTATTACTGTAATTGGCAATTTGAATATATTCACAAATCTTGGACTGAATACTGCGTTAATTAAATTTATTTCTGAACAAGGAAAGACAAAAGAATCCGATTTTGACATTTTAGTAGCAATTATTATTTTGATTCTTATTCTTACTCCTTTTTCTATATTATTATATTTACTTGGACCGCTCATTTTAAAAGATTTTTTCAATATCCCCATTGAGTTATTTGATGAAAGCATAGGGCTTTATAAATTTATGCTTATTGCTAATTATATAATACTTATTGGCCAACTTATAACTTCTGTTATTGATGCAATACAAAAAATATACATTACTAACCTTTTACAAATATTATATAATTTATTATATTGGGGAGGAATTTCAATAACTGCATTGTTAGGGTATTCTCTACAATATGTTGGTTTAGCAATTACTTTTGCATCAATAATTTGGTTTTCATTTTCGCTTATTGCATTCAAAAATTTATGGGGTAAGATAATATTCAAAGATATAAAAAGAAACTTTTTCAGAATACTTAAAAAGCAATTATCTTATAGCATTAAAATATATTTATCTGGTGTTATAAATTTCTTTTATGAACCTCTAACTAAAATTATCATTTCAAAACTTTTTGGTGTTAAAGAAGTAGGTTATTTTGATATTGCACTAAAAATTCGTACTCAACTGTGGAGTTTGATAACCAAAGCTTTATACCCATTACTACCTTTAATTGCAAGCATTAAAGAGGAAAAACAAATTGGATTTATTGTTAATGATGTTGAGCATAAATTACTCTATATTATTTTACCCATAATATCAACAATATTTGTATGTACATTTAGTTTTGTTAAATTATGGCTCGGTGGTGAAGTATTTCTTATTTCAATAAGTATTATAATTGTTGTTTGCACATACCTGATTGGTAGTTCTGTAATTCCTAATTACTATTACCTAATGGCAAGGCGGGTTGACAAAACAATTTTATTACAATTTTCTAATGTTGCCGCAAATATAATTTTTATACTAGTTCTGTATAATATTATCGGGTACTACTCAGTTTTGATTGGCTTTTCTTCAGCAATTTTTACTTCATTGACTTTATCATTATATTATCAAAATAAATATTTAAAAGGCATGATATTTAAAAATTTTGTTGACTTATTTAAATATTTATTGATTCTAATTATTGTCACAGCTGTTGGGTATGTATCATCAATTCTTTTAGGGTCCGATATTCTAAAAATTATTGTTCCCTTTGTAATTATTTTATTACTAACAGTATTGTTATATAGATTGTTTAAAATATTTTCACAAGACGACTTTGAAAGATACTTTGAAAAAAACAAAAGGATTAAATTAATATTATCAAAAATCTTTATTAGTTGAATTGAAGAAGAAATTATCAATAATCACACCTTCTTATAATCAAGGTAGTTTTATACTTGATTGCATAAATTCTGTGAAAAATCAAAATTACGAAAATATAGAACACATTATTATTGACGGTGGTTCAACCGATACTACTTTGGAAATTCTAAAAAAAACTAATGGTATAAAATGGATTTCAGAACCTGATAAAGGACCTGCAAATGCAATTAATAAAGGCTTTAGATTAGCTACGGGGGAGGTTTTTGGGTGGTTAAATTCCGATGATTATTTTAAAGAAAATACTCTTGGCGATGTAATGGAAATTTTTAATGCAAATCCTGAAATCAAAATTATCATAGGTAATATTAATTTTGTGGATGAAAACAAAAATCTTATTGTAGAAACGAAATCGGATGAAATGACCCTTACAAATTTAATTCATAAATCCGCTGACATAATAAGACAACCATCTACTTTTTTTGATAGAGATTTATTTTGGAAAGTTGGAGGAATTGATGAAAAATATAAATGTGCATTCGATTACGACCTTTTCATCAAATTATTTAAAATATCCAAACCATACTATTTAGATAAATTAATTGCATATACACGGGATTACCCCTCAACAATTTCCAGAACATTTATAAAAAAACAGGGATGGGAAATAATAAAAATCGCATTGAAAAATGGTGCTAAACTTTATGATAAAATAGTTATATATAATTTAGTAAGAAAAATATTTGGAATAAGATAACAAAATGAGAATTAATTATATATTACCAAGTTGGGTAAAAGCAGGTGGATTTAGAATAATTATAGAATATGCAAATAGATTGCAAAGTAAGGGATATGATGTAAAATTATATTACCCTAAAAATGGTTATGATTTTTATAAGGGACAATTTAAACCTATATATAAAGTAAAGAGAAGATTAAGAATAATATTAAAGAAAGAAAAAAAATACGAATATGATATATTCAACAATCAAGTTGAAGTGCTAGCAGTAAAAAAAATAAATGATAAAAACATAAGAGATGCAGATTTTACAATTGCTACAGCCTGGCCCACAGCTTATGATGTTGTTAAGCTTAATTTTAAAAAGGGGAAAAAAATTTATTTCATACAAGACTATGAAATTTTTAATTCCAATATAAAACTTGTCGATTTATCATATAAGTTACCTATAAACAAAATAACTATATGCAATTTTCTTAGAGATTTCTTATACAATAAATTTTCAATGGAATCCGAGGTTATTTTAAATGGAATTAATTACAATATTTTCGATTATAAATACCCCCAAAAGAAAGATGATAATCTAAAGATACTTTTTGTATACTATCCAATGGATAGGAAAAATATGCCACTAACCCTTGAAATAATAAATCGAATAAAAAATAAATACCATAACGTTGAGATAAATTCTTTCGGATTTAATAAAGATAAAGACCTTCCCGATTTCGTTAACTTTTATTTAGACCCTGATGAAAGTACAATAGTTAAATTATACAATCAAGCTGATATATTTCTTTTTACAAGTAAATTTGAAGGTTTTGGATTACCACCAGCAGAAGCAATGGCTTGTAAAACAGCTGTAGTCACCTCAAATGTTGGAGCAATCCCTGATTATGCAGAACATATGAAGACTGCATATATAGTAAATAATCTTGATCCAAACGAATTTATTAAAGGAATTGAATTACTAATTAATAATAAAAATCTAAGAGAGTCAATTGCAGAGAATGCATATTATTCTATAAGAAAAATATTAGATTGGGATATTTCGATTTCCAAATTTGAAGATTATCTAAAAAAACTTTTATGCCAAAAGAACTCTCAATAATAATTGTAAATTATAATACTACAGAATTCATAAAAAATTGTATTAATTCTATAAAATCGAATATAAACCAAAAAGATTTTGAAATAATTGTTGTTGATAATAATTCAGATGATAGAAGTATTGAATCTCTAACAGATGAATATCCAGATGTAAAATTTATTTGGCAAAATAGTAATAGAGGGTTTGGGGCTGGATGTAATATAGGTATAAAAAATTCTGAGTCTCAATATATACTTCTTCTTAACCCAGATATTGAAGTAAAAACAAATGCTATTGAAATACTTCTTCAATATATAAAATCTCATCATGAGGTGGCTATATGTTCAGGTATACTGCTGGATCAAAACAATAATGTATTATATTCATATAATGATTTCCCTGGATTATCATGGGAATTTAGGGAAGCGTATGGTTTATTTTTAAAATCGAAGATAAAAAAATTAACTACTCGAAAAGAAATTATAGAAAAACTACCATTCGAAGTAGACTGGTTTCATGGAGCATGTATGATGATTAGAAAGGATATATTTGAAAAGGTCAATGGATTTGATGAAAATATTTTTCTCTATTACGAAGATGTTGACTTATGTAAAAAAATAAAAAATCTGGGTTATAAAATTGTTTGTATCCCTACTGCCAAGTTTTTTCACTATGAAAGAGGT
>JAOADD010000036.1 GCA_026417495.1 Ignavibacteria bacterium
GTAATTTTTGTAGATTTGATAGATGAATCAGACTGGTTATCAAAATTGTTTATAGAAGTATGTCAAAAATTGGAACCAGTTGGATTTAAACCTGATAAAAATTTTCATAATCATATTACACTTGCCCGAATTAAAACCCCAATAAAGTTCCCGCCTGATATTAATTTAAAGAACATAAATTGCGATTTTACCATTAAAGTAAATTCTTTTTATTTAATGGAAAGTACACTTACCCCTTCAGGTTCTATATACAGAATTGTTAAAAAATTTGATTAGAATAGTGGTTTGATATTCATTTATTGAACAATAAAACAAAAAATCATAGTGGAAAGTAATAAATATCAGACAAATGTATTAATATAATAGTGATTAACTTCTATAAGATTTGATTTTTTCAATAATTTTTAACATTTCTTATCTATAAAAGAAAATATATTTTAATTATTATTCATTTTAAATTAATTATTAATATATGATTCAAATAAAAGATTTAAATAAGAAACTACTTGATGCTCAATACGCTGTTAGAGGTAAAATAGTAATGAGGGCACAAGAACTTGAAGCAGAAGGCAAAAAGATAATATATTGTAATATTGGTAATCCACAGGCACTTAAACAAAAACCGTTAACTTATGTAAGGGAAGTATTAAGTTTAGTGGAGTATCCTAAACTACTTGAAAATGCTGATTTTCAAAAAGGGTTTCATGCTGATAGTATTAGGAGAGCAAAGTATATATTAGAGCAAATTCCTGAAGGAGTTGGTGCTTATTCTCAAAGTGCTGGTATTCCTTTTGTCAGACAGGCAGTTGCGGATTTTATATCAAAAAGAGATAATATTCCTGTTGATAAAGACAGAATAATTTTAACAGATGGAGCAAGCAAGGGTGTTCAAGCAGTTCTTTTTGCATTATTAAAAAATGAAAATGATGGGATATTAATACCTATTCCTCAATATCCACTATACAGCGCTACTCTAACACTCTATGGAGGCAAACAGATTGACTACTATTTAGATGAAAATAATCATTGGTTGCTTAATGAACAAATTCTTACTGAAAGTATTGAAAAAGCAAAACAGAATAGTATTAATCCAGTTGCTATTGTTGTGATAAATCCTGGAAATCCTACTGGTGCTGTACTTAGTTATGATAACATTAAAATGATTATAAACTTTGCTGAAAGATACAATTTATCAATTTTAGCTGATGAAGTTTATCAAGAAAATATTTATGATGAAAGTTGTAAATTCTATTCTTTTGCAAAAGTAATGTACGATATGAATAAAACATCGGTTCCATTATTTAGTTTTCATTCTATGTCTAAAGGATATTATGGTGAGTGTGGACATCGTGCTGGATATTTTGAATTGAGACATATTCCAGAAGATGTTTTAGAACAATTTATTAAGTTGCAGTCAATTAGTTTATGTTCAAATGTTGTTGGACAAATCGCTACATATTTAATGGTTGCACCACCGCAAGAAGGTGATGAAAGTTATGCACTATTTGTAAAAGAAAAAAATGCTATTCTAAATGATCTAAAGGAAAAAGCTAAAATTCTTGGCGAGGGAATAAATTCAATTCCAGGAATGAGTTGTGAAATTCCTCAAGGTGCAATGTATGCATTTGTAAAGTTTGAGTTGCCAGAAGAAAAAGGGATTGATTTAAATAAAATGTCAAGTTCAGAGAGAAAGAAGTATGAAGCTAAACGTGATTCTGATTATTGTTTAGCTTTGTTGGAAGAAACTGGAATTTGTGTGGTGCCAGGTTCGGGGTTCGGCCAGTTGCCAGGTACGTTGCATTTTAGAACGACTTTTTTACCCCCAAAAGAAGACATGGAAGAACTTGTTTCTAAAATCAGAAAGTTTCATTTAAATTATGTAGAAAAGTTGAAATAAGTTTTCCTTAATTAAAAATTTAAAAACTGTTTGCGTAAATAGAATTCAAAAGTAATTATGAAAGAATTTGATAAACTTGTTGAAATAGTGAGAAAGCTTCGCAAAGAGTGCCCTTGGGATAAAGAACAAACTCATCAAACTCTAAGGAGATGTTTATTAGAGGAATCCTATGAGGTTTTAGAAGCTATTGATACTAATAATTTAGAAGAGTTGAAAAAAGAATTGGGAGATCTAATTTTACAGGCAGTTTTTCATAGTGCTATAGCAGAAGAGAGTAGTGAGTTTACTTTGAAAGAGGTTTTAGAAGAGGAAACTAATAAATTAATTGCTCGTCATCCTCATATTTTTGGAAATGTTAAAGTTTCTGGTAGTGAAGAAGTAAAAAAGAATTGGGAAGCAATTAAGAAAAAGGAAGGTAGAAAATCGATACTTGATGGAGTTCCAAAAGAATTACCTGCACTTTTTAGAGCATATAGAATTCAAGAGAAAGCATCTAAAGTAGGTTTTGATTGGGGTGATATTGAACCAGTATTTGAGAAAATTCAGGAAGAAGTAAACGAACTAAAAACCGTCTTACAAGAAAAAGAAAAAAATCAAGATACTGATTATCAAATTACAGAAAAGCTTGAAGATGAATTCGGAGATGTTCTTTTTACACTTGTAAATTATGCCAGGTTTTTGAAAATAAACCCTGAAGACGCTTTAAGAAAAACAATTGAGAAATTCATTTACCGGTTCAATGAGATTGAAAAATATGCTGAAGAAAATAACCTTGACTTGAATAACATTTCTTTAGAAGAAATGGACAAGATTTGGAATAGAACAAAATCATTGTAAAAAATTAAATTATTTATTATATAAATTCGTTAATTTTTTATTTCACGAAATATATATGTTAATATGGCTAAAGAATACTCTGCAGGGATTATAACATATTACAGAGATGAGAATGATGGCCAAATTAAATTTTTGATAATAAAACACCGAAAAGGGCATTGGTCGTTTCCTAAAGGACATATTGAAGATGGGGAAGATATTAAATCAGCAGCGATTAGAGAAGTGGAAGAAGAAACAGGACTTAAGAACATAAAAATATTGGGCGAGGACATTAATGGTAACTACAAGGAATTTTTATTATCAGAAAATTACATCATAGAAAGTAATCAGGTTAATAAAACTAATTATTATTATATTGGTGAAGTTGAGTCTCCACAAGGAAAAGATAAACATCCAGAGGTAAGAATTGATGAAGATGAGATTCTTGAATATCGATGGTGCAATTATCAGGAAGCTTTAAACATTATCACATATAAATTAGCAAAAGATATATTAAAACAAGCATATGATATTATTAAAGAAAAAAATAAGAGAAATTACACAAAGTAAGATAAATTACTTTTGGTGTTTCAGAAATATAGTTCTCTTTTTTATAGTTTTTTTATTTTATGTTACAAATGTTTACTCACAGGTATCCCTACAGCAGTTAAGAGACGAAATTGACAATACAGTAAAAGGATTTGATTGCGAAACTTCAATTTCTATAGTTAGTGCTTCAAAAAATGATGTGTTATATCAATATAACCCTGACGCTAAAATGATCCCTGCTTCTGTAACAAAGTTAATAACATCTGCAGCGGCACTTATAAAATTAGGGTTAAGTTATAATTTTAAGACAATTATATTTACTGATGATAATAATATAAATGATGGTGTAATTAATGGTAATATATATTTAAAAGGTTATGGTGATCCTGATTTATCATCAGAAGATTTAACTCAAATGGCAGAAAAAGTTGCAAAATTAAATATAAGAAAAATTACTGGAAACCTTATTTACGATGAGTCTTTTCTCGATGATAATTATTATTCTTTATCAGGTATTTATGTTTCTGATACAGATCCTATGTATTGGCCTTATGTATCTGGCCTGAGTATTGATAAAAACAAGGGTACAAAAAACCCTGCTTTTTATGCAGCTTCTTATTTAATAAAAGAATTGAATACATTGAATATAGAATTTAGTGGTATAATTGTACCAGGCAGCACACCAGAATCTCTAAAAGTACTTGTGAAATTTCTTAGACCTATCAGTGAGGTAATTTCAAATATGAATAAACCAAGCGATAATCAATCTGCTATTACAGTTTATAAAGTTTTAGGAGCAGAAATTAAATCTCCACCTGGATCTTTAAAAAAGGGAACAGAAGTTATTATAGACTTTTTTAATAGTATTGGAATTAGTAGAGATTCATATGAAATTTTGGAGGGTTCTGGATTGACACGGTATAATATGGTGACTTCTGGCGCTATTACAAAATTACTGAAATATATGTATGACCAAATCGATATTTTTGATACATTTTTAAACTCTCTTGCTATTGCTGGAGTGGATGGTACTCTAGCGAATAGAATGAAAAATACCGAAGCCGAGCATAATGTATATGCTAAAACAGGTACCTTAAATTATGTAAGTACACTTGCTGGATATGCAATTTCCCGTGACAATGAATTGATGATTTTTTATATTGCAATGAATGGATTTAAAAAGGATAAAACAGCATACTATAGGAAAAAGCAAGATAGATTTTGTGAACTAATTTGTAAGTTTTCCAGAAATTAAAAGAAATATAAAATGCAAGAAAAGGAAAAAGAACTGACAATTCATGATGACGAAGTTAATGTTTTAAGAAGATTAATTTTATTCAATTCAAACCATTTCTGGAATGATGTAGTTCGTCAATTAAGAAAAGCAACAGGATTTGATTGGGAACACTGTGAGCAAATAACAGCAATTGCTCATTATTCAGGTAAAGCTGTAGTAAAATCTGGTGAGTATGCGGAATTAAAAAAAATTGATGATGTGTTGAAGGAAATTGGGCTGATTACTAAAATAGAATAAATTAAGTTTAAACATACTAAAAATTGAAACTTCTTAAAACATTACTTACAATTTTATTGTTATTTGGAGGGTATTCCTTTATTTACTCTCAACCTTATTATGGTTTCAATTTTGATAAAGAATGGGAATGGGTAGAATTAATTTATGGGAATTATAATGTCTCTCCTACATCGAAAGCTCTTGTAGAAGAATTAGAAAAAATGATTGATATTAATGATGCGAGAATTTTATTTAAAAACCTTTCTCTCTTAGATTCACTTAATCAAGTAAAAGACTTGATTTATATTGCCGAGCTTGATTCACTTATTCAGCCAATAGATTTTAAACAAAAGCTTGAAAATGCTTTTATGTATTTTGATGCGGTTAATAATTTGGATGGTTTAATATATACAGCCTATATCCTTGCTCCATTACAGAAAAACTCACCGTTTAATTATAAAACTTACAAAGAGAGAAAGCCGCTCTTAAATGTTGTTGATACTCTGAATATTGATTTTAGACTGGAATATGACTATAGAAATGCGGAGTTAATATTAGATTTACTTAATGAAAAAGATATTGATTATTATAACGAATTAGAAAATAAACTTCCTGAGTATTCTCAAAAAATTAAATTGGACAAAGAAAAAATAAATCTATGCTTTCAATATGCAACAAATAATTCACCATTATATAATATATACAAGGTAATAAATCCAACATCTTTTAGCAACTTAGGAGGTATTTATCTATATAAAGAAAGAATTTTAAAAACAATTGGAAAGTATAAAAAGGATGAAAATTTAATCACATTTGAAGTTAAAAATCGTGTATTTCAATTTTTGCCCCCTGAAGTAAGTATAAACACAAAGATAAACTTTTCTTTAGGGTTTGAAGTAAATAATGACTTTTTTACAAACCAGATTGTTAAGGAAACCTATCTTAATATTGAACCTTTCGGTGAAAATTATTTGAAACTTGTAAAGCACATAACAAGGCAGTTATTTATTAAAGGGAGAAACCAAATATATACAAACATACTTCCTTTTACTGTAAAAGGATCTGATTCAGTTTTAGTATATATTCTCAATGAAGTACAATCAGGTGGTGTCTTAAATTATATCGCACCAATTTTAGATGAAAGCCGACCTTTATCATTACTGGAAAAGGATTTTCAGTTTTTCAAAAGAATAATTAATGAATTAAGTTACAGCAAAAAAGAAATAATTGATTCTTTGATTAGAGAGGGACTTTCTGGTTTTGCGATGTTTCATACTATGGGTACCGAAATGACTTTTACTATGGATAGACTGATGGGCAAGCAGGGAATTAAAAATTCACTTGTTTTGGGGCCTATACACTTTTTTGATAATTATATTAATGTTTACTATGATAATAAGAAAATTCGAACGGTTTTTAGATTTTCTGAGGCTTTTGAGGAAAAAATAAAAACTTTAAAAACACTATATGATGAAAATATTGCCTTTGAAGTTTTGAAATTATCTCTGAAACAGAAAGAGAATGAAAAAAACTTAGATAAATGGAGAGAAATTTTAATAAATGAATCTGCAAAAATTGTAAATAAATATAAAAACCATTATAAATTATATTTGGCAAATTTGTATTTAGCTGATTTACTTTTTAAAGAAGGTGTTTATGATGAATCAGTAAAATATTATTCAAAAGTAATTGCAAGTTCTGATGAAAAAATTAAGGTATTTATGATAATTTATTCTATGTTCGAAAAGAGGTCTTTATACCAAGAATGTAAATTAATTTCTACCGAAATTATAAATCATATTCCCAATTTTGCCACAGGGTATTTATTAAGAGGGATTGCAAATTTCAAAATTTCTTCTTTTAACGAAGCTAAAAGTGATTTTGAAAAAGTGCTGCAATTTGATCCATATAATAATGATGCGATTAATTATTTAAATCAGATTGGAAATCAGTAAATTTTTAATACAAAAGCCAATTTACAAAATTCACTTTAATTGTAGTAGATGAAATTTAAACTTGTATCTGACTATACACCTAAAGGAGATCAACCGAAAGCAATTGAGGAATTAACAAAAGGTGTACTGCAAAATATTAAACATCAAGTATTTTTGGGAATTACTGGTTCAGGAAAAACTTTTTCTATTTCTCATGTGATTAATAATGTTCAAAAACCCGTACTTGTAATGTCACACAACAAAACCCTTGCTGCTCAATTATATGGAGAATTTAAAAGATACTTTCCTGAAAATAGAGTTGAATTCTTTATTTCATATTATGATTATTATCAACCAGAAGCATATATACCTGCAACTGATACATATATTGCAAAAGACTTATCTATTAACGAGGAAATAGATAGATTAAGACTAAAAGCAACTGCTGCACTACTGGAAGGAAGAAGAGATGTAATAATTGTTGCATCTGTCAGTTGTATTTATGGTATTGGTTCACCGCAAGAGTTTGCTGAGCAAATACTTATTCTTAAAAAAAATCAGGTAATAACAAGGAAAGAACTTCTTAGAAAACTTGTTGATATACACTATGTAAGAAATGATATAGAATTTAAAAGAGGTACATTTAGAGTCAGGGGTGATACTATTGATGTTATTCCAGCAGATGAACAAGATATGGGGATTAGAATTGAAATCATCGATAATGTTATTGAAAACATTTATTATATTGACGTCAACTCAGGAAAGGTAGTTAGAAAAGAAGAAATAGTATCCATATATCCTGCAAAGTATTTTATTACAAGTCCTAAAAAAATCGAAAATGCCATTAAAACAATAAGGGAAGAATTACAAGAAAGGTTAGACTATTTAAGAAGCCAAAATAAACTAATTGAAGCGCAAAGATTGGAACAACGAACAAACTTTGATTTGGAAATGATAAAAGAAGTTGGATATTGTTCAGGGATTGAAAATTATTCTCGTCATCTTGAAGGAAGGCCACCTGGTTCTAGACCTGCTTGCTTATTTGATTATTTTCCCAAAGATTACTTGTTAATAATAGATGAGTCACATGTAACTATTCCACAAATTAGAGCAATGTATAACGGTGATAGATTTAGAAAAGAAACACTTGTGGAGCATGGTTTCAGACTCCCTTCTGCATTGGATAATAGACCTTTGAAATTTGATGAATGGGAAAGTTTAATAAATCAAGTGATATATGTTAGTGCTACACCAGGAGATTATGAATTGGAAAAAAGTGGTGGGGCTATAGTTGAACAAATTATAAGACCAACTGGATTGCTTGATCCTGAAATTCAGGTAAGACCTGTCAAAAATCAAATTGATGATTTAATTGCGGAAATCAGAAAAAGAGCAAAAGCAAAAGAAAGGGTTCTAATTACAACTTTAACAAAGAGAATGAGTGAAGATTTAACAGATTATTTAAGGAATATTGGTATAAGAGTTAAATATATGCATTCAGAAATTGAATCACTTGATAGGGTTGAGATTATTAGAGGACTTAGACTTGGTGAATTTGATGTTTTAGTTGGAGTAAATTTGTTAAGAGAGGGTTTGGATTTACCTGAAGTATCCTTAGTTGCAATACTTGATGCTGATAAAGAAGGTTTCTTACGCTCTGAAAAATCTCTTCTGCAAACAGCGGGAAGAACAGCAAGAAATGTAAATGGTATGGTGATTATGTATGCAGATAAAATTACTGATTCAATGAAGAAAGTTATTGATGAAACTAATAGAAGAAGAAGAATGCAGGAAGAATATAACAAGAAAAATAATATTGAACCAAAAACTATATATAAAACTTATGAAGAAATAATGTCTACAACTATTGTTGCAGATTCTAAGCTTAAAAGTAAATATAAAAAGAAACCATCTTATACAACAAGTTTAAGTGTTGTTACGGAACCGTTGTTTAAAACTATGACGGATGAAGAACGAAAAAATCTAATTGAACAACTAAGACAAGAGATGATTAACGCTGCAAAAGATTTGGAGTTTGAGCGAGCAGCTGAACTTCGAGATGAAATAGAACGGCTTTCGAAATAAATTTTAGGATTTATATTGAGTGTTAAAACAAACAATTTTATATTACAAGAAAATAATTAATATTGCTCTCCTTACTATATTTTAAAATATTATTCGTATTATTAACACCTTTTTTTGTATTTGCGAGTTCTGAATTTAGAGTTAAAAGTACTGCATATTTTGTAGAAGGTGTTGTGCTTGACGAGAAGTTTTTCCCCGTTCCCAATATTAGAGTTATTGTGTCAACAGGAGGAAATGCGATAACGAACTTTAAAGGTGAATTTAAAATTAAAATAGAAACGTATCCTTATGATATAGTTTTAATTGATTCGGCAAATTCTATTGGTGTTTTATATCAAAACCTTACTATTTTAAATCCTGAGTTACGACTATTTGGAGCGGAAATTCCACGAGAAATTAATTCAGAAGTCATTAGGGTAGATTTTGCTCCAATCCCTGCTGGAAAAAGTGCTATCATAAAATTTTTAAGTGAAGAAATTTTTTATTCTCCCGATGTGCAAGCTTCTGCGGGTGAGCGCTCTAAACTTTTACAGGTTAGCTGGCCATCATATATTAATACTATTAATGGACGCGTAATTTATCTTGAAAAATCCCAAACACGATTTGAAAAATTAGGGGAGAAAGCTATTTCTATCTCAAGAGGATTTTATCCACAAAACATTTTTTTTGACACACTTAGTTTTTATAATACGCCAGGGGAATCAACTATTACAATTTATTTTCCATCTGGCACTTACGAAAAAAAAGAACTATCAATCTATGCGGATTTCTTATCTTTGCATCGAAATGCTGGAATGTTGTTAAATAAAACGGAAGGGGATTTAATTACAGCAAGTATTCTGGTTCCTTTAAATTTACAACTTGGTTATAGATTGAGGGTTAAGGGTAAAATGACACTTAAAGGTGGTGCATATATTGAAAATTTTGAATATACATATCCCAATTCAACTCTTACAATTTCTAGAGAAGAACCGCCATTTCTTATTACTCCACAAAATAGGTTTTCTTTCGTAAACAATAATACTCTATTTAGCTATGAATGGGGGTCTGGAAGTGGTATTTATATTATCAAGTTTCATGGTTTTAATCCTGTGGGAGATTTTTATATTGTTACTTTGGATAGAACCATTAAATCTCCTGTTGCTAAAAGCTTCGGGATTTTAAAAGGTAGTGAATTTAGTTGGCAGGTAATGAAATATTTGCCTTATATTTCTGTTGATGATTTTGTTAAACCAAGAATGTTTGCTAACGATTTAGGATATAAAGCTATTTTGTATTCAGAGCTTTGGGTATTTAATACTGTGAGATAACATTAAGTATAATGTTTCTTTAAAAATTCTTTATTCTTCCGCCAGTTTTTCCTAACTTTTACAAATAATTTCAAAAATACTGGTCTTCCAAGGAAATTTTCTATTGCTAATCTAGCTACTTCTCCAAGTTGTTTTAATTTTGATCCTTCCTTTCCAATAATTATAACTTTTTGTGACTCTCTCTCTACTATTATTTCTGCTTCAATATAGTCTTTTCCTTCTACTCTTTCTTTAAATAGTGGTATTTCTACAAAAACGCTGTAAGGTATTTCTTGTTCATATAAGTCGAGTATGCAATTTCTTATAATTTCTGCAACGAAAAACTTTTCAGGTCTGTCTGTTAAAAAGTCTTCCTCATATAGAAATTCTGATTCTGGTAAGAATTCTACTATTTTATTTTTTAGCTCATCAAGATTTGTTTTATTTATAGCAGAAATTGGGATGAGAACTTCATTAGGTTTTTCTTTTGAAAAAAAGTCAACTATTTTTTCTAATTCTTCCTTGTTTATTAAGTCAATTTTATTCAAAGCAAAAATATATTTTTTATCTTTTTCTAATTCTATTTCATTTATGCTTTTATAATTGATAACATCAAAAAGGTAAACAATAACATCTGCTTCCTTTATTGAAGACTTTACACTTGAAAGCATAAAACTTTGTAATTCGTATTTAGGTTTAATTATCCCTGGAGTATCAATAAATATAATCTGGTAGTGATTCTCAGTTAAAGCACCTAGTATTTTATTTCGAGTTGTCTGAGCTTTTTTATTTATGATTGACAGATTGAAATTCAAGAATGAATTTAATAATGTTGACTTTCCAACATTTGGGTCGCCAACAATAGCGACATATCCACATTTCTTCATTTTATTAATTTATTATTTTTATCTGAGATGTTGAGTTAACTATTATTTGAGGTCTTCCTTTATATAAAGATATTCTACCTGTTACTTTTACATTTTTATTTTGATATTTCATTAGGTCATCAAATTTATACATATCATCTGGAAAAATTACCACTGTAAAAGTATTATCTGGATATTTTTTATCAAAGTTTAAATAATTTACTTTTGGTCTCATTACTACCTGTGCAACATAACCCTTAACTGTAACTGTTTTATTTATATAATCATTAACTTCTTTTGTAGTTATTTCTTTTCGGGTATCAGTATTGTTATCTTTAAAAGGAAAATTTTCATTGTGTTGTTTTTCTTTCGAATTTGTATCGGAAAATTCTGTATGTGTTATGAAGTTATTTCTGTTTACATTTTGTGTATCAACTTTTGAATCTTTACTCTTTATGTTTATATCATCAGTACTTTTTTTACATCCAATGGAAATAATAATTAAAACTATGAAGAGAAATATGTATTTGTTCATTTTTTAATTGCTATTTTTCAGTAAATCAAGTTTTTGTATTTCTAATTCAAGATGTTTGCAATATAAATTATCAAGTTCACAAGCTAATTTTAAATCTTCTATAGCTTTTGAGTAATTTTTGAGCATTTTATAAGTATACCCTCTTTTAATATATAGTTCAGGATCATTTGATTTTATCTTTGCAGCGAGGTCATAGTTATCTAAAGCTTCTTGATATTTTTCTTCCATAAAATATAGACTTGCTCTATCTATGTATGCATCGTAATTATTTTTATCATATTCAATTGCTTTGTTTAAATCGGATATTGCATCATTTTTATTTCCAAGCTTATAATATAAACTACCTCTATTTCTGTATGCTTCAGAATACTGAGGATTTATACTAATTGCATTTGAGAAATCTATTAACGCTGCTGAGTAGTTATCTTTGTGTAAATAAGCTATACCTCTTTGTAGATGTGCTTCTGAGTCTTGTGGGTTTATTATTAAAGCATGACTAAAGTCGGAAATAGCATTATCATATTCAATCAATTTGATATATAATTTTCCCCTGCTTATATATGCTTTTTCATATTGAGGATTGATGAAAATTGAGTTTGAAAAATCAAGGAGAGCTTTTTCATAATCACGGCACATTTCATAAGCTCTTCCCCGCATTTCAAAAGCTATATAATCATTTGTACTAATGTTTAAATATTCTGAAAGATAGTTAATTGCATTTTTACAATCATAACCATTTAAAGCAGCTTCTCCGTATAAAAGCAATTGTTCGGGCCCTTCTTGCGACAGTAAAATGCATGGTAGAAAAAGTAAAAGAAAAATTTTTTTCATTATTCTATTAATATCTTATTTCAACTTTTCAAGCACTTCTTTATAAAAATTCTCAGTTTGTGCTTTTAATTCTGGATTTAACTTATAACCATATTCCATATCTTCCAATGCCTTTTGATATTCGCCCATATCCAAATACAAAATACCACGCCTTACATAAATCTCTCCATTGTTTGGTTCTAGTGAAATTGCTTTTTCATAATCAACCATCGCTTTATCATATTCTTTCAGATATCTATATATAGTTCCCCTCAAATATGTTGCTTTTACATTGTTAGGGTCTATCTCCAATATTTTATTTGCATCAGTTAATGCATCTGTGTATTTGTCTAATTGTAGGTTCAAAGCTCCTCTGTTCATATAAATGTCGATTGCATTGGGATTTATTGAAAGTGCTTTATTAAAAACATCATAAGCTTTTTGTATTTCATTATTTAGTACATAATATGTTCCAAGTGTTACATAGGTGCTCATATAAGTTGTGTCATATTTTAATGACTCTGTTAAATCTCTATATGCTTCTTTATATTTCCCAAATAATAATAAAGTTGATGCCCTACTTGTAAGTGCTCTTGAATTTTTCGGATCCAAAGTTACTGCTTTATCAAAGCAATAATATGCTGAGTCATATATTTTCTTCTCAATATAAATGCCCCCTAATCCTATGTGTGCATCAGCGGATTTTGGATTAATTTCTAAATACTCTCTAAAATATCTAGCTGCTGTTTCATAGTCTCTTTTTAGGAGGAACTCTTCTGCCGTTTTTAGTAAGTAATCATCTGTTTGTGAAAAAGCCCAAAGTGGGAAAAAAAATAAAATGAGTATTAAATATGTTTTTTTCATAATAAATTCTTTTTTTGTATTAAATAAGATGGCAATAAAGCATTTCATCAGTAGTTATCTATTTGAGCTCTTTGCAATTTACCTGAATAATCAATATAAACTGCTTTCCATTCTGTGAAGAAATCATAGACAGTCCATCCACCTTCTCTATGACCATTTCCTGTTCCCTTTACACCACCAAAAGGCATATGAGCTTCTGCACCTATTGTAGCACCATTTATGTATGTTATACCTGCTTCTATATCTCTAACAGCTTTAAAAGCACTGTTTACATCATTAGTAAATATACTTGAAGATAGACCGTATTCAGTCCCATTAAGTATATTTATCCCATCTTCTAAATCTTCACATTTTAGTACTGAAAGTACAGGACCGAAAATTTCCTCTTGAGCTATTCTCATATTTGGTTTGACATCTACAAATATCGTTGGTTTATAGAACCACCCTTTTGCAAGCTCACCTTCTGTTGCAAATTCTCCCCCAATTAATAATGTAGCTTTATCTTCATTCTTCCCAATCTCTACATAAGAATGAACTATATTTCTCTGTGATTCACTTACGCAAGGACCAACATCAATCCCTTTATCATTTCCATAACCAAGTTTTAGTTTTTTTACTCTCTCAACAAGTTTATCGACAAACATATCATGTATTTTTTTGTGTAATATAAGTCTTGAAGTTGCAGTGCACCTTTGACCTGTAGTTCCGAATGCACCCCACAGAACTGCGTCAAGAGCTAAATCAAAATTCGCATCGTCCATTACTATCTGTGCATTTTTTCCACCTAATTCAAGTGATACTCTCTTTAACATTCTACCACCAACTTCATTTATCCTTCTTCCAACTTCAGTTGAACCAGTGAACGATATTAAATCAATACCTTTATTAGCAAGAAATGCTTCACCTACTATTCTTCCCTTTCCATGTACCAAATTAATAACTCCTGGTATATAGTCATTTCCAAGAACCTTTTTCATAGCTTCGTCAATGATTTCAACAAGCGTAGTAGCAGTTTTTGGAGTTAATTCTGCGGGTTTAAATACTACTGTGTTTCCACAAACTAATGCTGGAAATATTTTCCATGTTGGAATTGCCATAGGGAAATTCCAAGGTGTTATTATTCCTGCAACTCCAATTGGCATTCTAAAACTTAGATTCATCTTGTTAGGTAATTCACTTGGTGCATTATAACCAAATAGTCTTCTACCTTCTGAAGCTGCATAATACGCTGTATCTATTCCTTCCTGTGTATCTCCCCTTGTCTCTGCAATTACTTTTCCCATTTCTCTAGTCATCTCATATGCTATTTCTTCTTTTCTGCTAACTAAAATGTCTCCAACAACTTTAAGTACATCTCCTCTTCTTGGAGCTGGAATTAAACGCCATTTCTTATATGCATTTCTTGCTGCTTCTACCGCTAAGTTTACATCTTCTTCATTTGAGGATGGAAATAAACCAATTATATCTTCTTCCCATTTAGCAGGATTTCTGTTTTCTGTTGTTTGGCCTGTTACTGAGTCTCTCCATTCTCCATTAATGAAATTTTGATATTTTTTCATAGTTTGCTAATTTAATTTATTGAATTATGATAAAATTAATTATAAACTTGCATATTAGAAATATAAAATAAAAGTAATTTGAATAATATATATTTTAGTACAAAATATTTAATTGTACTTTTATTCTTTAAAGCATTCAATTGATTCTTCTAATGTAATATATCCCCCTGATTTTTTTATTAGTTGAATTGCATTATTATAGTGCGGACTTAGTTTAATTATTTGTTCACATCCCAGTAATATTAAATGCTCTTTCGCTCTTGAAAGTGCAACATTTAATTTTCTATCAACTGTCATATCGAAATTTTCAGATTGCAAATTTCTAAATAAAGCAGCATTATTTGTAGCTAACGATATTATTATAATGTCTTTTTCTGATCCTTGAAATCTTTCAACTGTATCTATAAGAATTTTTTCTAAAATCTTCTCATTATTAATAAAACTTCTTATCTTGTTAATTTGAATACGCCAAGGTGTAATAATTCCTATTTTTTCCTCATCTATTTGATGATTTAATTTATTTGCAATTGTATCAATTATTAATTTTATTTTTTTTGCCTCTTCTGTGCTGTATTTACTCTCTAATTTATTAAGTTTGCTTGGAATAAATAAAGTTCTAGAACGTGATAAAATCCTTTCAATTGGATCAGAAGAATTTGACTTAAATAAGGTTTGTTCTCTAACCTGTTCTTCTCTTTCAATTACTAGCTCAGTAGAATAATTCTTTTTAATTAAGTTTGCAATATCATTATGCATTCTATAATGAGTAGTTAAAGTATCTATAGCATAATCCCATTTTTCTTTTTTGCATTTAATAAATAATCTCTCAAATAGTGAAGAAGATAAATAATGTAATCCTATTTCCTGTAATTTACTACTCTGCGTTTTATATTCGTTTTCATCTTGCAAAATTACGGATGGTAATTGGAAATGGTCTCCAATTAAAACAAATTTTTTACTTTGAGCAAGCAACCCAACTATTTGTGGTTCAACTATTTGAGATGCTTCGTCAACAAAAATTACATCAAATTTTTCTCCAGGATCTAATATATCTGTATATCTTTTTTGAAAAGAAGATACAGTGGAGATGAATATTTTAGTGTCTTTTATAAGTTTTTTAATATTGTCAATTGTTTTGCCAACAACAAGTTTTTGCAATAACCTTTCGTCACTTAAATAATCGCTTCCAATCCTGATATATTCCCTTATTATTTTTTTTTCTGATTTTGATAGATTCTTACTTATTTCATCAACAGCTCGGTTTGTATAGGCAAGTATCGCTATCTTTGAATTCGGATTATCTTTGAATGTCTCTTCAATCATTAATTTTAGAGCAAGAGATGTTTTGCCTGTTCCTGGTGGCCCTTGCAACAAGAAATAATCTTTCGCAGATTTGAATTTAGATATTATTGTATTAATATTTTCATTGTAATTTTTATTATAATATTCCTTCTTTTCGTATTCAGGTTTAATTTTTCCTAATATCTTCTTCTTTTTTTCTTCATCTGATGTTAAGAAGGTAAATAGAGAATCTATTTGATTTTGATAATTTATTTCCATTAAATCATGCTCTATTGCCCAATATTGTTGACTGTTGAAAATCTCTTTTGAAAACTGATTATTTCTTAGCTTAATCTCAACTATATCGTTATTCAAAGTTACTATTGTTCCTTTGTATATTTGAGTTTCTTTATAAGGTTTTTTATTGTTTTGAGAATAAATTATACATATATCTCCTTCTCTAAAATTACTTATGGGATTGTCCTTATCTAGATTAAAGGTGTAAATTTCATTATTGTGGTTGTATTCTTTGAATTTTAGGTTAAATAATATACTTGAGTTTTCTATCTTTTCTTGTAGAGTATTTAACCAAAAAGAAGCAAAGCCGTTATTTGAACTTTCGTATATTTTAGTTGTTCCTATTTTTGCCGCTCTTAATTCATTATAAATGAAGTAAATAAAATTATGTAAATATTCTAATTCGAGATCAGTAAACCCATTATATGTTTTAGAAAATTGAGTAAACCTTTTTTTAATAAAATCAGGATAATTTGAGCAATCAAAATTACACAATTCACTAAATAATGAAAAATTTTTTTCGCTAATTCTTAATTCGTTTAATACAATTAGATTTCTTATGTTAATTAACCTTTTATATAATGAAGCATCTCTCAATACATTTTTTAAATATTCTTTTTCTGCTTTTGAATAAAATATTGAGCTTGTGCCTGTTCTATTGGAATACGTTGAGTCTAAAAGCATATTATAAGCAGTTACTTGCATTTTATGTGACTGCCATGGCTCATAGTTTGGAGCTTTGCCCGACTTTAACTCAATTATATCTTTTTGATTACTTTCTTCTTCAAGCATTATGTCAAGCCTTCCATATAAACCGTACTCAGGTGATATAAAAGTTGGTTCTATTATTGGATTTTTCTTTATACAAAATTTCGAGAAATCAATTATATTTTTTAAATGATGTGTCTGTATTTCATGTTTGATTTGTTTAATTTGTTCTTCTGTTAGTCGTAAACATTGAAGAATATCTATTGAACCGTTGAAAGCATCCTCAAAATTAATATTACCACATAGTATATATTTATCTAACATATTATTAACTATTGAACCAATTATCATTTCCTTTGAAGAAGGTTCATAGGTGAACTTGTTAATAAAATAAAAATAATGACTGTCACTTTTATTCTGGAAACATTCTGAAAGATTTCTCGCTTCTACTAAATAGTCAGGTTCGATAACTATTAAACTATTTTCATTTGTGTTATAAAGATTTTCGTAATTTGCTGATTTAATTACATTGTGAAGATATGCTTTTGTAAATTTTTTGAAATATTTTCCTATATTGTCATACGGTGGGAAAATATTAAGTAAAAATAATGTTCCATCATCTTCTGATTCACAGTTTATTGTGTAATAAGGTATTCCTTTTGTATTTCTTTTAAGTTCGCTTATTTTTAAAAATATAACTATAGCATTAAGTGTTTCTCTTTCTAATTTCTTCTTCGAAAACAGTTCTGGAAACTCTTTTAAGTCTCTATATTTTGTTGATAAATTGTCAGGTGCTTGAATATCAGAAAAAAAAGAAACGGTTTCACAGAGTGATTTTATACAAAACTTTTCTACCTCTTCTAAACTAACACCTATTTTTTTATTATACTCGGTGTCATGAATTATCATATTAGCAAACTTTCTGAAATTATGAAAAATTTCATTGCTTTCGTTAGGTAGGTTATATTTTTCTGAAATGAAAACAATTATTCCGTATAAACTGTATTTTCCTTCAAAAGATTGTGGCTCATCTTTTACTATCTCTTTAAATATAGATTCAAATAGTCTACGATATTTTGGTACTTTTAATTCTGGAGAGATACTTTCTTCTGTGATACTTAGGATTTCATTATAACATAACTCTGCGAAATCCTCTTTAATAAGTTTCATTTTTAGTTTATTAATTTACCCGTGAAAAGTAAAATTAGTATTAATATTCCAAGAATTATTCTATAGATTATGAAAATTAAATTACTCTTAGTTTTTAAATAGTTAATTAAAAACGCAATTGACAAATACCCTATAATTCCTGATACAACTGTAGCAACAATTAAACTGAATAAATTTTCATTGAGTAAAATATTTCTTTCTGTATAAAGTTCATATATACCACTTAAAGTAATTGCTGGAACACTCAGAAGGAAAGAAAATCTTGCTGCCACATCTCTTTTTAACCCGCAAAATAAACCCGCTGTAATAGTTACACCACTTCTTGAACTACCAGGTATTAAGGATAATACTTGAGCTAACCCGATAATTAAACCATCTTTTATTGTTATTTCTGAGAAATCTTTTTTGTGAATACAGGTTTTTTCTGCAATAAAAAGTATTATTGCTAATATAATAAGTGACCCGCTAATTACATAAAGCCCTCTTGCTTCATTTTCAATGAAACTTTTTAATAATACACCTGCGATTGATATTGGTATGGTTCCAATTATAATTAATATAAATATTCTTGAGTAAGGATTTTTTAAAAAATCTTTTTTAGATTTTGCTGCACTATAAAACCCTTTCGTAACATCAATCAAATCAGATTTAAAGTAAACAAATGTAGCAATTAAAGTTCCCATCTGAATTACAGCTGTAAAAGCGGCTCCTTTATCACCCCAACCAAGTAATGCTGGTATAACTCTTAAATGTGCTGTGCTACTTATAGGAATGAATTCAGTTAATCCTTGGATTAAACCGAAAACGATTGCTTGTATTATTTGCTCCAAATTTAAATTAAGTTTTAAGAACGAAATTATCTAAATTAAGCATCTATATTTGCATATTTAGCATTTTGTTCAATGAATTTTCGCCTTGGTTCAACTTCTTCTCCCATTAGGATTCTGAAAATTTTATCTGCTGCTGCAGCATTTTCGTTGGTTACCTGCAATATTGTCCTTGTTTCTGGATTCATTGTTGTTATCCATAATTGTTCAGGGTTCATTTCACCTAAACCTTTGAAACGTGAAACCACTACCTTATTTTCACCCGTAGCTTCGGATTCTCCTGTAACAATATTTTTCTTATCTACTTTTAATGATTTCAAAATTTCTTCTTTTTCTTCTTCATCGTATGCGTATAACTCAGTTTTACCTTTCTTGATTTTGTAGAGTGGTGGTTGAGCAATGTAAAGTTTTCCTGTATCTATTATTTCTCTCATATGCCTATAGAAAAATGTAAGGAGTAATGTTCTTATATGCGAACCATCTACATCAGCATCACACATCAAAATAATTTTATTGTACCTTATATTATCAGGGTTGAATTCATCTGAACTACCAAGACCCGCACCGATTGCAGAAATAATAGCTTTTATTTCTTCATTTTCAAGTATTTTATTTATTCTTGCTTTTTCAACATTAAGTATTTTACCTTTCAAAGGAAGTATTGCTTGGAATCTTCTATCTCTTCCTTGTTTTGCGGAGCCTCCAGCTGAATCACCTTCAACTAAATATAATTCACACTGAGAAGGGTCATTAAGAGAACAATCTGCTAATTTACCAGGCAGTCCTGAAAGTTGTTCTAATCCTGTTTTCATTCTCGCGAGGTCTCTTGCTTTTCGAGCAGCTTCTCTTGCTTCTGCCGCCCTAATGCATTTTTCAATTATTTTTCTAGCAACCGATGGGTTTTCTTCAAGATAATTACTTAATTGCTCTCCTGTTATAGACTGGACAATTCCTTTTACTTCACTATTACCAAGTTTTGTTTTTGTTTGTCCTTCAAATTGCGGTTCAGGAATTTTAACACTCATAACGCAAGTTAATCCTTCTCTAAAATCATCTCCTGTTAAAGTTAACTTTTCATTCTTAATAATTCCATTTTTTAATCCATAATTATTTAAAGTTCTGGTTAAAGCAGCTTTAAATCCCTCAAGATGTGTGCCACCCTCATGCGTGTTGATATTATTTACATAAGTATAGATATTATCATTATAGGATTCATTATATTGCATTGCTATCTCTACCTGAATATTTTCTTTTTCACCACTAATGTATATTGGTTTACCTGATATAGATTTTTCATCTTCATCAAGATATTTTACGAAATCTACTAAACCACCTTTAAATCGGAACTCATCTTCTTTTCCCGTTCTTTCATCCTTGATTATTATTGTTAGATCTTTATTTAAATATGCAAGTTCTCTTAATCTACTTTCAAGAGTTTCGTATTTAAAGTTAATATTCTTGAATATTTCTTTATCAGGTAGAAATGTGACTTTTGTACCAGTTTTGTTTTTTACTTTCCCTATTACTTTTACTGGAGTTACAGGCACTCCTCTTTCATATTTCTGATAATATTTCTTTTCATCTCTATACACTTCCACCTCAAGATATTCACTTAAAGCATTGACAACTGAAACACCTACCCCATGAAGCCCACCTGATACTTTATAAGTATCTCGTGTAAATTTTCCACCTGCGTTTAACTGTGTCATTACAACTTCTAAAGCTGATTTCTTTTCTGTAGGGTGAATTCCTGTAGGTATTCCTCTACCATTGTCTTCTACAGTTACAGAGTTGTTTTTGTGTATTGTGAGAATAATTTTGGTACAAAAACCAGCAAGAGCCTCATCAATTGAATTATCAACAACTTCATATACTAAATGATGTAATCCTCTAGATGCAACATCACCAATATACATAGCAGGTCTTTTTCTAACATGCTCAAGGCCACTCAGAACCTGTATATCTTTTTCGCTATAAGATACATTATTGTTGTTATTTGAATTTTTCTCTTTTGCCATAATTACTTACCTCTTTATTTACTAGTTATACAAACACAATTTCTCTTATTGGTTTGAAATATTTTTTATTTATAGAAAGTTTTTTATTTGACATATTTGAAGTTTCGTTGGATAATTTTTCTATGTTTTCATTAAAGGCTGTAATGATTTCTTGCTTTTTCATTGATAATTCATAACGCCAGACTGAGTTTTCAACACTTACATAAAGCTTACCTCTCTTTATAACTACTGGTTTTGAAAATTTAGAAATTGATTCTCCTACCGACTCTTTCCATATTGCTGTCAATTTAAGTGAATATAATCCAGTATCAAGTCCTAATTCATTTAAAAACTCTTCTATCTCATCTTTTATTAATATAGTTTTATTTGCTCGTTTTTTGAAATCAGATGATTTCATCTTTTTTAATTAATTGAAGTAATTTTATTATTTTCTACTTTTAAGATTTTTATGTCGGAGTTGTGGAGATAATTTTTCAAACTATCAATATAAATGGGTTCTGTTGAAGTTACAAATACCTGACTGAAACTTGGAATATAATTAATAATTTTTGTTACTCTAAATGAATCAAGCTCAGACATTATATCATCGAGCAGTAAAATTGGATTTGTTCCTATTTTGTCTTTAATAAAATTGTATTCGGATAGTTTTAAAGCAATTAAATAAGTTTTATGTTCTCCTTGTGATGCGAAATTTTTTAGCTCTAATGTTTGTAATTCGGATATTTCAAAATTTTCATTAAACTTTCTCTTGATAATAAATATATAGTCATCTCTATGGGGTCCTATGAGTGTAATTTTTCTTGCTATTTCTTCTTCTTTTACTTCATCAAATTTCTTTTTGAAGAGAGTTTTTAAATTATCTTTAGTATTATTAGATTCAATATTTACAAAATTTTCTTCAATAATACTTGAGTAATAAATAATATCAGGAATTTCATTAACAGTCGTGAGATATTTATAATTTTTTTCAAGATAGTTTTTAAACTCGTTTAAGAAATTATATCTCCTAAAAATAATTTCTGTAGATATATTTGCTAATAAATCATTGTAACTATCTATTAGTTTATCAAATTCAAAACGAGAAATTTTTAGAATTAACTCTTTCAAAAGAGTATTCTTTAACTTCAGGATTTTGTTTAACTCTTTAAGGTAATCTAAGTATATAGGACTTATTTGTGAAAAGATTATATCAAAAAATTTTCGCCTCTCTGATGGATTTCCATAAGTAATGTTAAGACTGTGGGGAGTTAAATACACTAATGGAAATTTTCCAAATATATTTGACGAAAAGCCATTTACTCGTTCTTTATTTAAAGAAAACACCTTCCTTCCCGTATTAAAATTTAATGAAAGAATATATTCATTTAACAATTCATTTTGATAATGTCCTTCTATGGAGAAATAGTCTTTACCGAAATGAATACAGTCATTTTCCTTTGAGTTTAAAAAGCTCTTACCAAACGATAGAAATGACATTGCTTCAAGTATATTAGTTTTTCCTGCGCCGTTCTTTCCGTAAATATAATTAAAGTTATCACTAAAAGTTATTTTTTCATTTTCATAATTCCTAAAATTGTTCATCTGAAGACTTTTAATAACCATACATTCTTTATATAAATATGTTTCTAAAGAAAGTTAAATTATTAATTAACTTCTTCTCAAACTTAAGTTCCATTGTTTTATCAAAAAAGTAAAACATCAGAAATATTACCCCACCCTTACGGGCATAACTAATTCCATATAGTCTTCATTATTTTCCATAGTTGAAGGAGTAATAACGCAGGCTTTCGATGGACTGCTAAATGTCATAAAAATTTCTGGGCTTTCCAGTGCTGAAAAGCAATCAATTAGATAATTTACATTAAAGGATATAATAAATGGATTTTTATCAAAATCTGCTTCATTATCTTCAAGGCTAATAAAGTTGCAGTCTATAATTTCCTCTACATCAGCTCCAATCTCAGGATTGTCCGCTTTTATATTTATTGTTGAATTTTTAATTTCAAATTTAACTCTTTTTGTTGAGGGGTCTACGAAAATTGAAGCTCTTCTAAGAGAGTTTAGAAATTCTGTTCTTGATATCCTTAATTTTTTGTCATTATTCTTTGGGATTACAGTTTCATAATTTGGGAATGTATCATCGATGAGTTTTGAGTAAAATTCTGTTGTATCTGTTGTTAATTTTATTAATGTATCATCATATTCTATTGTACTTTCTTCTTGTCCCGTTAATTTTGTTATTATATCTGCAGCTTTCAGGGCGACAATTATTTTACTTTCTTTTGCATCTGTTGCCTCATAATCTTTCAAAGTAAGTTTACTTAATCTAAAACCATCCGTTGATACGAACCTGAATTCATTTTTTCTTATATCAAATAATATTCCCGTCATATTTCTTTTGGTTTCTTCCTGACTTACTGCATGTCTTACTTTAGATATTACTCTTCTTAAGGTTGCATCTTTTATTTTTATTGCTTCTAATTGATTTTTGTCTTCTATACTTGGAAAGTCTTCTGTAGCTTGTCCGAAAAACGAGTATTTGCCATTTGATGAGGTTATTGTTACTTTGTATTTTTCGTTGGTTTCAAATTTTATTTTCTTTTTTGCCATCAATTTACTCAAAGTGTTCTCATTTTTTTCGTATAATTTTTCAATTGCATTTTTTAAACGTTCATTTGCACTTGCAAGTTCGTGTCGATTCTCATTTACATATGTTTGTTGATTACTTCCTAATTTCTCTAACAATGATAGTTTGAATTCATTTTCAAAAACACCTTTAAATATTAAAGTTTTACTTTTATACACATATATGATTTTTCCCTTAAATAAACTATTTAAATCTGTTTCTTTATTTAACAAATCATAATCTTCCAAATCAAAATCTGTTTCTACATTAATATTTTCATACTTTGCTGTTAATAATCTCATTAATTCTAACAGTCTTTTTGCTGGAATGGCACACTCTCCGTCTTCCTGCCCCTCTACTAAAACTTTTACTCTTATAAAATTTTCTAAGTCAGTCGCTTGTAAAGTTAGTTCATTTCCATTTAATTCAAATAGCACATTCTCAAGTATTGGAAGTGCTGAACGAGTAGGAATAACATAACTTAATTTGGTTAAATAATTTACAAAGTTTTCGACTGTAATACTAAATTTCATATTTTTTAATTATATGATTATAAAATTTTTAAGCAAAATAAACAAAATAAAAAGAATATACAATTAAGTTATATTTTTAAAATTTGCTTATTTAATTACATTGAATAAATTTAGAGAAAACTTGTATTTATTAACTCTATTTTATTAGTCTTATATATAAAAATAAACCTATTTAGTACCAATCCGAACGGTCTAAACTTCTATATTGTATAGCTTCACTTATATGTGCTGTTGTTATATTCTCAGAGGAAGCAAGGTCTGCTATTGTTCGACTTACTTTTAAAATTTTATCATACGCACGAGCAGAAAGTCCAAGCTTTGTCATTGCGGTTTTCATCAAATTTTCACAATCGGAATCTATTTTACAAAACTCCTTTATCAACTTCGTGTTCATATTTGCATTGCAATATATCCCTTCATATTTAGAGAATCTTCTTAACTGAATTTCTCTGGCTTTTGTTACCCGCTCTCGGATTATTTCTGATTTTTCTCCTTCCTGTTTTGTGGATAAGTCTGAATATTTTACAGGATTTACAATTATATGAATATCAATCCTATCAAGTATTGGACCAGAAATTTTAGAGAGATTTTTTTGTATCTCATAATCAGAGTACATTTCTACTTCTTTTGAAGTTGCTGCTGGTGTAGGGTTCATTGCTGCAACAAGCATAAAATTGCATGGATACTGTATTGTCATTTTTGCTCTTGATATTGTGATTACTTTATCTTCTAGAGGTTGCCTTAAAACTTCAAGAACATTTTTCTTAAATTCTGTTAACTCATCAAGAAACAAAACCCCGTTGTGTGCAAAAGATATTTCTCCTGGTTTTGCATTAGTACCCCCTCCAACAATTGCAATATCACTTGCTGTATGATGTGGTGCTGCAAATGGTCTTGTAAATATTATCGGATTGTCTTTTGTAACTAACCCTGCAATTGAATGAATTTTGGTTGTTTCTAATGCTTCTTTTAGAGTTAAAGGTGGTAGAATTGAAGGTAATCGTTTAGCCAACATAGTTTTTCCTGAACCAGGTAACCCTATCATTAATATATTATGTCCACCCGCTGCTGCTACCTCCATCGCTCGCTTTACTTCTGCTTGTCCTTTTACATCTGCAAAATCCAGTTCATAATTTTTATTCCTATTGAAAAGTTCATTTATGTTTATTTTGAATGGTTCTGCTGATACTGTTCCATTTAGAAAATCCACCAAACTTTTTAAATCATCAAAAGGAAAAACCTCTAAACCCTCTACCACCGCTGCTTCATTAGCATTTTCCTTTGGTAAAATTATACCTCTAAAATTTCTGTTTTTAGCTTCTATGGCAATTGGTAAAATTCCAGGAACACCCCTTAGTTTTCCATCTAAGGAAAGTTCACCAATAAAGAGAAAATCTTTTATTAGGTCTTGTTTTAATTGTCCTGTTCCTAACAATATTCCTAATGCAATTGGTAAATCATATCCTGAACCTTCTTTCTTAATATCAGCAGGAGCAAGATTAATTGTAATTTTTTTTGTAACAGGAAAAAAGAAACCAGAGTTTTTCATTGCTGCTGAAACTCTATTCCGAGATTCTTTTACAGTATTATCTGGAAGTCCGACCATAAAAAAGTTATGCATTCCAGCTTCAAGGTGAGTTTCTACTCTAACGATATAAGCTTCTACTCCTAATGTTGCTGCTGTGAATACTTCTGAAATCATTTTTATTTATTTTTCTTTTTAAATATCATTTTAAAAGGAACTCCTGCAAATCCAAAATGTTCTCTTATTTTCTTCTCTAAAAATCTTTTGTAATTTTCCATTATTAATTTCGGTTCATTTGAAAAAAACACAAAAGAGGGAGGAGCAGTACCTGTTTGAGTTATATAATTAATCTTTATATCTCTTCCTCTTACGGATGCAGGTGGATTATTTTTAATTTCGGTTAAAATTTTTTGATTTAATAGACTTGTTTTTATAGTTTTTGTATATTCACCATATATTTCTGTTGCTTCTTCAAGCACTTTGTGAATTCTCTTCTTGGTTAGTGCGGAAACAAATATCATTTTTAGGAAACCAAAACTCTGCAAATGAGATTTGATTTTCTTCTCTACTAATAATGCTGTGTTTGAATCTTTCTCTATTAAATCCCATTTATTTATTATTACAAGTAATCCTTTTCCTAACGATACAACGTCATTAATAATATCTATATCTTGATTATCTAATTTTAGATTTGAAAGTTCTAATTTTGGTATTTTTTCTAATGCTTTAAATAATAAGCTTGCATCTACAACCAATAATGCAACATCGCATCTTTCAATTGCTCGGTATGTTCTGACAACTGAATAAAAATCTATAGAATCAACCTTTGGTAGTTTACTTTTTTTAACGATTCCAGCTGTGTCTATCAATACAATTTCTTTTCCATAATATTTTATTACTGAATCAATTGAATCTCTTGTTGTTCCTGGAATATTTGTAACAATATTTCTCTCTTCTTTTAATATTGCATTTAATAAAGAAGATTTACCTGTATTTGGCTTTCCTATTATTGCAAATTTTGGTCGGCTGTCAGTTTCTTTTGTTTCTAGACTATATACAGGAATATTTCTGGTAATGTAATCCATAAGTTCAGCAACATTTCTTCCATTTATACTTGAAATTAAGTAGGGCATATCGAATCCAAGCTTGTAGAATTCTGAAGCATTAAAATCTCTCGAAGATGAATCGATTTTATTTACTACAAGAATTACTTCTTTATCTTTTGCTTTCTTCCTTAATAATTTTCCTATTTCTGAATCTAAAGGATGCAAACCTGTTTTTCCATCAACAAGAAAAAGTAATATGTCTGCTTCTTTTAATGCTTGTTTTATTTGGTCTTGGATATGTTTGTCGAATAAGTTATCCGAATCAGGGACAAACCCCCCCGTATCAATTAATAGAAATTTCTTTCCCTGCCAATCTACTTCAGCATAATTTCTATCCCTGGTTACACCACTCTTGGGGTGCACTATTGCTATCCGTTTCCCTATTATTCTATTAAATAAAGTTGATTTTCCTACATTTGGCCTACCTACAATTGCAACAATATTTTTCATAAATTAATTGTAAATATAAATAATTATCTACTATATTCAATGTATTAAGTTTTCATTTCGAGATTGAATATATTTTAGATGCTAAGGATTTTATTTTCCTATATGAAATATATTTAAAAAAATGTTTACAATTTCTTAACAATTTCTTATCAATTACACAACAAAATTTATTGAATTTTACATTGTGTTAAAATTGGTAATATTCAATTTATAATTTATTTAACATTTATTAAAAATTTAGAAATAAATAAAAGGGACTTTTGTATGAAAAAACTAAAATCTACTTTCTTATTTCTTATTGTTTTTTTAATGTTTACTTCAGCACAAGTTAAATCACAAGATAAATCAGAATTTAAACCATCAGGAAAAGTATGGGGAATGGTTTTCGGTGATGTTTTCTATAAAGCAGGAGGGGATACAACAGGAAGTTTTATAGGTGAATATACGAAAACCGAATTATATAAAAATGCTTTTGATTTTAGAAGAGTATATCTTGGATTTAATTATGATATAAGTGAAAGATTTTCTACGGAATTTGTAGCTGCTTTTGATGGTAGTGATTATTTAACAAATGGTAAGCGCTCTTTATACATTAAGATTGCTAATGTAAGGTGGAAAGACATCTACCCCAATGCAACTATGGTTTTAGGACAATTATCAACACCAACTTACTCATATACTAGTGAAAAGTTATACGGATACAGGTCAGTTGAAAAAACAGTTCTTGATATGAAAGGGCTTGCTCCGTCTTTTGATTTTGGTTTAGCTATTTTAGGAAAATTTGATTTTGATGGAAATTATGGGTATAACTTAATGATTGGAAATGGAAAAGGTGCTTGTTTAGAAAACAACAAATTCAAAAAATATTATGCAGGACTATATGGGTATTTTTTGCAGAAAAAAATTGTAGCTGATATATATACTGACTATGAAGATGTAACCTCTTCTCAAGATAAGACTACTTTAAAAAGTTTTGTAGGGTTTCAAATACCAGAGTTTAGAATAGGATTTGAGATATTTAACCAACTATACCGCAGATTTTATTCTGATGGTACAAATAAAAGCACATTTGGATTTTCTTTATTTACCACAGGTACAATAATTTCAGATAAACTTTATGTATTTGGAAGATTTGACTATGTAGATCCTGATATAAATCATTCAGAGTTAGGTTTTAGGGAAAATTTTCTCTTAATAGGAGCGGATTTTGTTTTTGATAAAAATGTACATTTTATGCCAAATCTTTGGATGAATATGTATAGTGATAAAAGCCCTGCGAATGCAGAAAGAAAAGCAGATATAGTTCCAAGAGTTACCTTTTACTATTTATATAAATAAATCATAAAAAAATGAAAAAATTAACATTTCTTTTGCTTATCGCTTTAGTAAGCATTATGTTCTTTTCCTGCGGGAAAAAAAGTAGTATCGTTCAATTAAATGGTGCAGGTGCAACTTTTCCTTACCCACTCTATTCTAAATGGTTTGATGAGTACTCTAAAGTTCACAAAGAAGCTAAAATTAATTATCAATCAATTGGAAGCGGTGGTGGAATTAAACAATTAACAGAGGGAACAGTTGATTTTGGTGCAACAGATAGTCCGATGACTGAAGAAGAACAGAAAGAAGCGGAATCAAAAAATAAAACAAAAATTTTCCATATTCCTGCAGCTCTTGGCGCTGTTGTACTTACATACAACATTCCTGAACTTGATAAACCTTTAAATTTAAAGGGTAAAGTTGCTGTAGATATTTTCTTGGGAAAAATAAAGAAATGGAATGCTCCTGAAATTGCTGAAGATAATCCTAATACTAAGCTTCCTGATAAAGAAATTGTGGTTGTTCACAGAACAGATGGAAGTGGTACAACTTACATTTTAACTGATTACTTTGCTAAAATTAGCGAGGAGTGGAAAAATAATGTTGGTGTTTCAAAAACCGTTAAATTTCCAACTGGGCAAGGGGCAAAAGGAAATGAAGGTGTTTCTGGCTCGGTTAAACAAATTCCTTACTCAATTGGTTATGTTGAGTTAATTTATGCTATTCAAAACAAACTTCAGTATGCAAATATTCAAAATGAAAATGGAGAATTTGTTACTCCAAACCTTGATGCTGTTACAAATGCTGGAAGAGCTATGTTAAATGAGATGTCTGAAAACCTAACTGTTTCATTGGTGAACGCTAAGGGTAGTGGAGTGTATCCTATTTCAAGTTATACTTATTTACTTGTTTTAGAAAAATATCCTGATCCTGAAAAGGCGAAAATACTTTCTGATTTTCTAAAATGGGCTTTAACAGAAGGACAAAAATTTGCGAAAGAACTTGGCTACTCTCCTATTCCGCAGGAAGTATATCAAAAAGCGATAGAAAAAATTAACAAAATTCATTAATTCTAATTAGATAATAATTTTATAAAGGGAGATAAAGAGTAAGTTTTCCTTTATCTCCCTTTTTATTTTTATAACTAGTAGGATTTATCATTTTTATTTTTGTTTTACAATACTTGATAATTTTATTGAAATTTTGTTTTTTAAAATTTACTTTTTAGTAAGTAATAATTTAAAAAACAAATTTTTTCAACTATGAAAAAAACAATTTTCACACTTGTTTTGGTTTTCATTTTCACAAAAATATTATTTTCTCAAGTTTGGGTACAAAGATTAAACGGTATTTCTATGTGGTCGCTTGCAGTTGATTTACAGGGGAATTTATATGCTGGTACTTCAGGTACCGTAAAAAGTATTTATAAATCTACTAATGGTGGTGAGAATTGGATTGAAGTTTTTTCAGGTGGGGCTGCAAACATAATTTATCTTGCTTGCGATTC
>JAOADD010000041.1 GCA_026417495.1 Ignavibacteria bacterium
GGAAACCGAACAGCAACCCGTTAAATACTCTTTCAGTTATTACCTTGTTTTAATCATTCTTGCAATTCCAACAATATTTTTTGGATTATACTTTGCTCCCCTTATAAAATTAGCTGAAAACTCCGCAAAATTTTTTGGAATTAATTAATAAAAAAATAAATAACCGAAATTTTGCAATAAAAAATTTCGGTATATTTATTTTGTTTTAAATGTTAAAATAATTATTTATTTTTCAAGTTAAATATTAACAGGAGGTATTTTTTCTATGTGTGGAATTGTAGGTTATATTGGTAAGCGTAATGCTTTACCAGTAATAATAGACGGGTTAAAACGGCTTGAGTATCGTGGATATGATTCAGCGGGGTTTACTATATTATCTGACAAGGGAGAGTATATTACCTTTAAAAAAGCAGGTAGAGTTACTGATCTTGAAGAGTCGATTGACTTTGAAAAATATATTGGTAATGTGGGAATTGGACATACAAGGTGGGCTACGCATGGGGAGCCTACAGACGCAAATGCGCATCCACATTTCTGTATGGAAGAAAAGATTATTCTTGTACATAATGGAATAATTGAAAATTATAAAGCAATTAAAAGTAAGTTAGAAAGTGAGGGTTATAAATTTAAAACAGATACAGACACAGAAATACTTGCAAATCTTATTAATTATAATTATAAGAAAACTAATGATTTTGTTAAAGCAGTTCAGTTATCTCTTGGAGGTGTAGATGGGACTTATGGAATTGCATGCCTTTGTACAGATGAAAAGGATAAGATAATTGCAGCAAGAAAAGGTAGTCCTTTATTATTGGGAGTTGGTGATGAAGAATTTATTATTGCTTCTGATGCTGCTGCTGTTTTAAGTTATACAAGGAATGTAATTTATCTTAATGATGGAGAAATGGCGATTGTTACTAAAAATAGCCATACATTGAAAACTATTGAAGATGTTGAAATTATTAGAGATATTCAAGTGCTTGATATGGTTCTTGAGCAAATAGAAAAAGGTGGGTATAAACACTTTATGTTGAAGGAAATATGTGAACAACCAGAGTCAATACAAAATACTTTCAGAGGAAGAATTAATTTTGAAACAGGAGTTGCAAAGCTTGGTGGCTTGGAAAAAGTATTACCGCAAATGCTTAATGCGAAAAGATATATTATTACAGCTTGTGGGACAGCATGGCATGCAGGTTTAATAGGTGAGTATATGATTGAACAATATTGTAGAATTCCAGTTGAAGTTGAGTATGCATCTGAATTCAGGTATAGAAGACCTATTATTTATAAGGATGATGTGGTTATTGGAATAAGTCAGAGTGGAGAAACTGCTGATACACTTGAAGCACTTAGAGAAGCAAAAAAATATGGAGCTACAACTATTGGGATAGTTAATGTTATTGGTAGTACTATTGCAAGGGAAGTTGATGCTGGTACATATATTCACGCAGGACCAGAAATAGGAGTTGCATCAACAAAGGCATTTACATCTCAACTAATGTCTTTAGCATTAATTACAATGATGATAGCAAGAGAGAAAAACACATTGTTCAGTAAAACTCTGAGAGAGATGGCTCAAGAATTGAAACAAATCCCTGAAAAAATAAAAAGAATGATTGATAGGAAAGAAGATTATAAATCAGTTGCAGAAAAATTTAGAAAGTCGAAGAACTTCTATTACTTAGGAAGAGGAGTAAATTTCCCCGTAGCACTTGAGGGAGCTCTAAAATTAAAAGAGATTTCATATATACATGCAGAAGGATATCCGGCAGCGGAAATGAAACATGGTCCGATTGCTCTTATTGATAAAAAGATGCCTGTTGTTTTCATTGCTCCTAAAGATAGAACTTATGATAAAATTATTTCGAATATAGCTGAAGTTAAATCGAGAAAGGGTATTATAATTGCATTAGCTAATGAAGATGATGATAATATCAAAAACTATGCGGATTATATTTTAAGAGTACCTAAAACATTAGGAATATTTGCTCCAATTTTAAATATAATTCCTCTACAATTCTTATCTTATTATATTGCTGCAATGAATAACCGTGATGTAGATAGACCTAGAAATTTAGCGAAAAGTGTTACTGTAGAATAATATTATTTTTCAGTTATTTCATAGGGTAGATGAATTCGGAATGTTGTGCCTTCGTTTAATTTACTCTCAAATTCTATTGTTCCTTTATGTAATTCTACAAATTGTTTCACAATTATCAATCCAAGACCAGTACCGTTAATTCCTGTTGTGTTTGAAGCTCGGAAAAATGAGTTAAAAATAAATTTCTGCTCTTCAGGGGGGATACCTATACCTTTATCGCTTACTATTATTTCATAGTAATTATCAAAGAAGTTTAACTCTACATTAGGATTGTCATCTGAGAGGGTATATTTTTCTGCATTGGATAATAGGTTATTTATTATATGATAAAATATATTTTCATCTATTTCTGCTAATTTTTCCTTGCCATTGCTTGTGAATTCAAAATGTAATTTCCTATCTGGTTTGCTTTTTTCAAATTCATCAATGATTCTCTCCAAAGTTGATTTTATATCTGTCTTTTTAGGATTGAATTCAAATTTTCCTGCTTCATATTTGCCTATAAGTAGAACATCAACAATCATTCCTAATAATTTTTGAATTTCCTTCTTTATTCTTAATATAAACTTTTTATTTTGTTCTAATAGATTATTGTTTTGTAATGATAGTTTTATTAGTTCCAAACTTGAATCTATTCCCGCAAGAGGGGTTCTGAACTCATGGGATACTATTGATATAAAATGACTTTTCATTTCATTTAGATATTTCTCATTCTTTAATGCTTCTTTTAATTTTTCCTCTGTTTTCTTTCGTTCTGTTATTTCCTGCTCTAACTCTTTGGTTCGCTCTTTTATAATATTATCGAGTGATAGGTTTATTCTTTTTAATTCTTTATTGACCTTTTTATTCTGTATATATCCAATTAAAATAAGAATCCCTGATAATGTAGAAATTATTATTATTATGATATATAGTATTTGCTTATCCTGTTGTGATTTTAACTCTATTGTTTTCAATTCACTGTTTTTCCTTTCAATGTCATATTTTATCTGATATTGTGAAACTAGATTTATCGTCTCTTGAGCTCTTATACTGTCTTTATACATGTCATATAATTTGTAATACTCTAATGCTTCTTTATCTCTATTTTCTAATATTGAAAGTTCATATAATTTTTGATATCCTGATGTAATCATATCAATTTTTCTGTGCCTTAAAGAAGTATCTAATCCTGCTAATAAATATTCCCTTGCTTTTGTAAGTTCATTCTTATTTTTTAAAGCATTCCCTAAATTGAGTAATGAGCTTGCAATTAAAACTGGATTACCAAGTTCCGTTCTTAACCTTAATGCTTCTTCGTTATACTTAATATCATTTTCATAGTCCTTTTGCAACATATAAATGTGTGATAGTTTAGTATATATTGTTGATGCGGGTGACCTAAAATTAATTTGAGTATAAATATCTAGTGCTTTTCTATAATAATTTATTGCTGTATTGAAATCTTTCATTACATCAATATAATAACTTCCCCAAAATGTATAAGTTTGCGCTAAAGTAACATAATTTTTGCTTTGATTACCTAATTCTGCTGAAATTATATAATATTCTTCTACTTTATCAAATTCACCCTTTTTAAAATTTATATACCCTATTTGATTCAATATTGCAGCTTTCTCATTTAACATTGATTTCTGTTCTGCAATGTTTTGTGCTATTGCTAAATATTCTAATGCAGTATCGTATTCTTTTATTTTATTAAATAAGTTACAGAGTAATAAATAGTTTCTTATTTGATATGTTGGTGCATCAGTTCGCTTATATAAACTATCAGCTATCAGATAAGATTTCAATGCGAGTAAATAATCATACTGAAAAAATGCAACCTCACCCATACAAGTATAAGTATATGCCAGTTCTTTAATCAGGTTTTCTTTTGTTGCAATCTCAATGGATTCATTAAGTAAATCCATTGCATTGTTATAGCTTTCGGTAAGTAGTTGAATGTATGCTTCACAATTATTTATTAAAATAAAACCAGGTTTATATTTTAATCTATTATTTAAATCTCTTGCTTGCTCTAAAAAAACTTTTGATTGGTCTAATGATATATTCAGGTGAATCGTGGATAAATCCACAAGTATTTCTATTTTGCCAGTATCAGAGGAAAGTTGAAGCTTTTCAATAAGACTATCAGCAGGGTTTCTTATTTGTGCTTTTATTACAGACAAGCAATTTAGCAATATTATTAAAACTAAAATTTTTCTCATATTTTAATAGATTATTTTATACACTTTTAGAGTATCATCTCCGCAAATTGTATTTTCACTAACTGGAAAAATTTTTACAAGATTAACTTTGTTAGAATATTTTTCTGTCATACCTGGATACCAATTGTCAAAAATTAACATATAGTTTATTTTTTTCATAATACAAAAGTTGAATAATGAATCGTTCCTTTGTTCAGTACTATAATTTCTAAACCTAAGTACTTCTGGAGTAACGAGTCCTTCTAAATCTAAAATTCTATGATTCGAATAATATGCAATAGCTCCAATATCATTAGTAGCAACAGTTGTATCTTTATCAAGGTTATCTCTAATCCAGATACCAGCCTTGCATTGCATTGAATTAATGTTATCAATATTTTTTGAAAGATGCTTGGCAAATACTAAATAGTAGGGGAGAGACGATATAAGAATTATTATGGACAAAGCTAAAACAATCTTAGGGAAATATTTCTTGTTATTTAATTTTTGCAAATAGATAAGGAGTGAAAAAAATGAATTTATAGCGATCAATATTATATATGGTATCATATACCTGCCATGATTTCTCCAAATTGGGAATCCAATGGTAAATGCAAGTGGGAATACAATAACAGAGAAATTTAACAACCTTAAAAATGATAAATCACTAAAATATTTCTTTATATTTTTTAAAAAGATAATTATGTTAAAAACAAAAATTATAGCTAATACAGGGATGTCTCTAAATAGATATGTTAGAAATATTATTAAAAATCTTATATTTTGATTTTCGGTATGTTTTATATTAATTGCTTTATATGATGTAGGGAATAAAGAACTTGTTGTAATTAAAGAAAAAAGGGGATAGGGAAGTATGATTAAAATAAAAATTACTATTTCCAATAAAAGATATTTATATTTATTACTCCTGTCATAGTGAAGTAGAAAAATTATTTTATCAATGAAATATAATGCACTGATTAGGTATCCTTCTGGTCTTGTGAGAGAAGCTAATGCAAAAATAATTGCGGGTGTAAGATTTTGTTTTTTTGTTATAATCTCTTTGGAATGAAAATATATTCCTGTAAGTATTAAAAAGACAAAAAGGGTAGTTTCCATTCCACTTTGTGCAGACCAATTGTATCTACCAATAAAAATTAAAATTATGGAGGGGATTATTTCTAAATATTTGTAATTTGATAAAATGGGATATTTTTTAATTAATTCACTTAGATATAATTTTGAAAGAAAAAGAGTAACTATTACAGATGCTATATGGAATAGAGAGGATAAAATAACTGAAATCAAAATTTGATTTTCAAATATTAGAAAAAGTATTCCCAGTATTATGATATATACTGCTGATGTCGTACCTGGTGTGTATTCACCAATATTAAATTGAAAGAAATATCCTTTCGCAAAATTATTTGCATATTGCAGGTGTATATAAGTATCATCTAGTGGTAATCCAAATGGTATTTTATAAATATATGTTCGAACTATTTGATAAAATAGATGTGAAAGAGTACATATTAATATTAAAATTAATAACTGTTTCCGAGTGCTAGATTCCAAGTTAAATTTTAATTACTATTAAGATAAAATGTGGCAGTTCAATAATAAGTTGCATATGCAGATAAAAGTTCTATCGTGCTAAAATCATTCTTCTTGTATCCGATAGGTTGTTAGTTGTAAGTCTATAAAAATATATCCCACTTGATAATTTATAATCGTTTGCATTCAGATTTATTTCATAGATACCTTTTGTTTGATATTGATCTATTATTTTTGATATCAATTTTCCTGATACATCAAAAAGTTCAAGTTTCACAAAAGAATTATTAGCGAGTTGATATTTAATAGTAGTGTATGGATTAAAAGGGTTTGGATAATTCTGATATAGAATAAATTTATCAGGGAAATTTTCTTCTTTTGAAATAGATGTAGAAGTAGGAGAAAGCATGACATTTAAAATAGTGGTGGAATCGTTTTTTATATATACATTGGGAAATATTTTTGTTATGTAATTTGGTGCTGAAAATTGGAATGAATAAGTTCCTGTGTAAATCATTCTTACATAATGTCCTGTAATCGAATCTGAATAAATTTCTGTATTATCAAAATCGTGCCCAACTGTTGTTACCAATGCTTTTATAGGTAAACCTGTTGCTGAATCTGTAACTATTCCTCTTAAACCATATAGACATTTTTGTATGTAATTCAAGAATGACTTGAAATTATAAGTCCAATAGGTTGGTAATTGTGCGGGTGGTAATAATTTTGTTGCTGAAATTTCTATTGTGCACTCTCTACATCTTTGATAGTAATTATAGTAATCTTGTCTTCCACCATGAATAATATACCAGGCAGCTCCATTTGTTATCCCATTGTTTAAATCTGTCATATAACCATTATAGTTTGAATATTTATGTGCAGTATCTGCATACTGTCTTGAAACATAAATCCACCAATTATCATCAGGATGTAAAGCATATTTACAATCCCATGGATAATTAACCACTTGTGCACCACCATGAAAATTTGCTGACATTCTAAATTTATTAGCGGCTGCAATATTCATCATTATATATGTTTCAGGTTGAATTGGAGTTACAGGTGGGTTAATATAAATTGGACCCGGATAATTTCTATTAAGATCCTTATTATTTGCATTATATCTTATAGCACCATTAACTGTGTGATTACCACCATAATAAGTACCATCGGGATTAGCAAGAGGGTTTATCCATATTTCAACATTTTTGACAAGATTTGTTATTTGTGGATTTACTCCATATCCTGATAGTAATGTATCAATCAATCTCAACATTAACACATATCCTGTTGTCTCATCACCGTGTATTGAAGAAGAATACATAAATTGGGGTTTGGGTTTCTTAAAATTTACACTATCAGATATGACGGCAAAAAGAATTTTCCTATTTTGAACAGTATTACCCGCGTCAATAATTTTACATAAGTTAGGATAAGTTGTCTGAAATTGATACATCATATTAACATATGCATCATAAGTTGGATATGTATCCCAACCCCTAATCTCGTTTATATCATCGCTCATTCTTACTTCGAATAAATCTGATGGATGTTTAAGAATTTCAAAAGGAATGTTGTATTTTAAGAATTCTTTAAATTCTTCTTCATTAGCATAAGCAAATACTTCAAAACCAATTACAAGTGATTTTACATTATCTATGCTTATCTCTCTTGATAATTTATTAATAATATCAACTGAATTAGTGATAAACCTAAAATAGACTTCACCTTTCTTATTTAATTCTGATAATATAAACTCCTTTTGTGCATCATAGTTCTTTAAATCCTGTGAATATGAAATTAATACTCCCATCAATAATACAAATATCAGTATATATAATCTCGACATAATATTTTATTTTTATTATGCTAAAATACTAATAAATTACTTTTTTTTTTATTCAATAATAAGTAATAACTATTTAAAACTTTTATACTAACTTTAAAATAATTTTTGATTTAAGTATTTTGTAAATTTATATAATGATTAAAAATTTTCTTAATGAAAAAAGCAAACATAAATGTAGGTAAAATTGCACAGGTAATTGGACCTGTTGTGGATGTTGATTTTTCAGAAGGAAATCTACCTGCAATCAATAATGCACTTTTAATTAAAAGAATAGATATTGAAGGTAAAGAGGATACACTTGTAACAGAAGTTCAATTACATTTAGGTGAAAATAGGGTGCGCTCAGTAGCAATGGATTCAACTGATGGATTAGAAAGGGGAATGGAAGTTATTGATACAGGTGGTCCTATCACTGTCCCCGTTGGTAAAGAATTATTGGGAAGATTAATAAACATTATCGGAAAACCAATTGATGGCAAAGGTGAAATAAAAGCAACTACTTACTACCCTATCCATAGGCCTGCACCAAAATTCGAAGATTTATCCACTAAACGAGAAATGTTTGAAACAGGTATTAAGGTAATTGATTTATTAGAACCCTATACGAAAGGTGGAAAGACTGGTTTATTTGGTGGTGCTGGTGTTGGTAAAACGGTTATTATTCAAGAATTAATCCATAATATTGCCAAGCATCACGGTGGCTATTCAGTTTTTGGTGGAGTAGGTGAAAGAACTCGGGAAGGGAATGATTTATATTTAGAAATGACCGAATCAGGCGTTATAAATAACACAACACTCGTATTCGGACAGATGAATGAACCACCAGGTGCAAGGCAAAGAGTGGGCTTAACTGCTTTAACTATAGCTGAATATTTCAGAGATGAACTTGGAAAGGATGTTTTATTATTTATAGATAACATTTTCCGCTTTGTTCAGGCTGGTTCTGAAGTATCAGCATTGCTTGGTAGGATGCCTTCTGCTGTTGGATACCAACCAACACTTGCTACTGAAATGGGAGCTTTACAGGAAAGAATTACATCAACCAAAAGGGGTTCTATTACTTCTATACAGGCAATTTATGTTCCAGCTGATGATTATACAGACCCCGCTCCTGCAACCACATTTGCACATCTTGATGCGACCACTGAACTTTCTAGAAAAATTGCAGAACTTGGCATTTACCCTGCTGTTGACCCATTAACTTCAACTTCAAGAATTCTTGACCCTACGGTTATTGGTGAGGAACATTATAATGTTGCGCAGGAGGTAAAAAGGATATTACAAGCATATAAAGATTTGCAAGATATAATAAACATATTGGGTATTGATGAACTTTCTGATGAAGATAAAACCATAGTTGCCCGAGCAAGAAGAATACAAAGATTTTTATCACAACCTTTCCATGTTGCAGAACAATTTACTAATATTCCTGGTAAGTATGTTAAACTTGAAGATACAATTAAAGGATTTAAAGCAATTGTAAATGGTGAGTATGATGATTTACCTGAAGCAGCATTTCATATGGTAGGAACAATTGAAGAAGCAGTTGAAAAAGCAGAAAGATTGAGAAAAGAAGCAAGTTAATAATTAGTGAATTGGAAAAATTATTATATTTAGAAATAATCGGTCCTGCGAAAGTATTTTTTAAGGGAAATGTTACTTCTGTCACAATTCCTGGAAAATTAGGTGAGTTTCAAGTTCTATACAATCATGCAAGTCTTGTTTCTACATTAGGTTTTGGAAGGATAAAGATCGAAAAGGAATCAGGTGATAAAGAGTTATTTTATGCTAAGGGAGGTGTTGTTGAAGTTAAAAAGAATAAAGTTGTTATTTTAGCTGAAGAAATAATTGGTGTGAATGAAATTGATAGGGAAGAAGTTGAAAATGAATTATCAATTTTAGAAAAGAAACTGCTTGAGAAAGGTGTAAACAAAGTTGAGATTTTAGATAAAATGGAAATATTAAGAACTAAATTAAGATTATCTAAAGAAATAACTTGAATAAAGAAATAATTTTAGGTAATTTGCAAAAATATTGGGGATGTAGCTCAGGGGTAGAGCACCTGCCTTTTAAGCAGGGAGTCGAAGGTTCGATTCCTTCCATCCTCACAAAATTTAAAAAAAGGGGTTATTTTACCATACTTTTCAATATTGCTCTTAATATTATTACCAATAAAACAAATATTATAATAACAATTATATAATTTAAAAATACTTTTTTTAAATCTTCTGTAATTTTGTAAATAAACAAATATCCAGTCCATTTACATTTTCTACAATGATATTCCTTGAACCCAATAAGTTTAGAATATTTTTGGATGAAAGTTTCTGGTTTTACTCTATCGAGTGTAAATTGTACTCCGCAATTTGGACAATTGGCAAATGAGATGTTTCTTTTTCTTAATATCTTTAAATCGAGCAAGGTAACTAATTAATAATATTAAATTAATAAATATTAAATTTAAAAAAACTGTCTATACATTTCCCTTAATTTTTTTGTGTAGTGATTTTCAGGATCTTCTGATTCCTTTCTTTCGATTTCTTTTTTAATTGTTTCAGTATCTTCCTGAAATGCTTTCTCTATTGTTTTTAAATTATAATTAAGTATATATGGATTGAGATATTTGTATTCAAACTTTGAAATTATATCTGAAAATTTCTCTTCATTTTTTACAAACAGCATTGACTGCAAATCGAAATAAATTAATTTCCATCTATCAGGGTTTTCAGAAAGATATGAAGTTATTATACTTTTCATCTCAGCTACTCCTTCAGGAGTGCTCATTAATGGTCTGAAAATAATGAAGTAATCAAAATTGTATTTATTCATTAATCTTAAAAATCCAGGTTTCTTATTTACTATTTCTAAGAAATTATAATATATTGTATCGTTAATGTTTCTTGAATCAATGAAATCTTTTTTACCCTGAAAATTGTGAAGAAAATAACCACCGTATTCCAATGTATTAAATGGTCTCTCTCCAATATCTGCTATTTTATTCTCTTTCATAAACTTAAACATTTTAACGGGAAATGTTGGCTCGTAAATTCCAATACCAAAATCTGAATTGAAGCCTATTATCCTGAATATTGTATTATTCGGTGTGAGAGAAATTAAAATCAATATTAAAATAGAAATAAATATACCTGATAAATTTAAATTTCTTTGTAAATAAAAATTGATTCTTTCATTACCTAAACTATTTAATGATAATGCAAAGAAAATAAAAACTACTAGCTCAAAATCTACTATAAATCTCACTGCTCTGAATGAATAGAATGCAAATCCAATGTACAGTAAAATAGGGAAGTAATCTTTTTTCTTAAAAGAATATCTTATAACTAAAATTCCAGCTACAACAAATAATATATATATAATATTAAACAACTTTCCCATAAAAACTTTATCGAAGGGAGAGTACCACTCGTATATTTCTTTCAACATTTTCATCTGCGTATGTTCATAGGAATATATATATGTATTGTAGCCATGTGGATTAATAAACAATGCTAATAGTGAAAGGATGAAAACAATAAACAATGTAATCAGATAACTCTTTTTATGAGATATAAATTTTTTATGATTTAAGAACTCTGATATTAAGAAAATAAATAATAAAAATACTCCACCAAATAACCCCATATGTAGGTTAGCCCATAAAATGAATATTAATGGAATTAAATATAGAATTTTATGCGTCACATTAAAGTATTTAACATTGATAATTATATATAGCAACAGTACCAGAAATAAGTAAGTAAACATATGCGGTTTTATTCCAAGTCTATATTTAATTCCTAAAGCAAGAATGATTAGTAAAATTATTGCGAAAGGAGTAGAAAATTCAAATTTTTTAAGTAATAAAAATAAAAGTCCGAAAATTAATAGTATAATAATTGCATTAAATATATATAAAGAAGTGAATCCAAGATTATTATAGAGTAAAAATATTATTACATCCCATCCCCATTCAAAAGGAATCCACTTTTCTCCATATGTTGCGAAACTGAAAACATCAGTTGAAGGTATATACTTGTTTTCTAATATAAACCTTCCCGTTTCTATATGCCAGAATAAGTCATCTTCACCATTAAGTTTTGTTAGGGACAACATTACGACAAAAATTCCTAACAAGATAATTTGAATTAAAGTTATTATCGGGTTACTTTTTGTCGTTATAGTAGATTTATTTTTAGGCATGAGTAATTATTTTAAAAATAATAATCTTTATATTATTAATTTTTAATGCAAGATAAATTTTCTAAAAAATATTATCAATTGTTTAATTAAATAATTATTTTACACTTATCTTAACTCTACCATCCATGAATTTATTTTATAATAAGTTTTGAGTTTTATTTTAAAAAAATTATACTTATAATTTATCATTAATTTACGAAAAGATTTCAGTTTTGAAATCTTAAAGTTATGTTATTATTAAAAAATCAATATAAAAGTAGTGCTGTTGGGGTTTTAGGACTCTTTGGGGTGATTATAGTTTGTGTAGCTACAATTTTTCTTGGGATTTCTCTAATTTTTGATATAATTCCTGAGTTTTCAGAACTTAATATTTTCTATAGTATTATATTACTTTCTGGATTGTTAATTGTTTCTTTAATTTTACTATTGGTAGAATCAAGTAAAATTTCAAAGTATACTAAAGAATATCATACAACTATTACAAAATCATACGAAAGTGTAACTTCTTTAACGAATAGATTAGAAGACCTTAGTATTTATGAAATTATTGGAGATGAAATATATATTTCAAAAGAAGAATTATTTGGCTATAGTTCAGAACAATTTAAATCATATCCAAAATTGCTAAATAATATAATTCACGAAGAAGATAAAGAAATTTATGAAAAAGCCTTAAACCATTGGCTACAAAGTGATAAACAACAAATATTTAAGCATGAATACAGAATTAAAGATAAAAATGGAGATTTAGTTTGGATAGAAGAACATATAAAATACTGGAAAGATGGTTCTGGAAATGAAAGATATACAGGTTTAATTTTAAATATTAACGATAGAAAACTTGTAGAGTTAAAACTTCAAGAAGCAAAAGAAAATGCTGAAGAAGTAAGTAGGTTAAAAACAAAATTGATGCAAAATCTAAATTTCGAATTAAGAACTCCACTTGCAAATATACTTGGACTTACAGAAATACTTCGTGATGAAGTTAAAGATGATATTGTACTAAATAAAATTAATCAAATAAACAGAGAAGGTAACAGATTAATACAGACGATTAACTCAATAATTAATTTATCCTTACTTGATGCTAGTAAATATAAAATAAAGGTTGAGTATAGAGCAGTAAATCCAATTATAAATGACATAATTAAAGAGTATAAAGTTATTGCGGAGCAGAAAGGTTTGTATATTAAATTTAATTCTTATAAAGATACTTATGCTTTAATAGATACAAAATTGTTTAGAAATATTATTAATAATTTAGTTGATAATTCAATCAAATTCACACTTGAAGGTGGTATAACAATTGATGCTGAAAATATTATAGAAAATGATAAACAAATTTGTGTTATAAAAATACAAGATACAGGTATCGGAATATCGAAAGAAAATACTGGTGCTATATTTAATGAATTCACAAGGTTTAATGAAATACATAATGGTGAGTATCAAGGTTCAGGGTTAGGTTTAGCTGTTGCAAAAAAAATGGTTGAAGCATTAAAAGGGGAGATTATTGTGGAAAGCACAATAAGTATTGGTTCGGTTTTTATTGTTAAACTACCCGCAGACAAAGAAGTAATTACATCAGAAAAAAAACTTACAGAAAAATCTCCCGCTTTTATTCAAACTACTTTAGAAAAAGGAAAATCACCTAAGGTTCTACTTGTTGAGGACAATACCACTAATAAAGTAATTACTTTCCTTTTCCTGAAAGGATTGTGTAATATTGATCACGCTCCCAATGGTGATGAAGCAATTAAATTAGCAAAAGAAAACAATTATGACCTTGTGCTTATGGATATAAATCTTGGGGCTGGGTTGAATGGAATTGAAACTACATTTCAAATTAAAAAGTTAAATCATTATAAGAATGTTCCTTTTATTGCTGTAACGGGTTATGCTATGCCAGGAGATGAAGAAAAGTTGTTAAATTTAGGATTTGATTATTACTTAGCGAAACCTTTTAAAAGAGAACAATTGTTAGAAATAGTAAAATCTGCATTAAATATAAAATAGAAATTGGCTGCAAAACAGATTAAATATAACGCAATTGATTATGACAACCTTGTTGCTATAGTTAACAGTATGGATTGTGCTTTTGTTTATGTGAATAATGAATTTAAAATAGTTTTAGCTAATAACCAAGCGAAAGAGTTGATTAGGAATGTAAAAAAAGGGGAACCAATAGAGGTTAATACAGATTTCTTTGATTACTTTAGTAAAGAAGATATCAAGAAAGTGAAATCTATTTTATTGAAAATTTCTAGAAAAGAACAACACATAGAAATAATGCCTTTTATCACCAAGGATAAAAAGTCAATTTTGAAAAAGGTTGTTTATTCACCTGTTTTCAATGATTTAAATCAAGTTATTGGTTTCACTTATCAAATTTTTGATCAAAATGAAGCAATTATAACTGAAAAATATAAACTTTTGACAAAAGTAGGGAGAATCGGATACTGGTATTATAAACCCAATACTGATGAATTTTATTTAAGTGAAAGTTTACTAGAATTATTAAATCTAAAAGAAAACGAAATACCTAAAAAATTAAATGATTGGTTAAATTATCTTGAAAACGGAAGTAAAATTGTGTTCCTCGACTTTATTTCGAATGTTTTAAAGCATCCCAATAAAATATATGAGGTTGAGGTTAATCTTTCTTTCATTTCCTATGGAGTAGAAAGTATATGTATAAGAGGTTATTTCCCTACTAACTCTGGTTCTAATGGTTTAAAGATAATCGGTTCAATGACTGATGTAACAAACAGAAATCAGAGTATAAGTAGCTTGAACACTGCTTTGGAAAGATACAGAAATATATTCGATAATTCCTCTGAATTGTATATAATAATTAGTTCAGACGGAAAAGTTAAAGCATACAACAAATTAGCATCTCTATTTACGCGAAAATTTCATAATAAAGATTTAATACTTGATAGTAATATCACTGAATATTTGATGGAGTCAGAGAGAGAAGATTTCCTTAATGCAATTAAAACAGCGTTTACAGGACAAATGTCTATAATTGAAAGAAAATATAATAATGATGGTGATGATTTGTGGTATGAATTCAGATTTATTCCTTTAAAAGATAAATCAGAAAAATATAAAGAAATTTTTATTGAAGCATATGATATAACAAAGAGAAAAAAAGATGAGGAAAAGTTAAGAGAGAGTGAAGCGAGGTTAAATGATTATTCAAATGAACTTGAACAAATTAATAAAAGGAAGGATAAGTTTTTCTCGCTTGTCGCTCATGATTTAAGAAGCCCCTTTACAGGATTACTTGGTCTTGCAGAAGTTCTTAATTCCACAATTGATACTATGTCTGTGGAAGATATTAGAGAAGTTGCAAAACAGATACATATGAGTGCAAAGCAAATATATAACCTACTTGAGAACTTGCTTGAATGGTCTCGTCTTCAAAGGGGAATCACAAAATATTTCAAAGTAGATATTCCAGTGAAGAATCTTGTGGATAAGATTATTAACCTTTATAGCAATAATGCTGCACAAAAAAATATTAAATTAGAATCTAAAATACCTCCCGAAACAATTATTAAAGCGGATATGAATATGTTCGAACTTGTAGTTAGAAATTTAATATCTAACGCTGTGAAATTTACTAAACATGGGGGAACAGTAACAGTTGAATATCAAAAAACAAGTGAATATGATAATATAATTGTTAAAGATACGGGTGTCGGTATGAGTGAAGAAAATGCGAGAAAACTTTTTGAAATTGATAGAGATTATGTTACAAAGGGCACAGGTGGAGAAACTGGTACAGGACTTGGATTAATTCTTTGCAAAGAACATTTGGATAAAAATGGTGGAAAAATTTCTGTCAAAAGTAAAAAGGGAGAAGGGTCTACATTTGTTGTTTCTTTCCCAAGAACCTAATCCATTTTTCAATTCTAATTTGGGGATACCAATAATTCAGGTCTATATTCAAAGTGCATTGTATCGTAATGATACCATTTACCTCCCCATATAAATCCATATCTTTCAAATATTTCAACTATTTCAAGTGGAATTCTGTTTTTATATGTTAGGGTTTTATCCCATTGCCAGTAATCTGAGTAATCAGTATTAATATCAATTGCTATTCCAAAACTGTGTGCACTTAATCTTTCTGTTCCAGCAATATTTCTCCAATAGAAAGTACCAGCGGTTTTTGTGACATATTTTTTTAAATTTTGGGGTAATTTGTCAAGCTCATCTGATACTGCTTTTAATTGAATATCAACGCTATTTCTCGAAGTAATTGTTACTGATGCATTTGTAGATTTGGGCATCCATTTGATAGTTACCAAATATTTTTTTACTTCTGAAGCTGAGCTTCCATAAATTTTCATAAAAAATGGTTCATATCTTATTCTTCCTGGGTCTTCGTTTACATCAGGTATTTCATAATCTTTTCCCATAGGATACTCTTGGGACATCATATCTTCTAAATCAGGGTCTTCCAACATCTCATCAAAAGTCTTTTTCCTGCCATCATCATAAATCATTTTCGTACCATCTTTAAAATATAGATTATTGTTATCAATAGAATCTATGAAATCTGGGTATGCTTTTTTTAATTTTTTTAAACCATCAGGGATATTAGATTTATTTTCCTCAGATTTTTTAATCGTATCTTTCGAAAACTCTTTTATTGAATGTTCTTGGGTTTGTTCTTTTAATTCGTATTTGTTTTGGTCTAAGTTGCTTTTCCCCTGAGTATTATTCTTACACTCAAATGAGAATATTAATGTAATAATCAATAAAAAAATGACTAAATGCTTATTTTTAAATGTCATATAAAATATTTATTTGTTTTATTATAATTAGTTTTTTCTTTAAATTAAATACATTAATAGAATTCTTTAATTTAATATTTTGTTATATTTATGATGAAATTCAGAGATTATATAATAATTATTCTGATATTAATTTTTTTTGAAAATTCTTTTTCTCAAAGTCAAAATTCAACAAATGAATTTATTAGTTGGGCTTTGTTTCAGCTTGTCCCATCTCCCGTTTTTTTCGATGATAGGAATGATTCAGATTCACAAACAAAATTTGGTATTAGGTGGAATATAATACCAGTAAATTATTCATTCACCGCTAATAAGTTTGTATCTCCGTTTCAGTTTTTTAAGATAAATCCTGTTAGGAGGTTCACCGGTTCAGTGGAGCTTTTTTTACAACCTGAGTTAGTTACAAGTGTTTTTGAATATTCAAATCTACAAAAATACAGCTTGAGTACTGGTTCGAGAATAATATTACCTGTTTTTAATAAAGGTGAAGATGTTGCTTTTTCTATAGGTGGAAAATATACATACAGAAAAACGAAAAAACATACCACGGAGAACAGTTTTGGGATAGAATCGGGTATATACTTTTTTGGTGGAATTTTAGGTTTGCAATACACTAAAAATTTTAATTCTGAATCTAAATATAATTTCGGAATTTATTTTAAATATTATTAATGAAGAAGTCTATTCTAATAATTTTTATTTTTTTGGTTGCACTTACTTTTTTTTCCTGTAGTCGTAGTAGAATACTTACTTATAACATATGGAGAACAATAACAGAATCTCCAGAAATAGTTATAAATAAAATTGATAATCCAATAAAGGATAGTGTTAGACTCTCTGTATTATGGGCAGGCCATTCTACAGTACTATTACAAATATATGAAAAAGTTTTATTATTCGATCCCTTTTTCGAAGATAGATTTGCATTCTTTTTTACAAGGAAACTTGAATCTGGATTGTTATACGAAAATCTCAGCAAGCTCGATATAATTTTTGTTTCACATTCTCATTTTGACCATTTAAGCTTTCATTCACTTGATGAATTATCAAATTTATTCCCAAAAACAAATCTTGTTTTCCCTGCTGGGGTTGAAGAATATTTACCGAACTTTGATTTAAATATGCATAGATTAGATACAACAGGAATTTTTTCAGGTAAATATTATGGTAAAACCACAATTATCGATGATGTAAAAATTACTCCTGTTTATGCTGTACATACGGGTGGGAGGTATGCTTTAGATTCTTATCTATGGCGGGTGCAGGGACATTGTGGTTTTATTGTAGAGTATAAAGATGTTTCTGTCTATTTTGCAGGTGATACAGGTTATGATGATATTGCTTTCAAAAAAATTGGTGAGAAGTTCAATATTGAACTAGCTTTTATTCCAATTGGTCCTTGTAGAAATTGTGAAGAAAAAGGCTTCTTGTATCACACCTCGGTAATGGAAGCGATTAAATTATTTGAAGATATAAAAGCAAAGAAAATGATTCCGATTCACTATGGAACAATAGAATATATGAATGACCCAAGAGTCCCAATATATGTTCTAGAAAAAATATTGGAGGAGGAGAAATATTTAAAAGATTTGAAAGATAAAGTTTTTATTTTAGATGAAGGAGAACAAATAATTTATTAATCACTTTTAAGTATTTTTTTGAAATATTCCAGTGTTCTCTTTAATCCTTCTTCTCGAGTAATTTTAGGTTCCCATTTTAAAATTTCTCGTGCTTTAGTTATATCTGGCATTCTTACTTTTGGATCTTCAACAGGTAAGGGCTTGTAAACTATTTTTGATTTTGAATTACACAATTTTATTATTTCCTCAGCAAAATGATTTAGCGTTATCATTTCGGGATAACCTAGATTTATTGGGTAAATATAATCACTCAACATTAATTTGTATATCCCTTCAACCATATCATCAATATAACAAAAAGACCTATATTGCTTCCCATCTCCATATACTGTTACTTCTTCATTCTTCAACGCTTGAACCATAAAGTTTGGCAATGCTCTTCCGTCATCAATTCTCATTCTTGGGCCAAAAGTATTGAAAATTCTTGCAATCCTTATATCTAAATTATGATAATTATGATATGCCATAGTAATTGCTTCCATAAATCTTTTTGCTTCATCGTATACACCTCTTGGACCTATTGGATTCACATTTCCCCAATAATCCTCGTTTTGTGGGTTTACGAGTGGATCCCCATAAATTTCAGAAGTAGAAGCAATTAGAAATACTGATTTTTTCTCTTTAGCTAACCCTAAAAGATTGTAAGTACCAATTGAACCGACTTTTAAGGTATGTATAGGCATTTTTAAATAGTCACTTGGGCTCGCAGGAGAAGCAAAATGAAGTATATAATCAAGTTTTCCTGGAATATGTACAAACTTGGTGACATCATGAAAATAAAATTCGAATTCTTTTAATGGAAACAGGTGCTCGATATTTTTTAGTGTACCAGTAATTAAATTGTCCATCGCAATTACATGATATCCTTCATTAATTAATTTGTCACAAAGATGTGAACCAATAAATCCAGCACCACCTGTTATAAGTACTCTTTTTAATTCAGACATAAATATTATAGTTTTGCATAACTTTGTAAATTTGTTTTTTTATTTAAAGGAAAAAGGATAGTAGATTTTATATTGAATTTTAAAAATAAATTTAATATAATTGCTATTAGCAATTAATTTAAAAGGAGTTTGAAATATGCCAATATTTGAATATAAATGTAATGATTGTAATACAAAGTTTGAAATTTTTCATAAAAGTAGAGAAAATGAAGAAAATATATTCTGCCCAAAATGTAACTCTAAAAATTATAAAAAGTTAATTTCAGTATTTTCTTCATTTGGTTCAGAAAATGATACTGATTTCGATAACCCATGCTCTTCTGGTTATTGTGATACTTCTTACAATGGTGGTTGCCCAGGTGGTGTTTGTGGTTTAAATTGAAAACAATTCAAAAATATAAAAGGCTACAAATATGCATTATTTGTAGCCTTTTTAATTTTTTTATAAGTTATAATTTATTTTGCTTTTGCTTTTCTTCTTGCCTCAAAAACTGCCATTGCAGTGATTTTTACTATATCATCAACATCTGATTCTTGAGCAAGTAAGTATACAGGTTTTTTAATTCCCATTAGCATCGGTCCAAAAGCATTTGCTTCACCAAGTGTTGTTAATAATTTATATGCTATGTTTGCAGAGGTTAAATCAGGACATATTAAAAGGTTTGCTTCTTCTTTTAGTTTACTAAATGGATAAAGTGCGTTAATAATATGTGGTTTTAAAGCTGTATCAGCAAACAATTCACCATCAATTACAAGTTCTGGTCTCTTTGATTTTACAATTTCAACAGCTTTACTAACTTTTTCTGTTAAAGGATGTCTGGTGCTTCCAAAATTACTGAATGATAACATTGCTACCTTTGGTTCATCTTCCAAATTTTTTACTGTATCAGCTGCAAGCATTGCAATTTCTGCAAGTGTTTCTGCATCTGGATTAATGTTTATTGTTGCGTCAGCAATGTAAATGGTTTTCTTTTTGAATATAAGCATATACATACCAGCTATACAATGAACATTGTCCTCTTTTCCAATTATTTGAAGTGCAGGTCTAACTGTGTATGGATATGGTTTAGTTAATCCTGAAATTAATCCATCAGCATCGTTCATTCGTACCATTAACATTCCATAAATCAATGGGTCTTGAATACTCCTTCTGGAATCAGGGAAAGACATTCCTTTTCTTGCACGTAATTTGAAGAGCTCATCAGCATATTCATCGCATTTAGTGCATGTTGAAGGATGTCTTATTTCTATTGCATCCAAGTCAAAGTTTAAACCTAACTCATTCACTTTTTCTTCAATATTTTCTTTTTTACCAATTAATATTGGTTTTGCAATTTTTTCATCTAAAATTATTTGTGTAGCTCTTAATATTTTAATTTCTTCCCCTTCTGGGAATACAATTCGTTTTGGTTCTGCTTGTGCTTTATGGACAAAGAATCTAACTACTTGTCTTGATCTTCCTAGTCTTGCTTCAAGATAATCACGATACTCTTCAAAGTCTTTAATAGGTTTTCTTGCAACACCTGAATCCATTGCAGCTTTTGCCACTGCTGATGCTTCCCAAATCAATACTCTTGGGTCAAAAGGTTTAGGAATTATATATTCTCTTCCAAACTCAATTTTCTTATCACCATATGCTCTAATTACAGAATCTGGTACATCTTCTTTTGCTAGTTTAGCAAGTGCATAAGATGCAGCAATCTTCATCTCATCATTAATTGTTGTTGCCATAACATCGAGAGCACCTCTAAATATGAATGGGAATCCAAGTACATTATTAACTTGATTAGGATAATCCGACCTTCCTGTAGCCATTATAACATCACTTCTAGCCTCTAATGCATCAGGATATGTGATTTCAGGATTTGGGTTTGCCATTGCGAAAATGATTGGATTATCAGCCATCGTTCTTACCATTTCTTTGGTCAAGATATTCGCTACAGAAACTCCACAGAATACATCAGCACCCTTAATTGCTTCTTCTAAGGTTCTCATATCTGTATCGATTGCAAAATATTCCTTATATGGATTCATTCCTTCTTTTCTTCCTTTATAAACAACACCTTTTGTGTCTAACAAAATCATATTTTCTTTTCTAACGCCGAGAGTTTCATACATTTTTGCACAAGCTATACCAGCTGCTCCAGCACCACTAAAAACAACTTTTACATCTTCTATTTTCCTGTTGGTAAGTTCAAGTGCATTTAAAAGTGCTGCGCCACTGATGATTGCTGTACCATGTTGGTCATCATGAAAAATTGGAATTTTCATTGTTCGTTTCAATTCTTCTTCAATATAAAAACACTCTGGTGCTTTTATATCTTCCAGATTAATCCCCCCAAATGTGGGTTCAAGAAGTTGCACAACTCTTATAACTTCATCAGGGTCTTCAGTTGCCACTTCTATGTCAAATACATCTATATCGGCAAATCTTTTAAACAATACTCCTTTTCCCTCCATAACTGGTTTTCCCGCTGCAGCACCAATGTTGCCAAGTCCAAGAACTGCAGTACCATTTGAAACCACAGCTACTAGATTTCCTCGTGCTGTGTATTTAAAAACATCATCAGGATTTTTTACTATTTCAAGGCATGGCTCGGCAACCCCTGGTGTATATGCAAGAGATAATTCTCTTTGCGTTGTACAGGGTTTTGTTGAAATTACTTCTATTTTCCCTGGTCGACCCATTGAATGGTAATCTAATGCTTCCTGTTTGCGAATCATTTTTCCTCCATAATTTTATTTGAGGTAAAATTATTTTTTAATTTAATAAATATACATTTTTTTTAATTACAATTTCAGTCAGTTTTATATGACTTTATAAAAGAAATTATTAAAGTTTTTAAGAGGAATTTTAATTATTATTTTAACATTTTAAATTCCCTTTAATAAAAAATTTAATAGTTGTAAATTGTTTAATTATATTATTCTTAATGATAAAATATGATAGATTTTATTTTTAAGCCTTTTGAGGAAATGACAGATGAAGATTATGCTCGGATTGGTTTCAAATCGGGGCTCGAGGTTCATCAGCAACTTGATACAGAAAAAAAACTTTTCTGCAGGTGCCCATCAGGTAAGTATAGTAAGAATTACAATGCCGAAATACTCCGCCATATGAGACCCACATTGTCAGAACTTGGTGAGTATGACGGGACAGCATTAATGGAATTCAAAACAAAGAAAAACATTATTTATAGAATTCATCATGATTCTGTTTGTACTTATGAAATGGATGATACACCACCTTTTATGATTAATGAGGAAGCACTTGATAAAGCAATTGCAATTGGTATTCTTATGAATTGTAGTATAATTGATGAACTTCATATTGCCAGGAAACAATATCTTGATGGCAGTATACCAACAGGATTTCAACGCACAGCAATTTTTGGTGTAAATGGATGGATTAAGTATAAAGACAGAAAAATTAACATAATTCAAATTTCAATTGAGGAGGATTCCTGTCGTGAGATTTCTGATATAGGGCATAATCGTTATTATAATACAGATAGACTAGGAATGCCTCTGATTGAAACAGTAACAGCACCAGAAATGCGAACACCATTTGAAGTGATGGAGGTATGTGAAATATTGAGTGCTCTTGTCAGAAGTACAGGGTTGGTTAGAACTGGTGCTGGTGCTGCGAGGGAAGATGTAAATGTTAGTGTTGAAGGTGGAACTCGAATTGAAATTAAAGGTGTACCAAGTATAAAAAGAATTCCAATTCTTACATATAACGAAGCAATGCGACAATGGAATTTGTTAAGATTACGTGAAGAATTACATCGAAGAGGTATAACTCCTGATACTTTCAAAGCTAAAGTTGATAATGTTACTAAGTGTTTAAGAAAAACTAAATATGAACCTATAAAAAATGCGTTAAAGGAAGGATTGAAAATCAACTGTGTAACTCTTTGTGGATTTAAAGATTTGTTGCGATGGCAAACACAAACAAACACTTACTTTGCAAAAGAAATATCAGATAGAGTTAGAGTTATTGCTTGCTTGACGACTCTACCTAATATAATCCATTCGGATAGTGCAAGTGAAACAATTTCCAATTCAGAATGGCAAACGATTAAAAAAGTAGTTGGTGCTCAAAAAGAAGATACTCTTGTCATTGTATGGGGAGATGAAAAAGATGCAGAAACAGGAGCAAATGAAATAATTATTCGTGCTAGAGAAGCAACAATAGGGGTTCCATCAGAAACAAGGCAAGCATTAAAAGATGGTACGAATGGATTTGAAAGAATTTTACCAGGTCCAGATAGAATGTACCCTGATACTGATTTGCCACCAGAAAAAATAACTATAGAAAGAGTTAACAAATTAAAACAAATTTTGCCTGAACCTATTTGGGAAAGAGAAGAATGGTACAGAGAATTAAAAATTCCTAATGATGTAATTAGACCTTTAGCAATTTCAAAGTTCGCTAACCTTTTCAAAAAACTTGTAAAGGATTTTAATATTAATCCAAAGGTTGCTTCAATTGCACTTATACATTATCCTAAAAGAATTAAAAAGAAATTAAAAAAGTCAATAGATTTTACAGAAGAAGTTTTCCTTAATATATTTGAGTTATTTAAAAAAGGAGTAATTACAAGAGAAGGTATTCTATTAGAGATGATGAATTATGCTACCAATGGTACTTTAAGTTCGAAAAATCCACAAAAAATAATTTCAGATAAGGAACTCTCAGAAATCATTCAAGAATCAAAAGCAGAATTAGAAAGGTTGACTATAATTAATCCTGACAAGAAAACGCATGTTTTAATGGGTATTATTATGAATAAAGTAAGAGGAAAAATTGATGGTTCAAAAGTTTATAAACTTATAAAAGAAAATTAATACAACACTGATGAGTGATTCCTATAAAGGATATAGAGGTGAAGCATTAGATGTATTAAAGAATTTTCAAGCGCTCGTTTGGAGTGATGTGGTAATTACTACAGATAGTGGAGTGTTTAAAGGGATTATTTTACCTCGTTCTGAAACTGCTGATTCTCATCATATTGTATTAAAACTCCGTTCAGGATACAATATAGGGATCTCAGCAAAAAGAGTTCAAGATATCAAAGTTGAAGGCAGAAAGGAAGCTCATTATAAAATTCCTGAAAAAGAATTCCCTTACGATCCTGCAAAACCGAAAGTGAAATTACTTGGTACTGGTGGTACAATAGCCAGTAGATTAGACTACCGAACGGGTGCTGTAATACCAGCATTCACACCAGGAGAACTTTACGGTTCAGTTCCTGAACTTGCAGATATTTGCAACTTAGAGACAGAAAAACTTTATGGTGTTTTTAGTGAAAATATGGGACCTGAACAATGGATAGGAACAGCACTTGCTATTGGTAGAGAAATTGAAAAAGGTGTTCAAGGAATTGTTGTTGGGCATGGTACAGATACGATGCACCATACAGCAGCAGCACTTTCATTCATGGTTCAAAATTCTCCAATCCCTATTGTTATGGTAGGTTCCCAACGTTCAAGTGATAGGCCTTCTTCTGATGCTGCACTTAATTTAATGCACAGCGTTAAAACCGCAGCTGAAAGTGATATTGCTGAAGTCATGGTTTGTATGTTTGGCCCTACATCTGATGAATATGGATTATTACACCAGGGTACAAGAGTAAGGAAAATGCATTCAAGTTATCGCTCTACTTTCAGGACTATTGGAGATATTCCTATTGCTATGGTAAGTAGAGAGAAAATTACACCACTTAGAACAGATTATAGAAAAAGAAGAAATGATAGAAATGTTAAGATAAATACTGCTTTTGAGGAAATGGTAAGTATTGTATATTACTATCCTAATATGAAACCTGATATTATTGATTCTTTAACTGATAATGGTTATAAAGGAATTGTTATTGCAGGAACTGGTCTTGGTCATGTTAATAAACCTTTATATCCTGCACTCAAAAGAGCAAGTGACAAGGGTATTGCTATTTATATGACTGTTCAAACTTTGTGGGGATATGTTCAGATGTATGTATATGATACGGGTAGGGATATTATGGATTTAGGAGTTGTCCCTGCGGCTAATATGTTACCTGAGGTTGCTTATATTAAACTTGGTTGGGCACTTGGTCAAACCAAAGATCTGGAAGAAGTTAAGAAAATAATGCTAACTCCTATAGCAAGAGAAATAACGGAACGAGAACCAAGTAATGGTTATCTTATTTACCAAGGTGGTTTACCTGAAGTAGAAGAGTTTATTTCAAAATACTGGAAGTAATGAATTAACTTAATTATTAAACAAATTAATAAATCTATGACAGTTGTAATAACAGGAAAAAATCTAACTATTGAGGATGTTTACAATGTTGCTGTTTTAGGTGAAAAAGTTGAACTACATCCTGATGCAATTGAAAGAATTAAAAAGTGCAGAGGTTTTATAGAAAAGAGAATACAGGCAAGAGAAATTATGTATGGTGTAAATACAGGTATTGGAGAATTTTCAGAAGTAGTACTTACTGATGAACAGGTAAAAGACTTTCAGAAATATTTAATCTATAATCACTCTGCTGGAATTGGGAAGCCTGCACCAATTGAACATGTAAGAGCTGCTTTATTATCTCGTATTAATGTCCATGCTCTTGGATATTCTGCTGTAAGGTTGGAGATTACTCAAACTTTTGTTGATATGCTTAATAAGGGTGTTACACCAGTTGTGTGTGAAAAAGGTAGCGTCGGTGCTTGTGGTGATTTATCTCCTATGAGTCAAATGGCTTTATTACTATTAGGGGAAGGAGAAGCATTTTATCAAGGAGAAAGAATGCCAGGAAAAGTAGCATTTGAGAAAGCGGGGATACCTATTCCTGGATTAAAGGCTAGAGATGGATTAGGTGCAATCAATGGAAGTAATTTAATTACTGGTATCGCATGTTTGGAAATTTATGAAGCAGAGAGATTACTTAAACAAGCAGAAATAGCTTGTGCTATGACCCTTGAAGCTTTAATGGCTAATTTGAAACCTTATGATGTGAGGCTTCATAAATTAAGAGGTTTTCAGGGTGCTATCACTTCAGCAGAGAATATAAAAAGAGTTATTGAAGGCTCTGATTTACTTGGTAAAGTTAAAGTTAAAGTTCAAGATGCATACAGTATGCGTTCATCTCCACAGGTATTGGGTGCAGCAAGAGACCAAATGAAGTGGACTCGTGAACAGGTAGAGATAGAACTAAACGGTGTAGCAGATAATCCAGTTTTTCTTGCTGATGATGAAATAGTCCTTACTGGTGCTAATTTCCAAGGTTCTCCTGTGTCAGTTCCACTTGATATGTTCGGAGCTGCTATCACTATGGTGTGCGTTATTTCTGAAAGAAGATTGAATAGATTACTTAACCCTGCTTTGAGCATAGGATTACCTGCATTTCTAACTAAAGGAGCAGGTATGTTTTCTGGACTTATGCTAAGTCAATATACCGCTGATATGTTAATTGTAGAACAACGAATTTTATCAATGCCTGCTTCCATACAATCGATTCCAGCTGCTGCTGACCAGGAAGATTTTGTAAGTATGGGTATGAATACAGCATTAAAAACAAGGCAAATTCTTGATAATGCATATGGAGTACTTGCAATTGAATTTATTGCAGCAGCTCAAGCTCTCGACTTCCGTAATTACAGCTTTGGGAAAGGAACACAGGCAGCACATAAAGCGGTAAGAGAAATAGTTGAACATTTAGATGTTGATAGACCACTTTATCCTGACCATAATAATATGATGCAAGCTGTAAAAGATTTACATGTTTTGAAAGCAGTAGAAAAAGAGATTGGAGAATTAAAAACCTATTAGAAAAATTTTAAATTTTAATGATAAAAAAACGGGTTTTGTTAAACCCGTTTTTTATTTCTGAAGATTTTAATAATATTATTTTAGTATCATCATCTTTTTTATTTCAGAATAATTACCAGCTTTTATTCTATAGAAATATATTCCTGATGGTAGGTTATATGAGTTAAATGTGTAAGTATATGTACCTGCTTTTAAATTGCAATCAATAAGATTTTCTACAATTCTTCCTAGTATGTCATATACTTCAAGTATTACATAAGAATCTACAGGAAGATCGAATTTAATTGATGTAGAGGGATTGAAGGGATTTGGATAGTTTTGATATAAATTATATTTTGTTGGAATTTCTGATTCTGATTTCGTGATTGCTAAGGGGGTTTCCTTATAATCTACAATTCTAAAATCATCAATATATATTCCATCTCCAGGTACTCCATTATCAGTATAATAAATAAATCTGAATTTAACATTAGTCTGTCCAATATATGAGGAAAGATTTATTTGTTCATATCTCCAATACATCAGTCCAATGTAAGATGGTTGTCCTGAAAATGTTTTAGTATACCTTCCAGAAAGATTAGTCCAACTTGTTCCACCGTTTGTGCTGATTTGAATTCTAGCATAGTCATAATCAGGTTCTGTTGCAAATTTTATTGCAAACTCAAGTCTTGGATTTGATTTACCTAATAAATTGAATGTTGGATTTAGAGTAAATTGATTATTTGTACTATTTGAAGAATTACCCCATCTTGAGTCTGCAAAACTTTTATTCCCTGTCCATGATGATATATAAGTAGTATCCCATTGTTTTCCTGTCCCTGATTTTGTCCAGTTGGAAGTACCACTTTCAGCATTATCTTCAAATATTATCTGCGTTGCTCCTACCGTTACATAAAAAGTATCTTTTGATGCTACTATCCCATTTTCTTTTACTGTTGCTACAAATTGAATATTATCTCCAGTATTCGCGGAATTAGAGATTCTAAATTTAAATGGATTATTAGTATTCAGTTTTGAAGCTCTTGGTAAAATGCTATCATAGTTAATTGATGATACAATAGGTGTGGAATTATTGTAATTAGTAGTTAGATCTACAATTACATTTTTAGATGGTTTAGTTAATCCTTTATTTCTGATTTCAAGTATTAGATTCAGTGTGTCATTTTTTGTAACATAACCTTTTCCAGGAATTTGAAAGTTTTTCATTTTAGGATAACTACCAGCAACCCATGTCAAGTATTTCATAGCAGGTAGAAAACCACTACATAAGGGTATAATGTAAGTTTGATTAGACCAAAAACTTGGCCCTCCGATTTCGGGACCCCAACCAAATATACCAATTGAGTGCATATAGTCGCGTGTGGTGCCACTAGAATAATAATTTAACATCTCTTTAACAGTTCCATATACATAATCAGTAGCGGTTGTCCCTGCAGTCCTTGTAATCATTGGGCAGAATTCTGAACTTAAATCCTGATAAAAATCATATCTAATAGCTGTATCACAATAACTGTATGGGTTCAAAACAGAACCAGCAGTTGAGTGAATAGTAAAAGCAATTTCTGGTTGCTTATCTAAAAGGAAATTTTTTATTGCTTGAGATTCTGGTTCTGAGAATGCGTAGGGCCCTCTATATGTATCACTATTAGGATCACTGCTTGAACCATTATCATATCCCCATCCATAACTATAATTTCTGTTTAAGTCGACTCCATATACTCCTGGGCTATTGAGTCTTCTGTTTTTTCTCCAATCACCTCCACCATTTGGGTTAGTTGTTTCGTTGTAAACATAGCCATCTGGATTTACTATTGGTACAAAAAATATCTCTCTGTTGTTTACAAGATATTGAATTTCTGGATTAGTATTATAGTTTTCCAATAAATACCACATATAATATAATTGTGCTTCAAGAGTTATTGGTTCTCTCGCATGATGCAAACCATCAAAATAAACACCAGGTTCTATTGCTGATTCATTTATATCGGGATTATCAGAAATTTTTACAGCATAAATTATTCTGTTTTCCCAGGTAGTTCCTATATTAATTTTTGCAGTTATCAAATTAGGGAATAAATATCTTAATGTATCAAGTTGTTGAATCATTTCTGAATAGCGGTGATAACCTGCCATTGTACCATAAGTATATGATGTTATTCCGTCTGATTGCATAATCTGTTTACTAATTTGAAGTTCTGCTTCTGTTGGTTTTGGTAGGTTATCATAATAATTTTTGATATCATCTATTAAAAT
>JAOADD010000068.1 GCA_026417495.1 Ignavibacteria bacterium
TTCATTACGAGAGTGTTGTCAAAGTAAACATCGGGTTCCTTTATCAGTCCATCTAAATGACTGCTGACTGATATTGTGCCACCCATAGAAAGGTTATTTCCAAATGCAATGTGTACTGTGCCAAAGACTTTTTCATCTTCAAGTATTTCTCCGCATAATTCTGCTTTATAGTTTGTACCAATTCCAAACTCAGCAATTGCACGGGCATCCCTGCCTGCTTTATTCAACATTTCTTCCAATTTCTTTGCTTCTGCACCACCTTCTATTTTTTCTGCATAACCATTAACTACTTCTACAACTATTGGCTCAGAGAGCATTCCAATTCCTGCCATAGAACCATCGATAACAATTTTACCATTAGATTTATCTTCCCATGGTGCGAGATACACTTCTCCAGAAGGTAAATTTCCCCAATTACCTTTCTCCTTTAAAACACCTGTGCTTTCCAATACTTTTCTATCCTTCATTGGCATTGTAATATCCGTTCCCTTCTCCGTAACTACTCTAACTTGAGATGTGTTTCTAAGTTTATCTCCAAAAAACTTTGTTAATTGAATTATTTTTTCTGCATCAGCATTTAAACATCTAACCATCGTCTCAATCTTTATTCCTGGCATAGTTCCAATTCTAACCCCTTTCTCTGCTGCATCCCTTCTTGCTTTCGTATGTGTAAGTGATTTTGCTGTTGGACACAGGACAACATCCACCATTTTCATTAATTCAGAAATTTGAATTGGTGGCTCTTCACCATTAATCTGGCGTGACTTCATTTCAATTAGAAATGCTTCTTTGCATAGTTGCTGCCCTGCTACTAATAACGCATCTGCTATTTCCCTTTTGGTCTCATCGGTTACAATCAATAAGGTTTCTTCTTTTTGCAAGCCCATATATTCTGACAGTGCTTTTTGTGCTGCGTTGAATAGTTCTGTGTTCATACAAATTATTTTTTTAATTTTTAAATTAAAATTTCAAATCTTCAAGTATATCTTTATATAAATAACAATTGTAAGGGTGTATTAACTTTAAAGGATTTCTGATTTGTTTCTTTTCTCGAAGAATACCTGCTGTTCCATATGGGTCTGATTTGAATTCTAAAAGTGTCCTTTTTTCATTCTCAATTGCAAGGTCTAAATCTTCTGGATTATTTACACCAATAAATTCAAATTCATCAGAAGTTAAACCAAGACTTCGACTGTGAAAATTGTATCGCTCTTCTTTGAATTTCCATGTAATTAGATAGGTTTTAAGTGGTAACTTACTATGTAATTCAAAATATTTACACAGAGAAAAGAGTAAATTTTCAAATGAATCTCTTGCATATTCTTCTAAAAATGTTTTTCCCTTAACTTCTTGAAACCCGAACCACTTTTCCATTTCTGCTATTTTCAAATAACTTTCTGCTTCACTTATATTAGTTGCTTCTTTTCTGGTTTTTCCACCTGAAATAACTAATACAGAATTTAAATTTTCAAATGATAGTTTAATACCCGTTTTTAAATGTTCAACATAATATTTCGGTTCTCCTTTTTGAAAAGGGAATAAAATCCACTTATCATCATTTAAAATATCTTCCCGCTTTTCTCCAATAAATATTGCGTGGCAGGCAACTATGATTAACTCCTTAGCATTCATAATTTCAATGTTAATAAAAAGTAATTATTAATAAAATGTAATTTAATAAAAAAAGCATATTTGTTATATTGATTTTAAATGGATAAAGTAAAAAAACTTGATGCACTATTTATAGGTGCACATCCCGATGATATAGAATTAACATCAGCAGGAACATTATTAAAATTAGCTAATAATGGTTACAGGTGTGGAATAATTGATTTAACGCTTGGAGAATTAAGCACGGGTGGAAATCTAAATTTAAGAAAAAAAGAAACTCAAAGAGCAACAAAAATACTTGGTGTTAAGGTTAGAGAAAATCTTGCTATACCTGATGGCGATATACAAAATACACAAAAGAATAGATTCAGATTAATTCGCTTAATAAGAAAATATCAACCTGAAATTGTTTTTGCACCATTTCCTTTCGATAGGCACCCTGACCATATAAATGCTGGTATACTGATAAGAGAAGCAGTATATTTTTCAGGATTAGCAAAGCTAAAAATAGACGATACAAATCCATTTAGACCCAAAAAAGTTTTTTACTTCAGTCATACTTATGATATACCGGTTAGTTTTATAGTAGATATAAGTGATACATTCAAAACGAAGTTAAAATCAATTAAAGCATATTCATCGCAATTCTACAATCCAAAGTCAAGGGTTCAGCAAAAGACTTTTATAAACAGTAAATTGTACTTGAAAAATATTGAAGTAAAAGCACGGTATTACGGCTTCAAAATTGGAGTTGAATTCGGAGAACCTTTTTATTCTCCAGAACCTTTAAATATAGATATTCATAACCTTTTTAAAATATAAGATATGCCAGATTTAGATTATAGAAGAATTCTTGTTTTTGATATTGAAGTTGCTCCTTACGACTTTCATGAACGCTACGATGAAGATACAAAAGATTACCTGCTAAAATGGGCTAACGGAGATGAACAAAAAGAAAAAGAAATTATTGACTCGCTTGTGTTTTCTCCATGGACTTCATTTTTAGTTGCAATTGGTATGCTGGATTTCTATGAAAATAAAGGAGCAGTTCTGATAAATACAGAACAGGAAAATAATGCAGACAAAATAGAGTTAGAAAAAAAATATGACAATATTAACTACTATTGTAGAGATGAAAAAACAATTATTGAAATTTTCTGGAAAACATTACGGGATAAAGAATTTAACTTATTTGTTACCTTTAACGGTAGAGAATTTGATTGCCCTTACTTAATGTTGCGTTCCCTTATTTTAAGGATAAGACCAACAAGGAATTTAATGGCAGGAACGGATTTTAATTTCAGGGAATACCATATAGATTTATTAAAAGAGTTAACATTTTTGAAACACGCACCAACTGGTGCAAGGCGAAAGTTTTCTCTTGACTTTTACTGCAAGCAATTAGGAATAGAAAGTCCAAAAAGTAGTGGTATTACAGGTGATATGATTGGAGAATTATACAAGAATAAAGAATATCAGAAAATTGCAGATTACTGTATAGGTGATGTAATGGCAGAAGCGGAATTATTTAAAATCTGGAAAGAATATTTAAATTTTTAAAATAAAAAAGGAGATATATAAATGAAACCAAATCAAATGCAAGAAATGTTGAAGCAAGTAAAAATTATGCAAGAAAAAATGCAAAAGATTCAGGAAGAATTAGAAAATAAAACAATTACTGAAGAAGCAGGTGGTGGAATGGTAAAGGTTACTATTAATGGAAGAAGTCAGATTTTAAAAATAGAAATAGAAAAGGAAATAATTAATCCCGACGAACCTGATGTACTTGAAGATTTACTAATTGCAGCGATAAACAAAGCATATGAAAGTGCACAGAAACTTTATAATGAAGAAATGCAGAAGGTGACAGCAGGAATGCTACCCAATATACCTGGATTAAATTTAATGGGCTTTTAATTTCAAATAAAAGATTTCTTATTCCTATGACAAATATTTCTGATTCTCTGGACTCATTAATAGAAGAGCTTGCATCTCTTCCACAGATAGGAAGAAAAACAGCAAGACGTTTAGCAATGTTTATTATTAAACAACCGAGAGAAAAAGTAGAAAAACTTTCTAAATCTATATTGGATGTAAAAGATAAAATTAAATTTTGTAAAATCTGCTGCAATATTACAGAAAATGAAGTATGCAAAATTTGCTCTTCTGAAAAAAGAGATAGAACTACTATTTGCATTGTAGAAGAGCCACAAGATGTGCTTGCAATTGAAAAGACAAATGAATATAGGGGATTGTATCATGTGTTGCATGGAAGAATATCACCACTTGATGGTATTGGACCTGAAGATATAAAATTGAAGGAACTATTAGAACGGCTGAGCGAAACTTCAATGCCAAAAATAGAAGAATTAATCCTTGCATTAAATCCAACGGTTGAAGGTGAAACTACTATTTTATATTTACAAAAATTATTAAAACCACTGGGTATAAAAATGTCTAGAATTGCAAGGGGATTACCTGTTGGTTCTGATATTGAACTTGCAGATGAAGTAACCCTTGCTAAAGCAATTGAAGGAAGGATACCTTGTTGAAAATTTAAAAATAAATTTGATGAATGATTGGTTTGAAAAATGGTTCTCAAGCGAATACTACTTCGAATTATATAAGCATAGAGAAGAAAAAGATACAAGAACACTTGTAAATCTTATACAAAGAAATATTGATTGTTCAAATAAATCAACTCTACTTGATATATGCTGCGGAGCTGGTAGGCACTCACTTGAATTCGCAAGAAGGGGTTATGATGTTACAGGATTTGATATTTCACCATTTATGATTAGCAAAGCAAAACTTGCTCTTAAAAGTAATAAAGAGATTGGGTTGAAAATAAAATTTCTCATTATGGATATGAGAAATTTTAATTTTGACAATTCTTTTGATATTGCTGTTAATATATTTTCAAGTTTTGGTTATTTTACAGATGATGATGAAAATTTTAGTTTATTCCAAAATGTGAAATCGTCATTGAAGAAGAATGGATACTTTATATTTGATTTCTTGAATCGTTATTATGTAATAAAATATTTAGTACCGATAACAAAAACTACATTAGGCGATAAAATTATATTACAAAAAAGGAGAATTGAAAATAATTTTGTATTTAAAGATATTTATATTTGTAAAAAATACCAGTTTAAGGAATGCGTCAGGCGAAAACCTGATTTTATGGAAAGGATTAAGTTGTATGGATTTACAGAAATACGAAATGAGTTAAGAAAAAATAACCTTGAGATTATTGAGATTTTCGGTGATTATTATGGTAATAAGTATAATGAACTAAATTCAAAAAGATTAATAATATTTGCAAAGAAAGTATAAAATATTAGGTTTTGTTATTTTAAGCGTTTCTGCTATTCTATTGGGATGTTTAAGAGAAGTAGAAACCCCCGTAGATCCACGCTCTACCTTTATACCACCAACTGCACCACAATATGTTATTGTTAACTTGCAATCTGCTATTCTGGAAAAAAATATTAATAACTATTTGCTTTGCTTTGTCGATACGAATTTTTCAACGAAAAAATTCACTTTTTTAGCAGAAGTATCTGCAATATCTCAGTATCCAATTTTAAAATTCTGGAATTTTACAAATGAAAGATATTATATAACCGCTCTCATTTCTGCCACACCAATGCAATCATCATCTAATTTATTTCTTTCTAACACAAATTTAATTCAGACTTCTGATTCCGCTGTTTATGACGCAGATTACCTTTTATATTTCGATCACACAAGACAAAATGTACCAAAATCAGTAAGAGGAAAACTGCGCTTTATTATGGCTCCAGACTCAAGAAACCTATGGTCTATACATCATTGGGCAGATTATAAATTACTTGAATCAGACACAACCTGGAGTATTCTAAAGGCAAACTTTTTAAATTAAAATCTGAATCAATCTTCAAACCCAATACTTTATTTCAAATAAAAATTTTTAATGAGAAATATTATTTCTATTTATATAATTACTGATTATATTTTATAGATGTTGAAAAAATTGTTACATTGGAAAATTACTTTATTGCTAATAGGAATTTTTACTTTTTGTTATGTTTTTTATTCATGTGACAATATTTTTTCTCCCCGCCTAGATATAACAAATAACAATCCGATTATTACTGACCAAAAAACTATAGAAGGATTATTTCAAAATTTTAAATACTCTTATACTTTCAAGGATACTATGGTTTATAGCAATTTGCTTACTGATGATTTCGTATTTACATATAGGGATTATGTTCTCGGATATGATGTTTCATGGGATAAACCAACAGAGATGCGCGTGACCAATGGGTTATTTCAAAACTCACAAAAGACAGAAGTTATCTGGAATAACATTATAACACAATTTGGAGATTCACTTAATGTAAGTATAAGAAGAAGTTTTAATCTTGCTATAACTTTTAATCCATCAGATGTTGTTAGAATAAATGGTTTTGCGGATATGATTCTTACGCGCGCTTCTACAGATGATAAATGGAAAATAAAGAAATGGCGAGATGAAAGTTTTTAATCTTCTCTTAATTTCTCATCTAAATCACTAAAATAATATCGTTCGTATTCAGTTCCATTTTTAATTATATAATCAATAATTCTCTCTAATCGTTCTTCAGGAATTTTATTATCTCTGATTTTTATTTTATATTCTCTTAATATATTTTCCTTTGTAGTTAATATAATTAAAGATGGGTCATTTGCTTTTCCGTAGTTAGATGTTCTGCTATAACCATAAATATCTTTATACAATTCTATATAAGGTCCGTAATCATCTCTAAATACAGTAAAAGTCCTGTATATTATTCTCACAGGGAACTGGTCTTGTGGTTTTAAATCATAAGTCATACTTCTTGTACTAGAAAGCCAATAATGTAAGTCATCAGATTTAATAACTCGTTTTATTATAAACTCTTTCATTTTTTGAATATTGTCGTTCTCATTTCTAATACATCCATGAGATAGATTTCGCATTTTTGTTTGTAATAAATATTCTTTATTTGTTCCATGAAAATATCTTAAAGAATTTTTATCAAAATGCACAACAAATAAACCAAGCGGGTTTTTAGGACCTGGAGGAACAACTGGCTTCTCTGGTTTATCAGGGTCTTTCCATGATGGCCAGTTGCGGATACGGTATGCACTGAAATTACCTGTATATGTTTTATCAGAAGCAGTACCTACAACATTATTCCAGATATCGATAAAAATTGTATCATCTTGATGTAATTGATAAATATATGAACGAAACTCAGGAATGTTTAATTCCCATAATATTTTCATTGTATCAACAAGAAAACTCTTTGGAACGCGATAAGTAATTTTATATATTTCATCTCGAGTCTCAGATGTATCACCTTCTGATGCTTTTGTAACAGGGGTAGCGGTTGCTGTAATTTTGCCAATCCATTCATCTGAAATAATAGCAAAGTGGTCTTGTAAATGCTCTTTTATCGAATAATCTGCTTCACTCACGCTTGAAGTTTCTACCATTAAGGTATCACACTCTAATGGCTTTAAAGTTATAGGGTCTTTAATTTCCTGTGAATATACAGCGAAACTAAATAATAGTACAAATGATAATAAAACTTTTATTTCTGTGTATTTTTTCATATTTAATATTAATCCTTATTCAATCAAAAATTTAAACTAAAATCAGAATAAAAAAGTTTAAAGAAAAAAATTTATTATCCCTTCTAACTAATTATTTAACAATTCAAATTAATTTACTTAGTATTAAATCTATTTTGGGTTTAGCTATATTATAATTTTGCTTTTTAATTTTTTCCCTTTCTTCTTCTGAATAATCTTCCTCCATCATTTTATCAGCAATTATTTCACGAGTAATAAGCCCTATACCTGTAAATTTCATATTCGCGTGAACAGCAGCAATATTCTCAGGAACTAAGGAATATCCAACAACATCAGCCCCGATTTCCCGATAAAATCTCGCTTCCGCCTCTGTTTCAGATTCTGGACCAATTATACCTAAATAAACAGATTCATTTACTTTTAATTGATTTTTTACAAAAATATTATAGGCTTCTACAAACAATTTTTCATCATATGCATTACTCATATCAGGGAAACGAACTCCTAATTCATCATCGTTTTCACCAATAAGGGGGTTATCACCCATCAAATTTATCTGGTCATATATCAATGTTAAATCACCAGTTTTAAATCTTGGGTTAAGGTTTGCTACTTCATCAATTGAAATAATTTTTTGAACACCTAAAAATTTTAATACATAAATAAAATGCCCAATATCTCGCATTGAGAGTCCATCATAAAAGTGGAATCTACCATTAATTATGATAACATCTTTTCTATTACATCTTGCAAAAAGCAAATTATGATTTAACCCATTTTCTACTCCAATATAAGGTGGAATATCAAGTAATTTATATTTCTTTTTAATCTCAAAATATGCAGGAAGTCTAAAATTAGGTTCTGTAATTAAAGCAACTTTAGGATTAAATTTCGTGGGAAATTTTTCCTTCAAAAACTTTACAGATTCAAGTATTTTTTTTCTTTGTTCAGTCATATATAAATTTTCTGATTTAATTTTAGTTAAACGCTTTTAATTTTTCAACTACCTTGGCTGTTAGTAATGTTAACTTTGGTTCTGCTATTCCTGCAACTTTAATTATTTCCTCAATATTAGCTGGTTTCAATGTGTCTGGATATCCTTCATCAGTTACTATAGATATTCCAAGTGATTTGATTCCTAGTTTATGAGCAATGATAATTTCTGGAATAGTTGACATTCCTACTGCATCAGCCGTCATTTTTCGTAACGCTCTATATTCAGCTCTTGTTTCTAAATTCGGTCCTGTTACAGATGCATAAACTCCTTTTTTTATGGGAATTCTATTTTCAAGTGCTGTCTTCTCTGCAAGAGAAATAAGCTCTCGTGAGTAAAAGTGTTTCGAACTCTTATTATTAAATCTTATATTGCCATATAAAGGAGTATTAAAATGAAGATTTATATGTCCTGTAATTAACATCAAATCAGATTTTTTCAAATTCGGATTAAGTGCACCACATGCATTTGATACAATTAAATGTTTTACACCTAGTTTTTTGAATATATAAATAGGATATGTAATCAAATGATGCGAATACCCTTCATAGAAATGGAATCGCCCTTGCATAGCAACAACCCTAACACCAGAAAGCATTCCAAAAATTAGATTCCCTTTATGAAATTCTACAGTTGAAACTGGAAAGTGTGGGATATTTGAATATTCAATTGAATTTTCAATTTCAATTTCTTTCACTAACCCACCAAGCCCTGTTCCCAAAATGATTCCAACTTTGTACTCCCCCTTAACTCTTTCGTGGATATATTCAAAGGTTTCTAAAATTTTATTGTGCATCAAAATTATTTTATTTCAAAAGTATCGTCAAATGATTTTTTAGAATCATCATAAGGATTATCTATATAGACCTTTTTAACAGGTTTTCTTTCTCCTTGTTCATTTTGTTGAATATTTTCTTGCTCTTCCTCCTTCGATTGCATAAAGCTCATTTGCTCTTGCTCCTCTTCATTGTGCTGTTCAACAGTAGAAAGTTCCATCTTAATAATTCTCCTGCTTTTCAAAAAGTCTTCAAGTTCAGTTAACTTTTCAGTCAAATACATTTTTAAGTCTTCTATAATTTTATCATTTCGCAGTTTAATATCTTCAAGTTCTTGTTTCTTATTTAATATTTCATCTTCAATATCCTGCCTTACTTTTCGAGCATCTAATTCAGCTTCTTTAATAATTATTTCTGCTCTTTTCTTTGCGTTTTGAATTACTTCTTCTGCAATACCTTGTGATTTAATAATCGCTTGTTGGAGATTAGCTTCATTTTCTTTATACACTTCTATATCTGCAATCAATGATTTAATCTTTTCTGCAAGGTTTTTATTATCAATTAACAATTTTTCATAATGTGTACTAACTGTATCAAGAAATGCATCTACTTCATCTATATCATAACCTCTAAGAGACCGTTTAAAATCTCGTTTTTTTATTTCTTTTGGCGTTAGATTCATTTTTTTTTATAGTTTAAGGTTTCAAAAGAAATAATTTAATAATTATATTCTCGCTCTCCAAAAATTGCGCTACCAATTCTCAACATATTAGAACCTTCTTCAATTGCTATTTCGAAATCTGAAGTCATTCCCATTGAAAGATATTTAAAATCAGGATGCTTTTCTTTTAAATCATCATATAAACTTCTCAATACCTTAAAATTCTCTCTTATAATTTTTGTATCAGAAGTAAGTTGAGCTAAAGTCATCAACCCACATAATCTAATATTCTCTAAAGAACTAACTTCTCTGCATAATCTTGGTGCTTTATCTGGTTCAATTCCTGATTTTTGAGGTTCATTGCTTGTATTAACTTGTATTAAGACATCTATTATTCTATTATTTTTCTTTGCATGTTTATCAATTTCTTCGGCAAGTTTGAAACTATCTACTGAGTGTATAAGATAAACAAAATTAGAAATATATTTTACTTTATTAGTCTGCAAGTGCCCAACTAAATGCCAGTTAATTGGAGTATTTCTAACTTCATCTTTTTTCTTAATTAATTCCTGAACTCTATTCTCTCCAAAATCTTTATGTCCAGCATTAAAAAGTTCCAAAATGTAGTCTGAAGGGAAAGTTTTGCTAACAGCAACAATTTTTATCTCGTTTTCATCCCTACCACACCTCTGACATACTGCCTTAATTTTAGATTTTAAATCTAAATAATTTTTTCTTATATTATCTAAACCCATAGAAAATAAAAATATGTTTAATTTATGCAATATTCAATTATAAAAGAAATTTGAAAAAGTTTGAGAAAATATTACTTTAATTAAATAAAAATAAATTTTAAAATAAAAATAAAATATAGATATGCTAAATAAATTTGCAGAAGATTTAAAAGCACAAAGAGAAAAAGCAGGTATATCCTTAATGGATATAGCTAATGAGACACGGCTCCATTATACAGTTTTTGAAAAACTGGAAAATGGAGATTTCAGCTTTCAACCTCTGCCATATATTAGAGCATTTTTGAAACAATACGCAAAATACATAAAACTTGATCCCGAGCAGGTATTGAGAGATTTTGAAGCAGCTCGAAAAGGTAAATATATTCCTAAATACACTTCAACACAAAAAACTGAAGAAGAAAAACCCGCAATAGAACCAGAAGAAATTGTTTCTAAGTATGAGTCTGTTGTTCTTGAAGAAAAACCTGAAGTAATAGAATCCGCCTTTGAGAAAGAGGAAGGGGAAAAAGTGGAAAAAAAGATTTATTCTACTCCAACAAAAACACAAGCAATAAAAGAAACTCTTTCAGAACCTGAAGAACAAAAGAAACCAAATTTCGCGAAAGCATTTAATGAGAATATTATTTATTTTAAATATGCTGGAGTATTTATAATTGTAATAATAATTTTGATAGGACTATTTTTTATAGGTAAATCTTTATTCTTTGGTAATGGTAGTCAAGAAGAAATTATCAGGAGAACAACCGTTCAGGAAACTGAAAATAAAAGTACCATAGATTCAATAAAAGCAGCAAGAGAAAGAGAAGAAGCAGAAGCGAAAGATAAAATGGTTTTAAAAGTTGTTGCAATTGAAGATGGAAGAATAATAGTTTCTACTGACGAAAAAATTACTAAAGATACTGAAGTGGTTGAAATGAAAAAAGGTCAGGAAAGACTGTGGCGAGCAAAGGACTACTTCATTGTAACCACAAAAAATTCCAATGCATTCAGGGTTACCTTAAATGACAAAAAAATAAAATTTAAATATAAAGACACCCGTAATACAAAAATTAGATTGGATAACGGAAAAGTTTCTGTAGAATAATTAAACAATTGGAAAATGCTCTCTAAGAATAACCTCAGCGGTGATTTATTCAATCAACCGATACCTGATACTATTATTAAAGAAGTAAAACTTCTTAGAGAAAAAATAAATGATGCTGATTATAAGTATTATGTTTTAGCACAACCAGATATTGATGACTATGAATATGATATGATGATGAAAAGATTGATTGAGTTAGAAAAACTATATCCAGCTTTAATTACCGATGATTCCCCTACCCAGAGAGTTTCGGGACAGGTTATTGATAAATTTAATTCTGTTACTCATACTGTCCCTATGTTATCATTATCTAATTCATATAATTTTGGTGAATTGGTAGAATTTGACAGAAGAGTAAAAACATTACTTCAAGAAGCAGAAGTAGATATTAATAATCTTGAATATGTCTGTGAGCTGAAGTTTGATGGTGTAGCTGTTTCCCTTATTTTTGAAAATAGTAAATTTGTTCGTGGAGCTACTCGTGGAGATGGTTTTACGGGTGATGATGTAACTAACAATCTGAAAACAATTAAATCAATACCTCTTTCTGTAAACCATCCGATAATAAAAAATTTTGAAGTTCGGGGAGAAGTGTTTATAAAGAAAAAGGACTTTGAAAAAATTAATTATGAACAAGAATTGCTTGGAGAGAAAACCTTTGCAAACCCAAGAAATACAGCTGCTGGTACACTGAAATTAAAAGACTCAAAACAGGTTGCAGCAAGACCTCTTGATATCTTTACATATTATTTAAGAACTGATGATATAGAACTGAAATATCATTTCGAAAATTTAAAATTATTAAAAGAACTGAAATTTCCTGTAAATACATATTACAAAAAAGTAAATAATATTCAAGAAGTAAAAGAATATTGCGATGAAATAGAAAAAATCAGAGATACTTTACCATATGAAATAGATGGAGTAGTAGTTAAAGTAAATTCATTAAAGCAACAAGAAATAATAGGAAATACTTCCAAATCACCTCGGTGGGCAATAGCATATAAATTTAAAGCAAAACAAAAAACAACAAAAATTAAAGATATAAAACTTCAAGTTGGAAGAACAGGAACAATTACTCCAGTCGCAGAACTTGAACCAGTTTTTCTTGCAGGTTCAAAAATATCAAGAGCAACTTTACACAATTTTGATGAAATCAAAAGAAAAGATATTAGAGTTGGAGATACTGTGTTAATAGAAAAAGGAGGAGATGTAATTCCTAAAGTCGTTGAAGTATTAAAAGAATATAGACCTCCTGACTCAAAAGAATTTCCCCTACCCAAAAAATGCCCTGTGTGTAATTCAGAACTTGAAAAACCTGAAAATGAAGTTAACTATTACTGTATTAATTATTTCTGCCCTGCACAAGTTCAAGGTAGAATTGAACATTTTGTTTCCCGCGACGCGATGGATATAAGGGGATTAGGAGAAAATATAATTGAAACACTAATTTCAAAAGGTTTTATAAAAGATATTGCAGATATTTATAAATTAAAAGAACATAAAGAAGAATTGATTAAAATGGAAAGATTTGGTGAAAAAAGTGTAAATAATCTTTTAAAATCAATTGAAGAATCAAAAGAGAAACCTTACGAGAAAGTCCTATTTGCAATTGGAATAAGGCATATAGGTGAAAGGACAGCAAAAATTATTGCAAGCCACTTTCCTGATATTGATTCTTTGAGTAATGCTACAGAAGAAAAAATTGATGAGATTTATGAAATCGGTCCTAAAATTGCTAAAAGTATAACAGAATTTTTTAAAGATTCTAAAGGAAAAAAATTAATTGAAGATTTAAAAAAAGTAGGTTTAAAATTTCAGCATGAAAAGAAAAAAATAAAAGAAAACGAAAATTTCAAAAACAAAACTTTTGTCTTAACAGGTACTCTTGAAAATTATACTAGAAAACAAGCTGAAGAGCTTATAGAATCTTTAGGGGGAAATACTTCTTCATCTGTTACTCGAAAAACTGATTTTGTTATCGTTGGTTCCGATCCTGGTAGTAAACTTGAAAAAGCAAAATCACTTGGGGTTAAAGTTATCACAGAAAAAGAATTCATTCAAATGTTAAAACAATAGTTTAAAGGTATTTCCCAAACAATACTATTTTAATATTCTCACTAAAAACATAGTGTTTATACTATGTTTTTTTAATTCTTATTTTTAATTTTCTTAAAAAAATATTGAATTAATTTGGCATAAAAATTGTTATTTATTTGATGAAAGGAGATAGAAAAATGAGAAACAAAATGAAAAATATAAATATAATAACAATAACACTAATAGCATTATTAACTCTTACTGGATTTGCACTTGGACAATATAACGAGAGCTTCGAAGGACAATTTGCCCCTGAAGGCTGGTCTACAAAAGGGTGGGATAAGAGTGGTGATAGAGCTAAAACTGGAAAATTCTCTGCTCTTTCAAAAGATAATAATCTAAAAAAAGAAGAAAACTTCCTGAAAATAAATAGTATGTCAATTAACTCCAC
>JAOADD010000055.1 GCA_026417495.1 Ignavibacteria bacterium
TATTTCTGGAATCCATTTGATTTAATTGCCGATATAGTTCCTATTTTTGGTATTACTGATGATGCTATTATGATGACAGCAATTTTCAAGGCAATAAAATCTGACCTGGTTAAATACGCAGAATGGAAAAACTATTCATTAGAAGATATTTTCTAACTTATAACTCTCTTGAAGGATAAGACAAACATACTTTTTATCGGTGATGTAATCGGAGAACCTGGTTTAAAAATTTTAGAATCTGAATTAGGAAATATTATTTCAGAACATAATATAGATTTTACTATTGCAAATGCTGAGAACATTTCAAACGGGATTGGTTTACTTGAAAAAGATGCTAATAGACTCTTGAATCTAAATATTGATGTGCTGACTGGTGGAAATCATACAATGGACAAAATACAAAGTCATAAGTACATCAATGAATCTGAAAGAATTTTAAGACCTTTGAATTACCCCAAAGGTGCTTACGGAAAAGGTTATGGCATTTATAAAATACCAAAGAGTGAGAAGACAATTGGGGTTATTAATCTACAAGGTAGAATTTATATGAAACCAATTGACTGTCCATTCAGGACTTTTGATAACATATATGAAAACATCAAGGACGAGGTTGATATAATCATAGTAGATTTTCATGCAGAAATAACAGCAGAGAAGATGGCTTTCGGATGGTATGCTGATGGTAGGGCAAATGCAGTTATTGGAACGCATACTCATATTCCCACGGCAGATGCTAGAATACTTACAAAAGGTACTGCTTATATAACAGATGTAGGAATGGCAGGACCATTTGATTCTGTGATTGGGATGAATAAAGAGTCGTCTATAAAAAGATTTATTTATGCAACACCACAAAAATTTGAAGTAGCTCAAAACGACTCAAGAATTTGCGGAGTAATAATTAAAATAAATAATAAAACTAATAAAACTGAAAAAATAGAAACTTTAATTAAACCTGATTTAATAAAATAAACTTCAAACCAATGGCAAAAAAACTTTTTATCTTCATTTTCACAATTAGCATTTCTCTACTGCTATTTTACTCTTGTGAGCAAAGCACTTCCCCAACAGTGGGAGAAAGTGTAATACTTGGAACGGTTAGGGATTTACTAACAAATCAACCACTTCAGGGTGTTTATGTAAGAACTGTACCAGCTTCAGATGTTGACACAACCGATGCATTAGGACAATACAAATTAACAGGGTTAGCACAGGGTTCATATTTAATCATCTTCTCAAAACCAAATTACAAAACTGATACAGTTGCCAGAACTGTTTCAGGAAAAGATACTTTAACAGTAAATGTGAATATGACATTTGGTGATGTAATGGCTTTTTATGGACTTGTAGTAAATGAATCTTTTACAGGTTCTTCATTCAGCGGAGTTGACCTTTATGAAGGTAAAGTAGTTACTGAAAATAATCCAATAAGAGATATTCAATTTAAAGACTCAAATGGTACAAGACACAACTTCTATTTCCGTTCAGGACACTTATCATTAAACAATCTTTTACCAGCAGGCTATGAAACAGAATTTAGTCAATTACTCGGAATGTATACAAAAGCTCAATTTGATACATTATCTAAAAGATGGGATGTAGTTGGAAGAGAAATTAACCCTGATTGGGACTTTGGTTATCATTACACAAATTATTTCAATGTGTTTTCATCAAATTCTCCTGGTCCAGTTTATTCTTTCTATTTAAAGGGAAGGTATCCTAGTCAGAATGGTGGTAGAAGAGTTTATGGTTTACTGTTAATAAGAGAATTGATTTATGATTCAGCTAATGATATTTATAAAGTAACTATTGATGTTAAAATAAATAAAGATTCTAAAAATTATTTTATTCCATAGGATTTTTTTAGAATCTTTTATTTATATATTATAAGTAACATTTAAAGCTTTGTCTTTCTTAAAAAGGTTAAAAGATTTAATTAATTCTTTCGGTTTCACAAAAACTGAAAGAAGAATTATATTAATATTAATATTGATAATTGTATTAGGTTTTTCTTTAAAATATGTAAAATTTTTATTCAGCTCAGATGAAGCTTTTAATTACAGCAAAACAATAGAGGAATTTTATAAAGGAGCAGATAAAATAAATAATATTAAGTATGGTTTAACGATAAAAGACACAAATCTTGAAGAAATCAATTTGATTGAAAAGGAAACTCAAATTCAGGACAGTTCAGAGCAATCACAACTTGAAAAAAGATTAAAGGATGTAGAAGACTCACTTAAAAATGTAAAGACAAAAAAGAACAAAAAAGAGCAGGCTCTTGAGGGAAAAGTTATTAATATTAATATCGCAACCAAAGAAGAACTAATGGCACTACCAGGAATAGGTGAAACAATGGCTGAAAGAATCATTGCATACAGAAAAGACCATAATGGTTTCAAAAAAATTGAAGACATTATGAAAGTTAAAGGTATAGGGAAAAAGAAATTTGAAAAACTCAAAAAATATATTACTGTAAATTAAAACATAAAGTTGAATACACTTTTAATCGGTATATATGAAAGGACACTAAGATTTCTTGAGATAAATGCTCAAAGGGAAATTACTTTTATCAAAAGTGTTGATACACCATTTAGTTTTTCTGAATGTTTTAAGTTTGGTAATTATGATGAATCTTTTATATCAGAAGCCTGCTCTTTACTAAAAAGCACATTGAAAAACATCAATCTTTCTAATAATAAAGTTTTCTTACTACTTGATACCAGTTATTCTTTTTTAAATGTCATTCCAATAGATTTCAATGATTCCGAACCAAACATATCTTCATTTATAGTCTGGGATATATCAAACTACTATCCTGAAAACTACAAAAATTTCAGTGTCAATTACTATAAGTTAGAAAATTACAAATTCGCCAAAGGAGTAAAATTAACTCTTATTGTAGCTATCGATAACTCAATATTAGAAATAATAAGAAAGATTTTCCACAACTGCCGAATTCAAATTAATATGTTTGACCTTGACCATTTTTCTGCTGATAAATATGCTAACAGTATTTTTATTAATAATACTAATTCAAAGGAAATTATTTCAATTGGATGTAAAAGAAATAAAATTGAAATTAGTATTACGGGACAAAGAAACTTGCGATATTACGACTTTATAAATTTTAGAGATGTTAATTATAAAAACAAACTAACAAAATTAATTTCTGGGCTAAAAAGGGAAGTGCTATCAAATAGAATTAATAATGCAATGGTATTTGGTGAAGACTATGCTACAGATGTTTGCAAATTCTTATCCAGCAAATTTTCTTACATAAATTTTAAAATGCCCAACCCATTTGAGGTTTTCCCGTTTGCTGATAAATGTAATATTAACGGAAAAATAAAAACTGAAGGAAATAAATTTATCCCTTTGTTCGGGCTTTTCTTAAAAGGGTATAACAAATGAGAATTATTTCTGGAGCTTTTAAAAAAAGAAGAATTTTATCTCCCAATCGCTATTCTAAAATCAGACCTTCAACAGATTATACAAGAGAAACTGTTTTTAATATATTATCTAACTTTATACACTTCGAAGATTTTAAATGTATTGATTTGTTCTGCGGAACGGGAAGTTATGGATTAGAGTGTCTATCTAGAGGTGCCCAATTTTGTTATTTCATAGACATTGATACAAAATTAGTGACTCAAAATATTTCCTCACTTAACCTAAAAGATTTAACCACAGTAAAAAAATCAGATGCATTGAAATTTCTAAAAACATTTAAAAATTATGCTGATAGGTTTCTAATTTTTGCTGATCCTCCATATATTTATAAAAGTTATGATAAACTAATCGAAACTATATCTGTATTCAATTGCATTTTTATTTTAGAACATACTGATAATTTCAATTCAAAAAATTTTGTAATAAAACCAATGCAACAAAAAAAAATTGGTAAAACTAATGTATCAATTTATAATTTTTTAAAAGAAAATAAAAACTATGAATAAAAATCTAATCGCATTATATCCAGGAACTTTTGACCCTGTAACCTATGGACACTTAGACATCATAGAGCGAGCATCATTATTATTTAATAAAGTTATTGTTGCTATTGCAAACAATCCATCAAAAATCCCATTGTTCACATTAAAAGAGCGAAAACATATGCTTGAATTATCCGTAAAAAAATACAAGAATGTTGAAATTGATTGGTTTAACGGTCTATTAGTAAAATATGCAAGAAAGAAAAATGTATCCCTTATAATAAGAGGATTAAGGGCTGTTTCAGATTTCGAATACGAGTTTCAAATGTCCCTAACAAATAGAAAACTCGCACCAGAAATTACAACCATATATATGATGCCAAACGAAAAATATACTTATTTAAACTCTTCTCTTGTAAGGGAACTTATGAGATTAGACGCTGATGTGACTGAGTTTGTCCCCGATTTTGTTATTGAAACATTTAAAAGAAAATTAAAGAAAATTTGACAGGTCGGAATTCAAATAATTTTTATTTATAAAGAAATTAAGTAGCTTTTCAAAATCACCTGCATCTAAATAACCTGGATAACCATTATATTCATTTCCGTTATACTTGAATTTAATTATACTTCCATCTGGATTCAAAAAAGAATGAGTAGGATAACCCGTAGCTCCTAATAGTTTTGATAAATCACTTGCAGAATATTCCCTCCCAAGATAATTATATCTTTCACTACCAGATGCATTTAACTTAACAAAAATGAAATTATGCATTAAATTAGGTACATTACCACTCGAATATACAGACTCCATTTTCTTACTCCATGCGTCATCAGGTGTATATATACTAACTAATACCATTTTACCAGAAGAACTGGCTGCTTTCAACCCATCACTAAAATTATATTGAGAATATCCAACGCCACTTAATAACAAGCCAATCACAACCGCTATACTAAATATTTTTATTTTCATACTCATAGCTTTTTTCTTTACTTATTTAACTTTTTTAATAAATTTATAGTTCCATAGAATCAAACCATTAAAATAACAATAACTCCTAAATATACTTTTAATCTATCTTCACAAATTTAATTTAATAAATGATATTTTAAATTAAAGGCAAAATATCCTAATTATTTTTAAAATAAAAAAATTTCGGAATAAGT
>JAOADD010000063.1 GCA_026417495.1 Ignavibacteria bacterium
ATTGGTATTTTTGGATTTGGAGTGGATAAAATAGGGGGGGATCGAAGTTGAAACGAGCAAAAAATTGTTAAAAACGAGCCAAAAATGCAGATTTTTAATTTTGAATTATGAAATTTTCATTTTTTTAAATCATAGTTATTCGGCTATATGTACATAGTTTAGTCAATATGTTATTACATTAATTTTGAAATTAATATCTCAAATAATGAAAATATTGTCATATCAATATTTATTAGAAATTTATTATATAAATAAATTTTTTTACTTACTTGTATTTTGAATTATTTTATGTGTATTAATTTTCATCATTTGGTATTTGATGAAGAGGAAGGTAAGATATGAAGGTAAATTATATTAAATTAAATAAAATTGTATTTTTAAAAAGTAATTTTTGTATTATAAATTTTCTCAAGCAACATCGACTTGATTTTTAAATTTTTCTAAATATTGGTTTGCTTTCTCGTAATTTCCAAGTTTAAGTTCAATATGATACATAAAATAGTATCCTGTAAGGGGGTCTTTATTAGCAGGGAGAAATTTAAGAGATTCTTCAATTTGCAACTTTGCATTTTGGAAATCATTGTTAAGGAAATAAGCAAGTGCAAGTGTGTAACGGATATAATAGTCAGTTTTTTTCTTACAAAATGGTTCAAGAGTTTTGATAGCTTTAGTATAATTTCTTTTTAAAATATAGATACGAGCAAGTTTTTCAGCAATGAAAGCCTTATTTATTTTTCTTTTTTCTTTTGGAAATGGAAAAGATAGAGCACGCTTAAAACATTTTTCAGCAAAATGAATAGCATCTTCAGCATCTGATAAGAGGTTATTAGTTTTATAAAGTAAAAGGTACTTGGTAAAATAATACTTTCCTAAACTATATAATTTATATACACCCTCAATGTACCCGTCATAGTCAGCGCCTGCAAAAATTTCAGGATTTGTTCTCATTTCTCTAATATTAGGTAAATCTTTAACACAGCATTTATTTAAATATTCTATTGAAAGATTGATATTAAATAAATCATTTTGAATTTCAGACTCGTAATTTAATTTTAGAAATTGTTCTTCAAGATATAGTTTATAGTCCCAATCATTAAAAATCAATTGATAATACGCTCTTGCAATATCATAAAGAGATTTAACATATTCCTTATGGTATCTAATTAATCTTTTTTCATCAATTAATGGAATAATCTCATAAACCTCTTCTACTTTTTGGAATGCTTTAATACCTTCTTTAATCATTTCTTTCACACTGGTAATAATATTTTTATCAGGAAATTTATTTTTTCCAAAAAGTAAAATTGGAGGTAAAATATTTGTAAGGATGAATGCTTTTCTATATAGATCAGTAATTCTATTTGGTTCTATCTCTAGAGCTTTATTAATAAATTCAATAGCTTTTTCAGCATCTACTCTAATAGAGCCATCTCTTCTACCACCTCTTGTTGAAAGTTCTAAACACGATTGATAATAACAAAATGCAAGGTTAGAATAATATCCAGGATTATCAGGAGCAAGTTCAATACATCGTTTTCTAAGTTGCAAAGTAATATTTCTATATCTTCTTTTTGCTTTCAGGTAAGCTTTCATTTCCTTTTTTGAATTGAATTCCTGTCTTAGATTTATATAAACTTCAGACATTTTCGCAGTAGCAAATGCAAGTGCATTAAGCAATTTATGATTGTTCCAAAAAGTAGGTTTTTCAGTTATAGACTCAAGAGGTTCAAACATTTGACAAATTTCCAACCATAGATTTTTTTTAGCAAGATTTCTAATTTGTAAAATAAGCATTTCATCATCAGAATAACTACTGAATTTTTCTTCAGGGATTGCAAAACAAAATGGCAAATAATCTACACTATCAGAATCAGAATTTAAAATATTTCTGATTAAACTTTTTGCGGTTGCAGAAATAAGGTCGAGCTTCTTAACAATAGCATAATCCAGGCGCAGTGTTGTAGGGGTATAGTAAATATCATCAATAGAAATTTCGTAACAATTAAAATCTTCCAATTCAGAACTTGCGAAATAAGCTATTCCATAGGCAATATTTCCTATTTTAAGTTTTGCAACATCGGTATGCCTTATAATTCTTTGCAAAGCTTCACCTTTCCAAGAAGTATAACCAAGTTTGAGTCTAGATTCAGAAGAAAATCCAATTAAAACAATATAACCCATATTGATTAATTGAAATTTAATTAAATAATATTTGTTAATTCATTTTTCTCAATTCCAAGAATCTCCTTACTGACATACTTTTTGTTTTCAGCAAAAAAGAATAGTATGGAATCTTCATCTTTATTAACAACTTTTCTTAACTCTTTTTTCAGGTTTAAAAATTGAGTTTCAGTAAGCTCACCTTCGAAAGCGGAATTTTGTACCCATTCAAGATATTTCCTGAATATTTTTAAGACCTTTGCAAGTCTAAGAGGAGATGATATGTCATAAACTGCTATGTAATACAACTTCATTTATTTAAGTTTTTAAGGTTTATTGTAATAAGGAATATAATCATCATTCCCTTTCAAAAAGCTAATAAGTTTATGGCATTCAAGTCTAATTATTGTTCGGTAAGAGATACTTCTTTTTAGTTGCTCATGAATAATGGTTGCTTTTAGTCGGGTTTCAAGATTTTCAATGAATAACTTTTTAAATTTATCTTTCATTGTATAAACACCATTTCTAATGTAAAAGTCACTATCAGAGAGTAAATCTTTGTTCACAATTTTGAAAATTGTCTTATCAACAATAACAGGTTTAAAAATTTCTGCCAGATCAAAAGAGAGAGGTAATCTATTTTCACCAGGTGAATGCAAATAACCAATAGATGGTAAAAGCCCCGTTCTATAGATTTCATTCAAACACACCCCATATAACACAGCATTACCATAAGAAATTAGACTATTAATCATATTATCAGGTGGTCTTTTTACTCTTTTAGTAAACTCGATTTCTTTTTTAAAAATTTTTTTCCATGAACCGTAATAAATAGATTTAATATTCCCTTCAATACCCATCAGTTCACCCGTAGAAATTGCAGAGTCAAGAGAATTAATTAAGAGATTAATTTTATTAATTTCTTCATCAAAATCAACATTTCTATACTTATAATAAAGAAGATTAGAAAGAGCATTTAAAGTAGCTCCCTTTACAAATGATATAGCAATCTTTAGTCTTTTACTATAATCATTGTAAGCATTGACCTGTTGAATCACAATATTACCAGAATTAATAGAGCTAATTGGCAGGAAGCTACCAATATACTTTCCATAGTAATTGAAACTATGAATTAATATCCCATAATGAGCAGCAAGAGAAAGTAGTCTGGAGTTGAATTTCACATCACCAAAAGTAAAAATAGCTTCAATATTATCAGCGGGTATGTATTTTTTAGCAGTGTAACCATCATCAGCAGGAGAGGGAATGATTACATCCTGCTCCTGTGTATCAATATCTGCTTCGCATGCTGGCTGGCTATCAGGTCTGGATTCAACCAGCAAAGTATTATCCTTTTTCCTGAGTACCGAATTAGAGAAAATGTAAAGATTTTGTTTCATATCAGTTAATTTTAATAATTTGGAATATCATCTAAATAACTATCTCTTTCTGGCATAAGACTCCAGATATGTTTATTTTTGCAGTAATCTTTTTCCATTCTTTTATTTTTAAGAAAGTTGTACAACTCTAATTCGAGATATCTCATAACGGCTCTGATTGTTGATTGACTAATTAATTCTGCATAACACATTTCGGATGTATCTTCTCTAATAGTAATATTACAGGAATATTCATCGATAAATTTCCATATTTGATAAGCAGAAAATGGATCGTTTTCATCATTCAAATCGTAAATACATTTATAGAGAAATCCATTTAATAGTAATTCTTCAGGAGTAAAAAACTTAAATAAGATTGCTTCGGGCGTTAATAAATCAGAGTCTATTAAAAAAGATATATGAGATTTTAATTCTTCAAATCTGTATTCTACCATAATTTAAAAAGTTTTAATTTAAAAATATTTTTTAAAAAATTATTAATTAAATAAATTTTTTTGTTCACCAATTAAAGAAAAGAATCATCATACCATTCTTTCAATTTCCATACTCTTCTTATCGGGTCAGTTGTGTTTGGGTCATAATTTATACCTATACTTTTCTTGGATTTTAAAAACAGATAGAGTTCATTCTCGAGATATTTCATTACAGCAATAATAACTAATTTAGGCTTTTTCAAAGAAAGATAGGTTGTTTTATTTAGTTTATCAGCAAATTTAAAATCGAAAAAAAAACATTCAAAAAAATTTTCAATTGCTTCATAGGGAAGTGGATTATCAGGAGGATTCATTCTATGAAGAAATTGAAATAAAAATCCTTTTCTTAAAAGCTCTTCAGGGTGTACATACTTTACCAACATTGTTTCATAGGTAAGTTCATTCGAATCTAATATTGCCATTAGTTCATTTTTAAGTTTTTCGAATCTAGCTTGAATTAATTTGAAATCTTTTTGTTCTTCAATCATATTTTATTTATTTTAATAATAAATTTTTTAAAACTATTTAAAAAACTTTTTAATGTTATATAAACACTATCTCCTTAAATAATATTTTAAATAATCCCTCAAGATTTATAACTGTAGTTTTCTTAAATTTTATTTTTAATTTTAATATAATCAGAACCCACAAAAAGGACTTTTCAATTCATTCACATAATTATATAACTTAAAGGATAAGTAATTTTTTATAATAGCAAGTTTTAATTTTTTAATTAATTCTCCAATCGTTGCACCATTAAATTCAAACAAATATCCTTCCATAAAATCAGGTATTAAATTTTCAATATGTTTGGAAAAAAACTCATTTATATCATTTTCTTTTAAAGGTGAAATACTTTTAATAAATTCATCAATTTTCTGATTAAAGAAACCAATCCATTTGAGTTCATCAACAGAGAATAATTTAAGCTCTATGTTCGTTATTTCACCCCAATCTTTAACATAGCTAATATTTATCTCAGATAAGAATTTTGTGAATTCAGTTTCGATTTTCATCATAAAGAAACCTCCTTTTTATATGTTTAAAAATACTTTTTTTCTTTACTGCTTTTTATTCTAATAGGAATATATCGCTACATCAAACATACACCCAAACTTATACAAATCGATTAAATGAATTACGAATTTTTTAAGAATTAAAGAGTTCGCAGTCTGTACTTACTCACAAGTCATTCTTCCCCTATGGTAGGTAACCCTGCGAACTCTCTCCCCACTTGCCCACAGGTATTTATATAAAAGAACTATACAAAATTATTTAGAAATTAATCGCATTGCAATATTAGAAAGGTTTTAGAAAGGTTTTTTAATCTCTTCCCGAAAAAATATTTTTGTGGGTAAATAAATATTAGTTAGCTTTTATTAAAAAAACTGTATCAAAAATTTTTTATAAATTGAAAAAATTAATCAGCTAAAAAAGCGAATCAATCAAGAAATCTAAATTTATTTAAATCCGCGATAATACCATACTGTTGCCTTTCACCAAATTCTTTGGGTCCTGAAATTTTAAATAATGGTTCTATTTCGGGGTCATTTATTGCTTCTTTGATTTTACTGTTTACTTTATTATTGTATTGAAGAATTACATCCATTTTTTTAGCATCCTCACATATTCGCTCAGCTAAATTTACAATAGATTCAGTTTCCCTCCCTTCTCTTTTTATATTTATTAAATAGCAATACAAATCAAATTTTTTCGGTTCTAACTTTACAGGTTCATTACTTCCGAAAAATATTTCCCTACGACGAGAGTTAATATATAAAACATCTGCTGATTTAATTTTTAACTGTTGCTGTGTATACTTCACTAACTCTATATAAGACATTTTAGTAAATACTTTATTCTTAGTAATTTCACCAAGCAAGGGCCGAAGTCTAACATAAGGTATTTCAGCAATTTCAAGCTTTTTGGCTTCAGATTTAGATTCAGGGAAAAATTTAGAAAACTCAAGCGATTCATCAATGAGAACATGATATAATTTATCTTCCATTCTTCCAAAAAGGGACAGGGCAAAAGCAAGGTCTACGCTCATAGTTTTCCTGCCACCTGAGATGCTGCAATGGAGCACAGAATTCTTATCATTTGTTTTTTCTTTAATAATTTCACAAACCTTATTTGGGAAAAGTATATTGTGCTTATCATCACGAATATCATACAACTCTATTGATTGTTCATTAGCAACTTTAATATTACTTGATGTAAACACAGGTGGTTTCAGTTTATACATTATACACATTCGCTTCAGTTCTTTTTCAAGTGGTGGGTATTTTCTTTTCTTATTATATTCATTATCATTCCCGAGAATAATATCCCGCCCCCTTGCAGTTGTAATAACGAGTATTTCATTAATTTGAATTTTCTTCTTGACAGCAAGACAAAAAAATGTTTCAGAAATAATTTGCGGGGTAAGTCCGCTAACAGCAATTAAAATATTTTTCATAAAAGTATTTTATTATATTTTTTTCAAAAAAAATTTTAATACTTAAATATAATCCTGTTATATCGATTAAATAATTTTCAATAAAAAGTTCATATTATATAAATATTCTTTCAAACATCTTATAAAAAAATAAACTCCTCGCATCATTGTAACCTGAAAATTCACAAAAATAAAATCATAAGATTAAATTTTTCAATAAACGATATATTTTTTCAGTTAAAACAACTCTTTTATGTTTACGGTATCAATGTGAATTTGCTTCCCAAAAGATTTTATATAATCATTACCTTTCGTAACTACCATATATGCTCTCCCAAAAGTACCACCTGTAACATTTCTTAAAACTTCAATTTCGTATAAATATTGCTTATTCATTTTCTTTGTATCTTTACAGGAATATAAATGCAGACAGCAATCTTTGGTAAGTAAAACATCAATTTCACTTTCAATATTTTCTTTTTTAACCTTTACAGAATATCTAATATCATCGGGTTTTATCTTGTCTTTTAGAATTAAATACAAAATAGACTCCAAGCAATCACCATAATTAAAACCACTTAATTCAAAATCTATTTTAGTATTATTCACTTTATCCCATATAATAATTTTATCATAATTTTTGCTAAATTGAAATTTATTATATTCTTTTGAAGCTCGGGGAGAGCCAAGGGGAATTTCTTGTTTAACAATATTGTAAAAATCAACAAAATGAGAAAATCTATTTTTATCAAATTTTTTAAATAAAGTATTGTATTTTTCTGCTCTCCCGCTTTTGGTTTGTTCGGAAATTATTTTATACCCATGTGCTAAAAGGTAATCCTCTACATTGATTTTGCTTTCAACATCAATATCATTTTTACTAATTGGGTTAAGAAAAATTATTTTATGACTTGCGGGATTGTGATAAACAATTTGCTTATCAACTGAACGAAAAATTTCATAAGCAGCAACAGCCATTGTTTTAGTACCACCTGTTAAATTTAAAATAAGTTCATTATCGTTTTCCCTGATAACATCCATACAAATATTTTTAACTTTTTCTATATCATACGCATCTAATTTTTCTCTGAAAATCTCTACCTGTATTTTATGTTTTACAAATAATTCTTTTAAATTTTTAGCAACACTTTTTTCTTCTTCCGTAATTAATAAAATTACTTTATCAGGTTTAAATTCTAATACAGGTATTACATTAGCCATTGCTTGCCTTGAAACAAGGCATACGATAGTTTTCATAGTTGATATTTTCTAAATTTTACAAAATTAAATTTTGCTGTTTTAAATCCATCTTTATCCACTTTTACGATTCTATCGGTAGTAGAAGCAACACAAGTAATACCGCTTTTCAACAACATACCGACCAGAGAAAAACAAAAAGTCATCTCACCCATAATATGCAC
>JAOADD010000006.1 GCA_026417495.1 Ignavibacteria bacterium
AGATTTAAGTGATGATGAATTAAGAGCAAAGACGCAGGAGTTGAAAAGTAAAGTGAGAGAGAGAATAGGAGGAATTGAAGAAGAGATTGCTTCCAGAAGGGAAAAATTAAAAGAGGATATAGAATTTCAAGAAAGGAACAGAATTTATGATGAGATTGAAGATCTGGAAGAACAATATGAAGAAGAACTAGCAGAAGTGTTGGATGAGATTCTACCAGAAGCTTATGCAATTGTAAAAGATACTTGTAGAAGATTGCTTGGAAAAGAATGGACTGCAGCAGGAGTGAAAATTGTATGGGATATGGTTCCTTTTGATGTACAACTTATTGGTGGTGTAGTTCTGCATCAGGGGAAAATTGCTGAGATGGCAACAGGAGAAGGTAAAACTTTGGTCGCTACACTTCCTTTATTTCTCAACGCACTTTCAGGTAGAGGTGTTCATCTTGTAACTGTAAATGATTATCTTGCTAAAAGAGATAGCGAATGGATGGGAGAAATATTTAAATTTCACGGTTTGACAGTTGGAGTTATTCTTAATGATATGGATTCTGAAGAAAGAAAAAAAATGTATAATTGTGATATAACTTATGGTACAAATAATGAATTTGGTTTTGATTATTTAAGAGATAATATGGTAGTAGACGCAGAGCATATGGTACAACGAAAACACTATTATGCAATAGTTGACGAGGTGGATTCCGTTTTAATAGATGAAGCAAGGACCCCATTAATAATTTCAGGACCCGTAGAAGCTCCAACGCACAAATTTGATGAAATGAATCCAAGAATAAAGAGACTTGTTGAAGCACAAAAATCACTTATAAATTCTTTAACATCACAGGTAGAAAGAATTCTTGAGAAACCAGAATCAGAGTTAACAAAAGAAGAAATAGATAAAATAGGATTATATTTATTAAGGTCTTATCACGGCTTTCCTAAACATAAAAAGCTTTTGAAACTACTTGCTGACCCAAATCTTAAAAAAATAATGCAGGACACAGAGACCTATTATAGTAGAGATAAAGGACGTGAAATGCACATTGTTGATGATGAATTATATTTTGTAATTGATGAAAAAAATCACATAACAGATTTAACGGAAAAAGGAAGAGAGTTTTTAGCACCATCAGCTGTAGAAAGGGACTTTTTTACATTACCCGATTTAGGTACAGAAGTAGCAGCAATTGAAAATAATGAAACCTTATCTGAAAGTGAAAAAGAAGCAAAGAAAGAAGAACTCTACAAACTCTATTCTGAGAGAAGTGATAGGCTACATACAGTACAACAACTTTTAAAAGCATACGCACTATATGAAAAGGATGTAGAGTATGTTGTTCAAGATGGGAAAATAATGATTGTAGATGAATTCACGGGAAGAATATTACACGGTAGGAGGTATTCTGAAGGGTTGCACCAAGCAATTGAAGCAAAGGAAGGTGTTAAAGTTGAAAAGGATACTCAAACATTGGCAACAATTACCCTACAAAATTATTTCAGATTATACAAAAAACTTGCTGGTATGACAGGGACCGCAGAAACAGAAGCAACAGAGTTTTATGAGATTTATAAACTTGATGTAGTAGTAATCCCAACAAATAAGCCCTGCATACGAATAGATTATGAAGATCAGATATATAGAACAAAAAGAGAAAAATATAATGCTGTTATAAATGAAATAGAAGAGATGAGAAAGATTAAACGACCCGTACTTGTTGGGACAACATCCGTAGAAGTATCGGAAACTATTTCTAGAATGTTGAAAAGACGTGGTATTCCACACGAGGTTTTAAATGCAAAGCAGCATCAGCGAGAAGCTCAAATAATTGCTAATGCAGGTTTACCAGGTGCTGTTACTATTGCTACAAATATGGCAGGAAGAGGAACGGATATTAAACTCGGTCCAGGTGTAGCAGATGTAGGTGGTTTACATATAATTGGAACTGAAAGACATGAATCCAGAAGAATAGACAGGCAATTACGTGGAAGAGCAGGAAGACAAGGAGACCCTGGCTCATCGCGGTTTTACATTTCTTTAGAGGACGATTTAATGAGACTTTTCGGTAGTGAACGAATTACAGGAGTTATGCAAAGACTTGGTATGGAAGAGGGAAAACCGATTGAACATAGATGGATTACAAAATCAGTTGAAAGAGCACAAAGGAAAGTAGAAGAAAATAACTTTGCAATAAGGAAAAGACTTCTTGAATATGACAATGTGATGAACCAACAACGAGAGATAATATATACAAGGCGAAGGCAAGCTTTAATGGGTGAAAGATTAAAAGACCAGATTTTTGAAATGGTAGAAAAAGAGGTTGAACGAATTGTAAATACATATTATAAAGAACTTGATTATGATGGTTTGCGTGATGCTGTTCAGAAAACATTTTTAGTTAGGTTAAACATAACAAAAGAAGACTTCCAAAAACAAGGTGAAGAAGGATTAATACGTATAATATTAAAGGAAGCACGAGATTTTTATGAAAGGAAAGAGAAAAGATATGGTAGTGAACTAATGGCAAGGTTAGAAAGGTTTGCAATGCTATCAATAATTGACGAGAAGTGGAAAGAACACTTACGAGAAATGGATGATTTAAAAGAGGGAATAAATTTCCGTGCATATGGTCAGAAAGATCCATTAATTGAATATAAAATTGATGGCTTCAGATTGTTTGATGAGATGCTTAATTCAATATCAACTGAGGTAATAAACTTCATTTTCAAATTTACAGTACAAACTCCAGAAGAAATTGCAAAAAGAGGTCCAAGACAAGTAGACCGTTCTGCATTAAGGACACAACATGAAACTGCTGATGGTATGGGATATGTAGATAACTTACAGCCAGTAGAAAGTGAAGCAGCAAGAACAGGAAAGAGACAACCAATTAAAGTCGGACCTAAAGTAGGACGAAACGACCCTTGCCCTTGTGGTAGTGGTAAAAAATATAAAAATTGTCACGGGAAATTAGGATAGGTTTGTTTTTCTAAAAACTTTATTTAATATTTTTTGATAATAACTCCTGATGGAGTTTTTCCGCTTGCATTATAAAGATTTCTATTTTTGATTGTGTTATTTGTGGATATGGATTTCCATCAGTTTCAACATATAGAAATGGTAGATAATATATACTATTATCAAGCCCATTTCTTTTTAATTTACCCAACCTGTATTTATTTTCAAGTGTCATTTCCTTGTTTAGTAATGCATCAGAAACTCTACTTGGAATACAGTTGAATGGACCAATAGAAACAACACCACAGGAATCATCAATAATTTCGCGTAATCCCAACCCTGTTGTTAAAATTGTTTCTCCAATCAATTTCTCTGACACTAAAGCTTTTCCATATTCCATAGTTTTATCGATGTCCACCATTTCAAATTTGTATAAGCCTGACTTGGAAAATATACTTTTTATTCTACGTTCTAAATATCTCTGATATTTGTCCTTGATGGCAATTTTTAATCTTTCTTTTGCTGACAGATTATTTATAATTTTTTTCCTTATCAAGTAATTGCTGTAATAAATATACTCAGAAACAGGTGCTGTTTTAATTACAAATTCTTTTTCTATTAACATATTTATTAAATCGAATCTAGAGAACTCTTCTCGCCTTACATATATCTCACCAATTAAAGAAATAAATTTTGCTTTATCAAGATGTGTTTTTAATTTTATTGAGGAAAGAATACTTGCTGATTTTTCTAACTGATTGAATAACTCTTTTTGATTACCCTTTTCAATTACTTTTAAGATTTCATCCCATTCACTGTTTAGTAATTTGATGGAATTTTCTTTATCGTAAGCGAGTGACAATATTGAACACTCAATATCATGTATTACATCTGATATAACTAGAGCAATCCAACCTTTCAAGAAAAAATTCTCCCCAAAATCAGTAAAAGCATCTTCATCATTCATAGTTAAAATTGCAACATTTCTAAGACCTAAATTCTTAATAATATCCTTTAACATGATAAAATATTGACCTTGCCTACATGGTCCAAATCCATGAGGCATAAAGAAAAGATTTATATCACCATTCTTCCTACTATTAACATATTCTAACATTGAACCTGTAGTAAGGATAAAAGGTAAACATTCTTTACATGTAGTAACAGTTCTACCTAACTTCAATGTGTTGAAAGTTGGTACTGGTAAAGATTTACTACGTATGCCGAACGATTTAAATACAGCAGAAAAAGCACTAGAAGAATATTTTCCCATTGAGGGAATAATAACTTCAATTTTATTCGAATCTAAAGTATGTAAATTGCCTTGCTCATCGCTAATTTTTAACTTACCTAAATCATTTATTATTCTTACTTCTGGTTTTGTTATTGTTACTTCTGTTCTTTTTTCCGATTTACTTAACTCTATGTAATTACGAATAATATCAAGTGCCGCATCAATTCTTGTATCTATACCAACATCAGCAGAATGACTATCAAGTTCAAGAGTAAGTGATGGCTTTTTACCCATAATTTGCCTGAAATACGGAATGATAAAAGAATCTGGGCCGCAGGAAAAGTTAGTAATATAGGTACCAAAAAGTTGTTTGTGATTTTTCACAAATCTAGCTGAGCGTAATATTTGATGTCCACTTGCCCAATACATATTATCATAAGATGGTAAATTATCTGATGGCAGAAAGTCATTAGGAATTATCATTATATTTCTTGATGCAAATTTATGCGGTACATTCAGATTGGCTTCATCTGCATAAGCATTATAAGACCTACCAAATAGAACTATCGCAAATTTATCAGGGGATTTTTCAAGTTCAGTAATCGCACTTAATCCAATTTCTTTAAACTCATTTAACATTTCCTTGTATGTATTGTAAGCGAAATAAAACGCTTCTTCAACATCTTTTCTTTTCCGATTTAATTTTACACCAATCCTTACGAATATTTCTTTAATATCATCAATCGGTAAAGAAAAGTCTATAATGGGATTTAATAGCTTACTTTTAATCTCATTTGCAAAAGTAGATTTTAAGTAATAATTTTCTGCCTGCACAAACACACATAATCTACTATATTTTTCATCTGATTTAAAATCCATTTGAGTGATATGAGGGAGGAAAATGTAATCAACATTTTTTTCTATTAAATCTTGAAACAATCCGTGAGCAATCTCTACTGGGTAACAATATGAAGTTCTGATTTTATCTGCTCCCCTGCTATCAACATTATCTGATAGTACAACTTTGAAATCAAGTTTAGAAAAGAATAAATAGTATAAAGGGTATATTGTGTTTGTTAAAAAACTTTTAGAAATACCAATTGTCGGTCCAGATTCAATTGCAATAATATCAGTTGAATATTTTCTATAAACAAATTCTTGTCTTAACTTTACAAGATTATATTTTTCAGGTTCACTTTTCAGTTTTAAGCGCTCATTATAATACTTGCTGCAAGCACCACCAAATGGATATTTCTTCCTCCCAACTTCAATAATAGAAATGTTACATTTTCTATCACATTTTTCTGCTCCACCTGCACATTCAAAATTACTTGAATATTTAAATTTACGATTAATCAGATCATTAAGATCAAATTCACATCTTTCCAGTAATCCCAATTCAATTCTTCTTTTAATTTCGAGAGCAACGCCAAAAGCGCCCATTAATCCAGGTTCTGGTGGTACTATAATTTCTTTACCAAGAAGATTTGCCATTGCATAAGGAACTGCTTTATTATAACACACTCCACCTTGCATAAAAACCTTTTTACCAACTATTCTATTACCTTTTACTCTGTTAACATAATTCATACAAATAGAATAAACCAACCCTGCAACAATGTCTTCCTTTGGTAACCCTTCATGGGATGCAGTTTTTATATCACTGGATATAAAGGCTGAGCACTGGTCATTAAAATTGATTGGATTTTTTGCAGTAAATGCTATATCAGCAATATCTTTATAATAAATATTCAAAGATTCTTTTGCTGCTTCTTCAAGAAAGGAACCAGTACCTGCCGAGCATGCTTCATTCATTGCGTAATCACTGGCAATTCCATTAGTCAAATATGTATATTTAGCATCCTGCCCACCAATTTCAAAAATAGTATCTACTTCTTTATCGAAGTGAGCAGCAGCAACAGCGTGAGCAATTATTTCATTTACAATTCCGTTAGTTAATGCATGCAAAGCGGAAATATGTCTGCCTGAACCAGTAGTACCTAATCCTATAATCTTTATTGGTACTGAAATTTGTTCCCTGATTGATTTATAACATTCGATTGATGCTTCTACTGGATTACCATTAGTTCTCAAATATTCAGAAGCAAGAATTGCATTATCGTTTATCCTCAATAAAACTGCTTTTGTGGTGGTCGAACCAACATCTAACCCAAGAATACATTCATCATTTTCTTTTGGTGTAGATTTTATTAACTCTTTAAAAGTTACTTTTTTATTGGATTCTTCAAGAGGTGGAAGGAAAGTAAAATTGTGTGAAACTTTCTTATATATGTTATTTTTATCTAAAGAATAAAAATTTTCCGATGCTTTTATACAAGCACCAAGAGATTCAAAATATGTAGCTTCACCGGGTACGACTAAATTAGGAAAAGATTCTTTTAAAAACTTTATTACACCTTTATTTTGTGAGACACCACCGATAACGAGCAAATTTTTGTAATTTTGTTTAGATAGCAATTCAAGTGCTTTATCAGCAATCATTTTAGATAAACCTGACACAACCCGTTCTTTTGGTATACCTTTATTTAAAGCGTGAGTACAATCACTTTTACAAAACACACTACATCTACCTGATACTTTGTAAATACTTTCTGACTCAGATAATTTTATAGCTTCTTCAATATCTAAATCCATTCTGCCTATTTGTTGGAGAAAGAATTCTCCAGTCCCCGATGCACATTTATTTCCAGTATAGACATTAAGAATTGACCCCTTGTTATCTAAAGTGTATACAATAAAGTTTTCTCCACCAAGACTAGCAACTACATCAATTTTTCCAACGAGTTTTAAATATTTTATAGCTGTTTCTATTGCTTCTGGCTCTGGTATGCTATAACCATTAATAATATTCTTGAATTTTCTTCCTGTAAAAACGACCGAATAATTATTTAAATCCAAATCAATTAAATAATCATTCAAAACCTTCTTTGGGTTTCCATGATGTTCAATAGATCTAACATCAATTATGTTTATAATATCTGATTCTTTGATTGCCTTTACGAATGAAATAGTAGAAGCACCAATACAAATTCCAAGTAATAATTTTTTATCCATATCTTATAAAAATAAGTATTAGAACTTATAATTTTCTATTCAATTCATATTAAAATTTATGATTTTATTTTTTAAATATTTTATATTTATTTTATCTTGATTTAAAATAAGGTATTTCAAAAAAAATGTCATTAATATTTAGCATAAGATAATTGTAAATTAAAAATATAAACTCATCAAGAGCTATTGAATAAAAAAATTTAAAAACCTTAAGTGCAGTTTTTTTACTAAAAACAATTTTCATTGTAATTAAACTAGCATTTTAAGACCAATATTAATTACAAGAAAATTTTAATATAACTATTATGAACACAACTTAACTTGCTAAATATGGAAAGTGAATAAATTTTTATTAGAGAACCAATAGGAACCTAAAATTTAATTTTTTATTACATAAATTTTTACCATATTCAAATATAATTTATTGAATATTGGAAAGAAAAAAATTATTTTATTTACATGAACAATAACATAATAATTAATGGTGGCACTGGATTAATAGGAAAATATTTTATAAAGGAAGTTTTAAATAAAGGAATAAATCCGATAATATTAACAAGAGATAAAGAAAAAGCTACTCAAATTCTAAAAGAATTCTCTGGTATTTCCATAGAACAATTAACTTATAAAAATACTTCAAATACTTTAAAAAATCTTTTAAATGACTCAAAAGCAGTCGTAAATTTTGCAGGAGCTACAATAGCAAAACGCAAATGGACTGAAGAGTATAAAAATATTTTAATATCAAGTAGAGTTGATTCAACAAATACATTAGTTTCCTTGATGAAAGAATGCGAATCAAAGCCCAAAGTATTCATAAATATGTCTGCAATCGGTTATTACGGCTATCAAAAAGGTATAGTAGCAACTGAGGAAACTGGTGCAGGTGAGGGATTCATTTCAGAGTTATGTATTAAATGGGAAAATGCTGCTTTTGAAGCTAAGTCAATAGGTGTAAGAACAGTTGTATTAAGAGCAGGAATAGTTTTAACACATAAAGGAGGTGCTCTTGGCAGAATGGTACCTGTATTTAAGTTTTTTTTAGGGGGTGTTTTAGGTTCAGGTAATCAATGGATGCCATGGATACACATTAAAGATTTAATCGAGCTGATATTTTTTGCAATAGAAAATGAAAATTTTGAAGGTGTTTTTAATGCTACTTCACCTCATCAAGTAACAAATATTGAATTCACTAAAACACTTGCAAAAGTTTTAAAAAGGCCCGCAATATTTAAAATACCATCTTTTATGTTAAAATTAATTTTAGGAGATTTTGCAATTAATGTTCTCGAGGGGATACAAGTGATACCTGAAAGAGCTTTAAAAAGTGGTTTTAAGTTTACATTTAAAGAACTTGAACCAGCATTAAGAAATCTGTTAATAAATTAATGGATTATCATCATAAGTTATATAAATTATTTGAAAATTATTTTGGAGAAGAACCAACTGAAGTATATGATTTAGTAGGAGGAGCATCTAAAAGGAAAATTGTAAGGTTAAAATCACATCATAATAATTGCATAGGAATTCATAATGAAGATGTCAAAGAGAATATTGCATTCTGCGAATTCACAAAAACATTTAAGAATAATGGTTTTAAAGTTCCTGAAATTTTATTTATAGATGAAGAGTTGAAAGATTATCTTGAAGAGGATTTAGGAGATGTGACTTTATTTTCTTACTCGATACTCGAAAAATCACGATATAAGCTTCTTGAATTATACATAAAAGCACTAAGTGATTTAATAGAATTTCAGTTTAAGGGAATAAAAATAATTGATTTTGATTTATGTTATCAAACTAAATATTTTGATTTGCAACAAATAATACTTGACGAAAAAAAATTTTTAGAAGATTATTTAAAAATATTTAGAAATGACTTATATGATGAATTTTCAATCAATGACTTTTCAGATTTGAATAACAAACTAATTGAGCAAAAAGATTATTATTTTATGTATCGCGATTTTCAACCAAGAAATATTATGATTTTCAACGGGGAAAATTATTATATTGATTATCAATCTGGAAGGAAAGGACCCTTGCAATATGATATTGCATCATTTCTTTATTCCAGTAGTATTATTATAAATGATGAAGAAAGAGAATACCTCTTAGAAAATTATATGAGTCTACTTGACAGAAGAGATATTTCAAAGAGAACTTTCTTTGAATATTATTACCATTTTGCCTTGATTAGAATTATTCAAATGTTGGGAAGTTATGCATTAATTTATACAAATACGGGTGATAATTATCAGATCGAAAGGATTAAAAAAGGTCTGAGCAATTTGAATTCAGTAATTAATGAATTACCTAAATCCACACTTACATTTAAACTGAAAAAACTTTTCAATTAATTATTCATATCTCAAAGCATCAATAGGATTTAATTTAGATGCTTTATATGCAGGATAAACTCCGAATATAACCCCAACAATAGTGCAAATAATAAATCCAATAAAGACCCAATCTAATGGTATTACAACTTCCGATTTTAAATATACACCAAGAAGGTTACCAGAAACTATCCCGAATAAAATTCCGAAAATTCCCCCAACCTGACATAAAGTGATAGCTTCGACAAGAAATTGAAATAAAATATTTGAATTCGTAGCTCCAACCGCTTTTCTTATTCCGATTTCTCTAGTCCTCTCAGTAACAGATACCAGCATAATATTCATGATACCGATACCAGCAGCAATTAACGCTATAAAAGAGATAAAACCAGCACCATATTTAAAGTATTTTGTAAAATTATTTACGGATGCAATTAAAGACTCATTTGAGAATATTTCAAAATTATTCTCTTCACCAGGTTTAACTTTTCTTATTATTCTAAATGTGTTTATTATATTTTCCAAACAATCATCATAAGTTTCTCTACTCTTTGCCTGAACAGAAATATTTATAGAAACATCTTTTCCATAAATTTCGAGTGATTTTGTTATTGGAATTAATGCAATATTATCTCTGCTCTGCCCGAAACTTTCCCCTTTACTTTCAAGTATTCCAATAACTGTAAATTCATGTCCGTCAAGAATAATTTGCTTTGAGATTGGATTTTCCTTTGGAAATAATTTATCCACTACCTCAAGTCCTATTACAGTAACATTGGATGCACTTTGAATTTCTTTTTCCGTGAAAAATCTTCCTTCTTTTATTGAATAATCGTTCGTTGGTAAAAAGTCAGCAGATACTCCACCTAAAAACATATTTGGATTTGTAGAGTTTTTTCCATATTTAAAAACTTTCGCTGATTTCCAATCCTCAAGCGATATGTATTTATATTCTGTAGCTTTTTCCATTAATTGCAAACCTTGTTCGTATGTAATATCTGGTCTGTTTCTATACTTCCTTGCCTGCGGACCCCCGACATTTATAACAGGCATTTTTTGTATTTGAAAAGTGTTAGTACCTAAAACTGTTAGACCACTTTCAATACCTTTTTGGAGAGCAGCAAGCGCAGTCATAATAGCAATAATAGAAAAAACTCCAATTACAATACCAGATAAAGTCAGAAATGCTCTTAATTTATTAACTCTTATGGTATTAAGCGATAATTTAATAATCTCACCAATAATCATTATTCATATCTTAAAGATTCAACAGGGTCTAATTTAGATGCATTGAATGCGGGGAAGAACCCAGAAATAAGTCCAAATATAAGAGAAATAAACAAACCAATAAAAACAATCCAGAGTGGCATGACAGTAGGTAAAATAAACGCATCAATTATAAGACTAACAGGATAAGCAATTAGTACTCCAACAATTCCACCTAATAAACAAATAATTGATGATTCAATTAAGAATTGCGAAAGTATCACGCCGCGCCTAGCACCAATTGCTTTTCGTATACCAATTTCCTTAGTCCTTTCTTTTACAGAAACAAACATAATATTAGCAATCCCAACCGAACCTACAATTAATGAAAGTGAAGTAATTATTAATCCAATTATTTTAATTAAAGAAGTCAATTGATCATAAGTTTGTTTAAACGCTTCTTGCGCATTTATTCCAAAATCATTTTTACCACCAACGGGTATTTTTCTGATTTTTCTCATTGCAAAATTCAACTCTTCACGTGTCTCATCTAAATTATTCATATCAGCTGCTTTAACATTTATCGTTATAGTTCTTTTTGTCCCATATAATTTAAAAAACCTTTTTATTGGGATAATTATTCTATTGTCTAAACTAAAAAGTCCCAGTAAACTTCCCTGCTTTTCTATTACACCAATTACTCTGAATGAATAAGTCCCTACTTTAATGATTTTACCAATTGGATTTGAATTTGGGAATAAAGCATTTTTTACATCCATTCCTATAACAGCAACTGGATACCCATTTTCTGATTCCCTTTGAGACAAGAATCTACCATTATCAATATTTAAGCTAACTGTCTTTTGATATTCATCATCTGTCCCTATAATGAAAACATTGTCAAGATACAAAGATTGATACTGAACTGCTTTTGCAGTGCCAACAGAAGGACTAATAGAAGCAGCGGTTTGTAAGTTTTTTTTGAGAAATTCATAGTGTCGCATAGTAATATCTTTCCTGTTTCTATAGTACTCCCAGTCTTCTTTACCAAACCATTCATATTTTTGCACATATAAAACATCAGAACCTATTGATGCAATACTACTTTCAAATGCTCTATTAATACCTTCAATCGCAGTTTGCATTAAAGTAACTGCAGTAATACCAATCACGATACCAAGCGTAGCAAGGAAAGAACGCATTTTATTTGCTACTATTGCTTTTAAACTTATGATAATATTTTCTTTTAAAGCAATTAAAAAAGTCATTTACTGCGTTTCTTTATTTTTGTATCCGATTCTATTTTACCGTCAAGTAATTTTATTATTCTATTTGCATGTCTGGCAACCTCTTCAGCATGAGTTACAACAAGAATTGTATTACCTTGTTTATTAAGTTCCCCAAACAAATTCATAATTTCTTCACCTGTCTTTGAGTCCAAATTCCCTGTCGGTTCATCTGCAAGAATAATTGCAGGATTATTAACTATTGCTCTTGCAATCGCTACCCTTTGCCTTTGTCCACCCGAAAGTTCATTTGGTTTATGCCTTAATCTATCTCCAAGCCCTACATTTATTAATGCTTGTTCAGCTTTTTCAATTCTTTCTGATTTAGACATCCCAGAATATATAAGCGGTAATTCTACATTGTGTAGTGCATCGCTTCTTGGTAATAAATTAAAAGTCTGGAATACAAATCCAATTTGCTTATTTCTTATATATGCAAGTTCCCTATCAGTCATATCACTTACATATTTACCATCTAGAATGTATTCTCCCTCCGTCGGAGTATCAAGGCAACCAATAATATTCATTAATGTAGATTTACCCGAACCGGAAGGGCCCATAATTGCAAGGTATTCATTTTTTTCTACACTAAAAGTAACTCCGTTTAATGCGAAAAGTATTTCTTCCCCCATTTCATATTTCTTAACTATACCTTTTAATTCTATAAGAGCACTCATAGTTAAATATTTACTTATCCTCTTTTGTTTCTTTTTTCTTGTTATTTTCCACTTTTATTTTGGAATTTTCTTCAAGCTCTTTACTGATTGCTTTGAAACTACCTTTTATTACTTCTTCTCCTTCATTTAGACCTTCTATAATCTCAATATATGCATCATCACTTATTCCTGTTTTGACAACTCGTTTTTTTGCAACTCCATTTTCATTTACAAATACAATTTCTTTAGGTTTCACTTTTTTTATTCCTCTTTCTTCAAGTTTCATATTCATTACTTCTTGCTCTCCTTCCTGTCCTTTTGGTTCCATTCTAGCAGTATCATCATCTCTAGTGGTTACTGATTGAATTGGTACTGCAATTACATTTTCTTTGTGCTCTACTTCTATATCCGCAGTGCAACTCATACCAGGTCTTAAATCATAACCTTCCTTATCTATTCTTATCTTTACTATAAAATTGACCACTTCCTCCTGCGTACCTGTACCTTTTGCTTTTGCAGTATTAGCGATTTCATAAACTGTCCCATTAAAAATTTTATCAGCAAAAGCATCTACTTCTATTTTTGCTTTATCCCCAATTTTTACAAGAGTAACATCTGTTTCTCCAACTTCAACCTCACAAATCATACTTGAAAGATCAGAAATTGTTAGTATATTAGAACCCATATTTGACATGGTACCGAGAACTTTTTCTCCTACTTCATTATTCAACTGAGTAACAGTACCTGACATAGGAGCATAGATAGTAGTTTTTGATAAATCATAATTAACTGCTGATAAACCTGCCCTTTGTTGATTAATCTGAGCTCTTATGGTATTCATATTTGCAATAGTAGCGTCGTAATTTGCTTGTGCATTATCAAGTTCACTCTGAGAAGCAAGCCCTTTGTTGTATAACTCCTTAATTCTTTGCAACTCTAATTCAAATTTTTTTAAATTGACTTCCTGCGCTTTTAAGTTTTCCTCTTGAACCTTTATTGCTGCTCTTTGCTGACGCAGTTGTGGATAATAAGCATCTGGTTTGATCCTAACAACAACACTACCCTTTTTTACCTCATCCCCTTCTTTATAAGGTAATGATATAATTTCACCACTTACTTCAGCGCTTATATTAACTTTTTTCTCAGCTTGCACCTTTCCTGTTGCTGTAACGATTTGAGTTATATTCCTGCGAGAAACTTTTTCGGTTTGTACTTCAATAAATTTCTCCTTTTTCCTGGATAGAATTAGAGCAATAATAATTAAAAATAAAACAACTGAAAACAATATCCAGAATAATCGTTTTCTTTTCCTTTTCTTTTGGTTGTTTGATAATACTGGTTTTTTCTCCATATCCATATTATTTATATTTTAGTTTTCCAGTTAGATAATCAATTTGAATTTTTGCTAAATAAAAATTATATACAGCATTTATTCTCTCGATCAATAAATTATTATATCTGGTTGTAGCAGTTTGCACATCCAGTAATGTACCATATCCAATTCTAAAATTTTCCTCTGAAAGAATTTTATCCTGCTCCGCTGCTTTAATATTCCTATCAATTATTTCTATTTGTTTAAAACTTGTTTCTAAATCTATAATTGCTTTTTTAATATCAGTATGAATCTGATACTTAATTTTGTCCATTTCATCTTTCTTTTGTTTTACATTTACTTCTGCAACCTGCTTATTTATATCAAGTTTAAATCCTTGAAATATACTATAATTCAAAGATAATCCAATCGTTAAAACTCTGTTATTTGCTATATCGTCAATTTGCCTACCACTAATATTATAATTTCCGAATGCAGATATCGTAGGAAAATATAAATTCTTTTTTGCTATATCCAGTTTTGTCTCGTTAATCTTTATCTCTTGTAGTATTAGTTTATAATCATATCTATTTTCCAATGCTTGTTTCGTTAATGCATTTGCATCAGAGTATGATAGTTTTATTTTTTCTAAATCTACAATATTAAAACTAATCTCAAGCCCTGCAGATGTAACATTAATATCTTTATTAATATCATCATACATACTTGCTAACAATTCTACTTTGGATTTAGATAGGTCATTTTTTGATTTTTCTAAGTCGAGTTCATATTGTGCAACTTGTGCATCCTGTTTATATATTTCCGATTCTCTTTTTACACCTATCTTTACATATTCTTTAATTTTCCCTAATTGGTTCTGAGCATTTACCAAATTATCTTCATTAATTCTAACAATCTGCTCTTTCTTTAATACATCAAAATACTTTGTATATACATTAATGACCAAATCATATTTAATTTTTTCCAAATTTATTTTAATAGAAGCCTCATTTTGTCTTTCTAATTCAACCGATTCATAATTTGCAAAACCGTTATACAAAATAACCTGTGAACTGAGACCTGCGAAAAAATTATTTTCCCACCTGCTTTGGTCCCCTATGAAAATAGGAATCCCATTTTGAATAATTACACCACCCTTTGAAAAAGTATTATTCCTACTCCAACCAGATGAGAGGGAAAGTGTAGGATATAACTCTCCTTTCCTATTTTGAATATTCAACTTTTGGATTTCTAAATTACTTTCTAATAGTTTTATATCAGGATTATTTTTCATTGCAGTTTTTACCGCTGTGTTCAATTCAATCAATTCTTGAGAATATGACGCACTTCCAATCAATAATAGTATAATTAATAGTTGTAATAATTTTTTCATATATAAAAGAATTTGAATTAGAAGATACTTTATTTTATATTACGATTGTCAATATAGTTAGTTTCATTTTGTAATTATAGGAAATAAAAAACCCGAAATTTTCTAATTTCGGGTTTTCTCAAAACAAAATTTCAGCTTGTTACCTTATGATCCCTATTTACTTAACAAATAACATCTTCTTCGTGTCCGTAAATCCATTTACATTTATCGTGTAGAAATATACACCCGTCGATAAATTCGATGCGTTAAACTCTACTATGT
>JAOADD010000007.1 GCA_026417495.1 Ignavibacteria bacterium
CGTGGTTTGTGTTAAGAACTAAACCGAGGAATGAGAAAAAAGTGTATCAACAAATAATTTCTAAAGATATAGAAGTTTTCCTTCCATTATTACAAACAGTTAGAATTTGGTCTGATAGGAAAAAGAAAATATTTGTCCCACTTTTTCCAAGTTATCTTTTTATACATGGAAATGAAGATGAAAGATTAAAAGCAATTCAAGGTACAATAGGAGCAATTGGATATTTAATGTATATGAAAAGACCAGCAATTGTAACAGAGAGAGAAATTGAGAATATTAAAATTTCTTTAAAAGAACCTGAAAGAATAAAAGTAGATAAACTTACAATAAAAGAAGGAGATTTAGTTGAAATAACAAGTGGACCATTTAGAGGCATGACAGGAATAATCATAGAATTAAGAGGTAGTTATAAACTTGTTGTAAATATTATTGAATTAAACGCATCTATAAATATAGAATTAACATATTCAGAGGTTAAATTGCTTAAAACTCTAAAAAATTAAATTTTTTAACTGTGGACTTAAAAACTAAAATTGAAAAGAACAAATTTGTTGTGGGAGTTATTGGATTGGGATATGTTGGATTACCTCTTGCACTTGAATTTGCACAAAAGAGAATAAAAGTAATAGGTTTTGACACTGATGAAAGTAAATCTGAGTTTATAAACAAAAGACGAATTTCCTATATCAAGCATATCTCTTCTAATAAGATTAGAGACTGTGTAGAAACTGGTTTCTTTTATGCTACGAATGATTTCTCAAGACTTAAGGATGTCGATATAATTATAATTTGTGTACCAACCCCATTAAATGCAAATAGAGAGCCAGATTTAAGCTACGTTATTAATTCTGCTAATATTATTGCTAAATATCTGCGAAAAGGACAACTTATATCTTTAGAAAGTACAACTTATCCTGGTACAACAGATGAGGATTTATTACAAATATTTAATAAAACGGGTTTGAAAGTTGGTAAAGATTATTATTTAGTTTTTTCACCCGAAAGGGAGGACCCGAACAATCCCACTTATACAACTGCAACTATTCCTAAAGTATTAGGAGGAGTAACTACAAAATGTACTGAATTAGCAGTGAAAGTATATGAAAAAGTGATTAATAAAGTTGTTCCTGTTTCTTCCACAAAAGCAGCAGAAGCTACAAAACTTTTAGAAAATATTTACAGAGCAGTGAACATAGCTTTGGTTAATGAATTAAAAATGGTTTTTGATAGAATGGGTATTGATATTTGGGAAGTAATTGAAGCTGCTTCAACAAAGCCCTTTGGATTTACTCCATTTTATCCAGGTCCTGGATTAGGTGGGCATTGCATCCCAATTGATCCGTTCTATTTATCGTGGAAAGCGAGAGAATATGAAATATCTACAAAATTCATTGAATTAGCAGGTGAAATTAATACTTTTATGCCGCATTATGTGGTTGAAAGAATTATGCATTTTATGAACATTAATAATACCTGCTTGAAAGGTTCAAAAATTCTTATTCTTGGTTTATCCTATAAAAAGGATATAGAAGATTTAAGAGAATCTCCATCCTTGAAATTAATAGAGTTACTAGAGAAAGAAGGTGCAATTATTGACTATAATGATGAATATACAAAAGAAATTCCTGAATTACGTAAATATAAATTCAAGAAAAAATCGGTACCACTAACAGCTAAAAATATTGCAAAATACGATCTTGTTTTGTTATCTACTGACCACTCGTATTATGATTATGAATTCATTGCAAAGCATGCGAAAATGATTGTTGATACTCGTAATGCTTTTAAAAATATTAAACATAAAAAACTTTATAAAGCTTAAACATTGAAGACAGCATTAATTACAGGAATTACGGGTCAGGACGGTAGTTACCTGACGGAAATTTTACTTGAGAAAGGATATATTGTTCATGGTATAATTAGAAGGAGCAGTTCGTTCAATACAGGAAGAATTGATCATCTTTATAACAATCCAGAATTGCTTAACAAAAGACTATTTCTTCATTATGGTGATGTGACAGACACGAGTAATTTAAATCGTTTGCTGGAGAAAACCAACCCTGATGAAATTTATAACCTTGCTGCTCAAAGTCATGTTAAAGTATCATTTGAACTACCAGAATATACTACAGAAGTAGATGCAGTAGGGACATTAAGATTTTTAGATGCAATACGAGAGACTGAAATAAAAACAAAATTTTATCAAGCTTCAACAAGTGAATTGTATGGTAAAGTTAGAGAGATACCTCAAAATGAATTAACTCCATTTTATCCAAGAAGTCCTTATGGTGTAGCAAAAATTTATGGATATTGGATTGTAATAAATTATAGAGAAGCTTACAATCTTTTCGCTTGTAATGGAATATTATTTAATCATGAGTCGCCACGGCGTGGAGAAACATTTGTCACGAGAAAAATCACTAGAGCTGCTTCAAGAATATCGTTTGGACTGCAGGATAAACTACTTTTAGGAAATCTTGATGCAAAAAGAGACTGGGGATATGCTCCGGAATTTTGTGAAGGTATGTGGTTGATGTTACAGCAGGAAACACCTGAAGATTATGTACTTGCAACTGGTGAGACGCATTCTGTCCGGGAATTTGTTGAATTAACTTTTAAATGGTTAGGTGTTCTAATAGAGTGGAAAGGAAAGGGAACTGAAGAAAAAGGTATAATTAGATCTTTCGATGTTGATAGATTTATTTCTTTAATGGATAAAGTTCCTGAAAAAAAATTATCAAAAGGTATTACAAAGAAAGAAATACTTGAAAATCTTAAAATTGGCAAAGAAATTGTAGGTGTTTCTCCAACATATTTCAGACCAACGGAAGTAGAATTATTAATTGGTGATTCTAGAAAAGCAAAGGAGAAGCTCGGATGGGAAGCAAAAGTAAAATTCCATCAACTTGTCGAAATAATGATTGAAGCTGATTTTAAAAAAATATTAACAAGAGGTTTTTAAAAATATCAAAAAAAATATCCAAATACCGATAACAAAACCCTTTTTTACAAAAGAATATATTTCCATTAGAAAGATTCTGAACTCGGGATGGATTATGCAAGGTCCAAGGGTTGAAGAGTTTGAAAATTTGCTAAAAGAATACACTGGTGCTAAATATGCAGTAGCTGTATCAAGTGGTACTTCTGCTTTACATTTATCTATGATAGTAGCTGGAATTAAAGATGGGGATGAAGTAATTTGTCCATCCTTAAGTTTTATTGCTACTGCAAATTCAATAAAGTTTGTAAATGCAAAACCTGTTTTTTGTGATGTTTCCAAGCATGGTTTGAATATTACACCGCGTAATGCTGAAAACTTAATAACAAAAAGAACAAAAGCAATACTCATAGTCCATCAAATCGGAATTCCATGCGATATAAAAGGTTTCAAAGAATTATGCAACAGGAAAAATCTTATTTTAATTGAAGATGCTGCTTGTGCTTTAGGTTCGGAGTATTACAACAATAAAATTGGACATGATTCATTTTTAACTTGTTTTTCTTTTCATCCAAGAAAGATTATTACCACGGGGGAAGGTGGAGCAATATTAACAAATAATAAAGAAATTTATTTAAGGCTGAAACGTTTAAGAAACCATGGCTTTCAAGAACAGCAGTTTTTAGAAACTGGATATAATTATAGAATGACGGACATTCAAGCAGCTATAGGAATTGAACAGTTGAAAAAAATTGAAAAGTTAATTGAAGAAAGAAGAAAAGTAGCAGAATTATATAATATGGCTTTCATTTCTGATGAAAGGTTTAAACTAATTAGTACCTTACCAAATAGCAAAACAAATTATCAATCTTATTGTCTTTACATAAATTCTGAGGTTGGAATTAATGCAAAAAATTTACTTTCGTATTTAAATAATAAAGGTATCTATGCAAAAGGAGGTATTACTGAAATTCATAAACAGAAATCATTTAAAGAATACAATAAACTGGAACTACCAAATACTTCAGATATGGCAAAAAATTCCATACTTTTGCCTATATATTATCCTATGAATAAATATGAAGTAAAATATATCATAAAAGAAATTTTAAAATTTAAATGAGAAAAAAATGAAAGTACCGTTGCTTGATTTAAAAGCTCAATTTAACACAATAAGAGAAGAAATCAAGAATAAATTGAATGAGGTAATTGAATCTCAATACTTTATTCTTGGTAAAGAAGTACAGGATCTTGAAAAGAAGATTGCTGAATATGTTGGAACAAAATATGCAGTGGGCGTATCTTCTGGTACAGACGCTCTTTTAATATCTTTAATGGCAATTGATTTAAAACCTGGTGATGAGGTAATATTACCATCGTATTCTTTTTTTGCGACTGCTGGTGTTGTTGCAAGAATGAATGCTATTCCTGTATTTGCTGATATTAATCCATATACCTTTAATATAAATCCGCTTGACATTGAGAAAAGGATTACTGAAAAAACTCGAGCAATAATCCCAGTTCATCTATACGGACAAAGTTGTGAAATGAATGAAATTATTAATATTGCTAAGAAATATAATTTAAAAATAATTGAAGATGCTGCACAAGCTATTGGGACGCAGTACAAAAATGGTGTAAAAGTAGGTGCATTAGGGGATATTGGTTGTTTCTCGTTCTTCCCAAGTAAAAATCTTGGTTGCTTTGGTGACGGAGGAATAGTTACGACAAATAATGATGAACTTAGTGAAAAATTGAAAATTCTAAGAGTTCATGGAAGTAAACCTAAATATTACCATAAAATCATAGGTGGAAATTTTAGATTAGACGAAATTCAAGCTGCAGTCTTAAATGTTAAATTCCCATACCTTGACAAATGGTCTGCAAAGAGAAGGGAAAATGCAGAGTTATATACTCGATTATTTATCGAAGCTGGATTATCTGAGCAGGAAGGTAAGCTAATTTACGATGAGAAAAATACAGTATTATTACCTAAAGCAATGTATAAAGGTTATAAAGATTCCAACGGTAATGAGATAACTAATTACCATATTTATAATCAATATGTAATTCGTATTCAAGAAAGGGATGCATTAAAGAAATATCTTGCTGAGAATGAAATAGGTACAGAAATATATTATCCTGTACCATTTCATAGACAAGAATGTTTTAGATACTTAAATTGTGATTTGAATTCATATCCTATATCTGATGATTCTGCTAACTCTTCTCTAGCATTACCAATATACCCTGAACTATCTTATGAACAAATTCATTATGTAGTCCAGAAGATATCTGATTTCTATTTTAAGAATTAACGAAATTGTTATTTTTTATTTGATTTCTAAAAAGTTTTAACTTAGGATAGTAAACTTCATTTAAATTTTTTTCTTTTTCAAAATTTTCTTAAATACAACAAATAAGATATTTTCGGAATATTGATAAATAATTTATTTATTAAAATTTTTTGGGTTTTAAAAATTATATTGCTTTTTAATTTTTAATTTTTTTATATTATAACAAGAAAAGTAAAAATTATCCCTTATTAAAAAATAAGGAGTAAGTATTATGAATAAAATCAATTACCTTTTAATTGGAGTGTTTATTGTCTTGATTTTTTTATCCAAAGCTTTTAGTCAAGGATATACACCACCTATGTTTACTTTAGGGGTTACTGCTGAGGGGAGTTTTGCAATGCATGATGCATATGGTACAAATTTTCATGATTCTCTACGCACTTACGGTATGATGTGGGGTAGGGGAGTTGGTATACACATAAAGTTTGGCATTGGTACAAGGAAAAATCATAGAATCGTATTGATGGGGACTTATAATAAGTTTATAAATTCTGGTAGTGCTTCAAAATCTTTTATAGAGCCCAACCCTAAAGCGGGGAGACGTACTAATTATAATATATGGACTGTTATGTTAGGATATGAATATTGTTTTAACTCTAGATGTAGAAATAAGCAATTCCTTGGATGTGGTGTAACTGGAAATTTAATTAATGCCCAACCTGGTGCTATTGATTTTGACGACGCTTATAGGTTAGGTATTTATGCAAATGCAGGATATGAACTCGTGTTAGATCCCAAATTCAAGACTGGGATATTCATAGGGCTTAAATATAATTTAGCTAATATTATTGGGCATGAAAATGGTCCAAGGAAAATGAATGATGGGACAGGGTCTCCAGGAATTGGATTCTGGAGAAGATTTGGATATATTAGTTTGAATCTTGGTTTTAATTTCTACACGGGGACAAAGATGATTAAAAAATATTAATTTATTCAATTTACTGAAAAATATCGTGCGTCTTCTCTGTAAACAATGAGGGCATTTGTAGATTCTTCAGGTATCATCTGAAATTGTTCAGTAAGTTCAATTCCGATTCTTTCAGGTCTTAATATTTCAAATAATATTTTTGTGTTTTCTAATTCGGGACAGGATGGATATCCGAAAGAATATCTTTTACCTAGATATGAGTATTTTTTGGGGAATCGAGAAATTATTTTTTCTATGGTTTCTATTTTGAGTTCTTTTATTATTAATGTATGAATATATTCTGCTAATGCTTCTGTATATTCAACAGCTAAACCATGAAAATATAAATATTCACTAAATTTGTTTTGATTGTAAAACTCTTTTGCATATTTAGAAGCTAAATCTCCAATTGTTACTATCTGCATTGGAATTACATCAATCACATCAGTATTCTTCGGTTTAAAAAAGTCACTCAAGCAAAGGTATTCTCCACTTTTTTGTCTTGTAAATTTTATACGCTTCCACTCTACAAGTTCATGCAATTTAAAAAGTGAAATAGAGCTATTTTTAATTTGCCAAGAAGAGAATAGTTCATTTTCATTTAAAGCAATTGGTTTATATATTATCAAGTCATCCCCATCAGATTGGCATGGGTAATATCCGTAAATTGCTTTTGGTATGAATAAGTTTTCTTTTAATATAAAAGATTTTAATTCATTAAATTTAGGCTTTGCTATATTTTCAATAATATTTTTATGTTCTTCTTCTGATATATCTTTTCTTTTGTAATAATTCCATCTACCTGCAAATAAGACTTTCTGATCAATATATTCAAAAATCTCTTCCACATTGATATTTGATAATATCCTACAGCCCCAAAATGGAGGTTTTGGTATTTTATATTCAACTTTCAACCTTTGCTCTATAATTTCTTCTTTTTTAGCAGTTGAATTTATTATTTTTCTTGGGAAATAAGTATTATTTTCAACGGTAGTTTTTTTATAAATACTTTGTTTATAATCGTTATTAATTATGTTTCTATTTAATTCTTTTATCTCACTCATATATCTCAAACCATCAAAAGCATCTTTTGCATAGAAGACGAGACCATTATATAAATTTTGTAGTTCGCTTTCAACATACCTCTTTGTTAAAGCAGCACCCCCCAAAATAACAGGTACACTTAAATTGCGTTTATTTAATATTTCTAAGTTTTCTTTCATAACAAGAGTGGATTTTACAAGTAATCCGCTCATTCCAATAGCATCAGCTTTATATTCAAGGTAAGCATCAATCATCTTTTCCAAAGGACATTTTATACCGAGATTTATTACTCTGTAGCCATTATTTGTCAAAATAATATCTACAAGATTTTTTCCTATGTCATGTACATCTCCTTTAACTGTAGCGAGAATCAGAGTCCCTTTATATATTGGTTCTTGGTTTTTATCAATGAATTGTTCAAGAAATTCTACTGCAAACTTCATACATTCTGCAGATTGTAAGACAAAAGGTAACTGCATTTTTCCTGATCCAAAAAGTTCACCAACAATTTTCATACCAGTTAAGAGTATATCATTAATAATTTCTAAAGGTGAATAAATTTTTAGGGCATTAGTTAAATTTTTTTCAAGATTTGTTTTATTACCCTCAACAATTTGGTTTATTAATATTTTATCTATTGGGGATAGAGTTGTTTCTCTTTCATGTGATACAAAATCCTCGGAGATTCCTTTGTTTTTAAAATATTCTATTAATTCTTCAAGGGGATCGTATATACATTTTAGTTTTTTATCCACTTTTTAAATATATATTTTCTTATTGAATCTAAAATATATAACAAAATAAAAGCAAAAAAACTTACAATAAATATTATTATTAAATTTAAGTATTCTAATGTATCAATTTCATAAAATAACTTTATAATATTTAATAATCCAATATTTATTTTTGTTAAGCTTAAGAACAAGAATATAGATATTAATATAATACTGTACAAATAATATTTCAATCTTTTATCGAATGTATTTTTAGAGACAATTAAAAAATTAATTACAGCTGTAAAAATCATTATTGCTATCATTGTCATAGAAATTATATTTTCTGATGAGTCTAAGTAATACTTAACAAATTCACCACCAATTATGCTGCTTATCGTAATAGTAAATGAAGCAATTACTACATAAGAGAAGACATCGATTAAGAAATTTTTACATTTATTTATATTATTATTTCTTATCGTTAATATAAGTGCTGGTAAACCAATTGCAAATATATTAAAGAGCGAGACTCGCCTTGGAGTTAGTGGAAACATAAACGATAGATAGGATAGTAAAGTAAAATAAATCACAATAAAGTTTTTTGTTAAAAATAGTTTTGCCACTAAACTAACAGAGTTTACTATTTTGTTCCCTTCATTAAATATCTCTGGAAGAAGAGAGAATTTGTTTCTTAATAATATTAGATCTGCAACTTCTTTAGTTATTGAACTCCCTTCTTCCATAGCGATTCCCATATTAGCTTCCTTAATGGCTGGGAGGTCATTCACTCCATCACCTATCATTGCTGTGTATATATTCTTGCTTTTAAGAGCTTTAATTATTTTTAATTTATCTTCTGGAATTAATCTTGCAAAAATTATTTTTTCATTTACTACCTTAAAAAATGTTTCCTCATCAGATATATTTCTTAATTCTTTTCCTGTTATAAATTTATTCTTATCAATTTTCCATCCAATATCATTAACAATTGCTTCAATAGCTTCTGACGAATCACCTGAGAGTATTTTAAAGTTGATTCCATTTTCTTTAAACAAATTAATTGCCGAAAACACATCAGTTCTGATTGTATCTGAAATAGAAATAACACTTAAAGGCTCTATTTGGAAATTAAATTTACTCCCCTTTAAATCATCTATGTTTGATTTACCAATTACTTTACCGAATAAAAGATTTCGGTATATGTTAATACCATTTTTCGTATAAACATCTTGAATTATATTTTTATAGTTTTCTATGACTTTTTCAAATAGAATATCAAACGCACCCAAAACGTAAATAATGTTTTCATTTTTTTCTTGAAAATTTATTGCACTGAATTTACTCTCAGAACTAAATGGTAATTCATCAATTTTTATTAGTTTATTGCTTACAGGGTACTCTTCAAGTGATTTAGAAGTCGCGTTTTTTTCTAACGTATAATGAGCGTATGTTCCAAGTAATATTTTTATTTCTTCCTCAGTATATTTCTCATTTATTACAAAGAGTTTTGCAACTTTCAGTTTATTTTGTGTCAATGTTCCTGTTTTGTCCATACACACTAACTGAACATTTGAAAATGATTCTATAGCATTTAACTTTTGTATGATTGCCCCAATTCTACTAATCCTATAAACACCTAGTGCATCAGTTACTGATGCTGTGAGTATTAATCCCTGCGGAATTAAAGAAATAAGTATTGTTGCAATTTCTCTTATGAAATCTGATTCTGTAATATTTATATTTCTTCCAATAAGTATTTTCAAAAGAACTAAAAAAATTGCAAATAAAAATAAAAATTTTAAAAAAACATTTATCCTTTTTTGGAGTGGAGTTAAATCAAATTTGTATTTTTTTGCAAGATTTGTTATTGATTGGGCATAACTTTCGTCTCCTATTTTTTCTGCTTTATATAACCCACTTCCAGAAATGCAAAAACTTCCTGATAATATTTTATCACCTTGTTCTTTTTCTATAGGTAAAGACTCTCCTGTAAGAAGAGATTCATCTATCTCTAATCTTTCTGAATAAATTATTGTACCATCAACTATTACTTGATCACCTCTTGATATTTTTATTATGTCATCAAGTACTATTTGTTCTTGATCTATTTTGATTTCTTTTCCATCTCTGATAACTGTAACTGTTCTCTTTAATAACAAGTTAACTTTATCTAAAGCTTTTTTTGCCTTTAATTCTTGATAAATTGCAATTGTAGTGTTTAGAATTGCCACACTTAGAATACCAATTGAATCGAGTAAAAGTCTGTAATCTTTATATATCAAGAAAAAAATAATTACAAAAATTATAACTCCTCCAATTATAATATTGAACAGAGAGAAAATATTCTCAATTAAAATTTCACCTACAGTTTTAGTTCGGGATTTTGAAGTTTTGTTAATTAAACCTTTATTAACCCTTTCTTCAACTTCTGATGAATTTAATCCTTTTATCATTTTTTCTCGCTATATTCGAGTGCAGCTTTAATAAACTCCCTGAATATTGGATGGGGTCTGATCAAACGAGATTTAAATTCAGGATGAAATTGTGTTGCGATAAAAAATGGATGCATATTTTTATCAAGTTCTATCATTTCTATAAGTGAACCGTCAGGAGAAAGTCCCGAAAATATCATACCATGCTTTGAGAGAATCTCTCTATAGTTATTATTCACTTCATACCTATGTCTATGGCGTTCGTTTATGAACTCTCGTTTGTAACATTTATATGCTAGTGATTTTTTAAGAACGATACATGGGTAAGAACCAAGCCTCATTGATCCACCTTTGATCTTTACAGATTTTTGGTATTCCATCAAGTCAATTACATTATGTTTGACTTTATCATTGAATTCTTTTGAATTAGCATTCTTTAAGCCGCATATATTTCTTGCAAACTCAATAACAGCACATTGTAATCCAAGGCATATTCCGAAAAAAGGTATCTTATTTTCTCGTGCATATTTTATAGCTGCTATTTTACCTTCGATCCCTCTATCACCGAATCCTGGACATACTAACAAACCATTAACATTCAAAAAGATTTTGTCAAAATCGCAATTATTTTTTTCAAGCATTTCAGAATCAACCCACATGAGATTAACTTTAACATTATTATAAACACCCGCATGGACAAACGATTCAGTTATACTTTTATATGCATCAGGTACGATATTATATTTCCCACAAATTGCTATGTTTATTTCCTTATCTGTATAAAGAATTTTCTTTACTGCTCTATTCCATTGATTCAGTTTTGGATTGCTTGCATGCAGGTTTAATTTTTTTAGAACTATACTGTCAAATTTTTCTTTATGCAAGTTTAAAGGAACCTCATAAATGGATTTTGCATCTATAGATTGCATTACTGCTTCTGTTTCCACATTACAAAATAATCCAATTTTTTTTCGCATTTCATAAGAAAGTATCTTCTCACTTCTGCAAAGTAAGATATCAGGTTGTATTCCAATTTCCAATAATGTTTTAACTGAATGTTGTGTTGGTTTTGTTTTTAATTCACCTGCAGCTGAAATGTATGGTACAAGAGTTAAATGAATGCAAATAGAATTACTTTTTCCTACTTCGAGCATAAATTGTCTCATTGCTTCTAAAAATGGCAGCGATTCTATATCTCCAACTGTACCCCCAATTTCTGTGATAACAACATCATAATTAGTTTTTTCAGCTATCTTTTTAATCCTTCTTTTTATCTCATCTGTAATATGGGGTATAACCTGTACTGTTGCACCAAGATAATCACCTCGACGTTCCTTTTGTATTACTTCAAAATATACTTGACCCGATGTTGTATTATTATCTCGAGTCATATTTTCATCAAGAAACCTTTCGTAGTGCCCTAAATCGAGATCTGCTTCATAACCATCATCTGTCACGAATACTTCACCATGCTGTAATGGAGACATCGTGCCTGGGTCAACATTAATATAAGGATCAAACTTTTGAATCGTAACTTTTAAACCTCTTGACTTTAATAGTAATCCTAAAGATGCTGAAGCAATACCTTTCCCAAGAGAAGATACAACTCCACCTGTTAAAAATATGTATTTTGTCTGTTTCACTTTATCTACGTATTTAATTTTTTCAAAAGTAATTTTAAATCTTCTTTTGTGTCTATAGAGTATGAACCGTTTTTTGAAATTGCAATCTTAATTTTCCCACCATTTTCAAGTATTCTTAATTGTTCGAGTTTTTCTAATTTTTCTAACCGTGATTGCTTCATATTAATAAATTTTATTAGAAAATCTTTTCGGTAAACATATATACCAATATGTAAATAGTAATTTTTTAGATGAATGATTTCTTTGTGTTGTTTTGTAGTATTAAATTTTGCCAAAGTAGTTTCATTAAATGGTATGATGCTGCGCGAAAAATATAATGCATTGAAATTTTTGTCAAAAACTACTTTAACTCGGTTTTTATTAAATAAATCTTTAATATTTGTTGGTTTAGTTACCAAAGTAGCTACCTGAACATTTTTGTCTTCTAACAAAAGTTTAATTGTTTTATCTACATCTTTTGCAGATAATACTGGTTCATCTCCTTGTATGTTTACGATTATATCAGCTTTAAGATTCTTTATTGCTTCTCCTATTCTATCAGTTCCACTTTTATGATGTTTAGATGTCATAATTACATTACCACCAAAACCTTCAACGGTATTATAAATTCTTTTATCATCAGTAGCTATATAGATATCATCAATTAGTTTTGATTTTTTTACATTATCATATACCCATTGAATCATAGGTTTCTCAATTATCTTAACAAGAGGTTTACCTGGAAATCTTTTTGAACCGAACCTTGCTGGTATAACGCAGATTATTTTTTCTGGATTTTTATACATTTTTAAATTACAATCTCGTTAAAGTTCTTTATTATTATCTCCTGTATTTTTTTAATTAACATTTTGTCTTTGCTAAATTCAATAGGTCTATCTATTTTCACTTTTACTGTACCTGATTTTATTTTACTTGTTCCTCTTGGTAAAATTTCATAGGAACCTTTTATCGTTACGGGGACAAGGTTACATTTTGCTTCTTCTGCTATTATTGTTAAACCTTTTTTGAATTCATGTATTGCACCATCGCTGCTTCTAGTTCCTTCTGGAAATATAACTAATGATAATCCTTTCTTTAATAGTTTTGATGCTTTTTTAAGTGATTTTATTGCATCTCGCACATCACTTCTATCTATTGGTATATATCCTGCTAAATACATTGCCCATCCGAACAATGGTATTTTATTAATACTCTTTTTATATACAAACCTAATGTTGCCAGGTAATGCTTTCATCAATATTGGTATATCCATATAACTCTGATGATTGCTAATATATAGGTATGATTCTTTAGTCGGTAAATTCTCTTCACCTTCAGTAATTACTTTTATACCACTAATTAGTAAAATTAAATTTCCAAAAATTTTATAAAGTATATAAACGATTTTACCTTTATAATTAAAAATTGATAATATAACTGTTGCTATAGAAATAAACAAAACTACAAAAAGAATTCCTGTTATTCTTAATATATACACAGTTTATTATTTAACTATACGAGAAATAGTCTTAAATTCTTCAGTCCCTGAGTACTCTAACATTTCAAAAAGTATTGATTCATAAGTTGTTATTATAGCTCCTTCATCTCGCATTCTTTTTATAGCTGTTCTTTTATCGTTCAAATTTCTTGAAGAAACGCAGTCTTCAATGACAACAACAATATAACCTTTATCAAGTAGGTCTAAAACTGTTTGTAAAACGCATACATGTGACTCAATTCCTGTAATTATAACAGTATTTTTCCCTGATTCTTTCAACTTATTTTCAAAAGTATCTATACCACAACAACTAAAGGACATTTTCTCAAGAGGTTGATATTGACTTTCCAAACATTCCTTAACAGATTCAATTGTACTTCCTAACCCTTTAGTGTACTGTTCAGTAACTAAAATTTCTACCCCAAGTACTTTTAATCCTTTAATTAATTTACATAACTTTTCTTCTAAAATTTTATTTTCAGAAATTACTGGGAATATTTTCTCTTGAACATCAATAACAACTGCAACAGAATTTTTTCTTCTTATTCTCATATCTAAGTATTAGTTTAATAAACAAAATTAAATAATTTTTAAAATAAATACTTTGGTAAAATGAATTACTTTTAACATTTTAATAAATTATGTATTTTTGGTAAAAAGATTTTAAGTATTTCTTAAAATTTAATGGAGTTATTAAATGAATCAACAAAGAGAGAAGTGGGGCACTAAATTAGGAGTTATCCTTGCAGTTGCTGGCAGTGCGGTTGGTCTTGGAAACTTTCTAAGGTTTCCAGCAAAAGCTACACTAAATGGTGGGGGTGCTTTTATGATTCCTTATTTTGTTGCTTTTCTTTTACTTGGTATTCCACTTATGTGGATTGAATGGACGCTTGGAAGATATGGTGGGAAGTTTGGGCATGGTTCTGCTCCTGCGATTTTTGATTTAATGGGAAAAAATAGATACCTAAAATATATTGGTTCTTTAGGTGTAATTATTCCTTTTATCATTTTAATATACTATATGTATATTGAATCATGGACATTAGCGTATTCTTATTTTTCTTTCTCTGGACTCTTACTTGAAAAACCAGATCCTGCTAGCATGAAAGATTTTTTACATTCTTATCAAGGGGTTGCTGAAGGTGCTCCTATCTGGCCTGCAATTACATTTTTTACTCTTACTTTTTTTCTAAATTTTTATTTCATATATAAAGGTGTTCAAGGAGGTATTGAAAAACTTTCTCGTTGGGGTATGCCTATTCTTTTTATTATTGCGATAATACTAGCAATCAGGGTTTTAACCCTTGGTACTCCAAATCCTGAATTACCTGAACAGTCAATTAATAATGCACTTGGTTTTGTATGGAATCCAGATTTCTCAAAATTGTTAAACGCTAAAGTTTGGATTGAAGCAGCAGGTCAAATATTTTTTACTTTATCTGCTGGTATAGGGTTAATTCTTACTTATGCTAGCTATGTTGATAGCAAAGAAGATATTGCACTATCAGGTTTATCTTCAGCTTCAATTAATGAGTTTTGTGAAGTTATTTTAGGTGGTTCGATTGTTATTCCCGCTGCTTTTGTTTTCTTTGGTGCTGCTGGTGCTCTTGAAAATGCTCAAGGTGGGATATTCAATTTGGGATTTGTTACTATGCCCTTGATTTTTGAGAAAATTCCACTTGGATTTGTTTTCTCTGGACTCTGGTTTTTACTACTTTTTATTGCTGGTATTACATCATCTGTTTCTATGATTCAACCAATGATATCATTTCTTGAAGATGAATTCAACCTTAAAAGGTCTACATCAACTATTATTCTTGGTGTAATAGCATATCTTTCTAGCTTACCTGTAATATTCTTTTTAAGTCACGGATTTCTTGACGAACTTGATTTTTGGGGTGGAACATTTTTCCTTGTTATTTTTGCTACTGTTGAAGTTTTTGTTTTTGTTTTTGTTTTGAAATTTAAGAAAGGATGGGAAGAATTGCACGAAGGTTCTTTAATTAGAATTCCAAAGTTTTATAAATTCATAATGAAATACATTACTCCACTTTTTTTATTAATATTACTTGGATTTTATACATATCAAGAATTTATTTCTAAAATTTTAATGGAAGATGTACAAGACCCTGTAGATAAACCATATTTGTGGGGAGCTAGAATTTTAATTATTCTATTTTTTGTTTCAACTTTTATATTGATTCATTTTGCATGGAGAAAAAAGAAAAGAAAGGAGGTTAGCGTATGACTTTAGCAGGAATTATTTTTATGGCTATTTCTTGGGGAATAATAATTTTCCTTGTTATTTTTGCTCATGTTAAAATGCTAAGGAAAGAAAATGTTGACAAAGTTGGACCTCGTGATGTTTTAGGGTAATTTTTAAATAAACTTTTTATTTAAATTTATTAGTATGATTTTAAGTTCAGTTTTTGTTAATATAATTTTTATTATTTGCTAATTAATCTTTTTGCTAAGAAGAGTCAATTACTTTTTTAAATTATTTTAGCTGTTTATTTCTATTTATTAGGAGATTTGATTATAAGAATATAAAATAAATACGAAATACTATAAATATTATTTCTAATTATTTATATTTTATACCAATAAAATTTTATATAAAATAGAAAATTATTTTCTTATATTGATATAAATTAAATTAACTAAAATAATAATTTTATGGTGGCAACAATTATTATTGTATTTCTAATTTTATTTTTCATAATTCTTCTTTTAAAAACTGCTTATGTTGTCCCTCAGAGGACTGTTTATATCGTTGAAAGGCTTGGTAAGTATCATGCAACTTTGGAAGCAGGTTTTCATATCCTTGTTCCTTTTATTGATAGGGTTGCTTATAAACATACTTTAAAGGAAATGGTTATCGATGTACCACCACAAATTTGTATTACGAAGGATAACATTCAGGTAGAGGTTGATGGAATTTTATACTTACAGGTTGTCGATCCTGTAAAAGCATCATATGGAATAAGTAATTACATAGTAGCTACAACTCAACTTGCTCAAACTACAATGAGAAGTGAAATAGGTAAGATTGACCTCGATAAAACGTTTGAAGAACGTGAAAAAATTAACAGTGAAATTGTAACAGCAGTAGATAAAGCATCAGATCCTTGGGGGATAAAAATAACTCGTCATGAAATAAAGAATATTACACCACCCACAAGTATAAAAGATGCTATGGAAAAACAAATGAGAGCAGAGAGAGAAAAGAGAGCATTGATTGCGGAATCAGAAGGGGAAAAGCAAGCAAAAATTAATAGAGCGGAAGGAGATAAGCAAGAAGCAATTGCGAGATCAGAAGGAGAGAAGATGAAAAGAATAAACGAAGCAGAAGGACGAGCAGCGGAAATAGAACGAGTTGCAAAAGCAACTGCTTGGGGTATCAGGGAAATTGCTTCAGCCATTAATGAAAAAGGTGGAAGAGATGCCGTGAATTTGAGAATAGCAGAACAGTATATAAATGAATTTGGGAAACTTGCGATGAAGAATAATACAATGATAATACCTGCAGATCTTTCTAATGTTGCCTCATTTGTAGCAACAGTAGGAAAGGTATTTACTGAAATAGCAAAAGAGCAAAAAACAGAATAATAATTAATTAATGGTTGAAATGAATTTTGGCCCTTTAGTTTGGTTTATTGCTGGTATAATTTTTTTCCTATTGGAACTTGCAATTCCGGGTTTTGTTATTTTCTTTTTTGGCTTAGGTGCATGGATTACAGCTATAGTAACTCTATTTGGGGTAAATGACATTAACATTCAACTTGCTGTATTCCTTGGCTCTTCACTTTTAACACTCATTCTTTTTAGGAAAGAGGGTAGAAAAATATTTGAGGGAAAAGTGAAAATAATGAATAATGCTGACGATGAAATATTAGAAAATTTCAAAGGTCAGAAAGCTAAAGTTGTAAAAGAAATTATCCCTGGAGACATCCCTGGTAAAGTAGAATTTAGAGGTACACTATGGAATGCTGTATCTGATGAGAAAATAGAACAAGATGAAGTGGTTGAAATTATTCAAAGGGATAATATTACCTTGAAAGTTAAACGAGTAAATAAGAGTTAATAGGAAATTTAATATTTTATTTGAAACCCGGAGTATTAAGAGACTAAAAAAGTCAATTATAGCTAATCCCTAATTTTTTACTAATTTCTTTCAGCATTATTTCTGTCATTTCCGAAAGTGAGTACCTATGCTGCCAGCCCCAATCAGTGCGAGCAACACTGTCGTCAATACTTTTAGGCCATGACTCTGCAATCTTCTGTCTAAAGTCGGGATTATAAGTAATAGTAAAATCTTTGATATGCTTTTTTATTTCTTCTGCTATCTCAGCAGGAGAAAAACTTATTGCTGCCATATTATAACTTGAACGAATTGTTAGTTTTTCTGATTCTGCTTCCATAAGTTTTATGGTACCATCAATAGCATCTGGCATAAACATCATTGGTAAAGTTGCATCAGCTTTTAAAAAACATTCATACTTATGTGATTTTATTGCTTCATAGAAAATCTCTACTGCATAGTCAGTAGTTCCTCCCCCTGCTTCTGTTTTATAACTAATTAGCCCAGGATATCTTAAACTTCTAACATCTACGTTGTATTTATTAAAGTAGTATTCACACCACCTTTCCCCTGCAAGTTTACTGATGCCATATACGGTATTTGGTTCAGTGTAAGTTAATTGTGGTGTCATCAGTTTTGGAGTTGTATTTCCGAATACAGCAATTGAACTTGGCCAAAAAACTTTTTTAATCCCTATTTGTTTTGCAAGTTCTAAAATACTAAGCAAACTTTTCATATTTATTTCCCATGCTTTCAAAGGTAATTTTTCAGCATTACCTGAAAGCACTGCTGCAAGATGATAAATTTGTGTGATTTTATTTTTTACGACAAAATCCATAAGAGCATTTTCATTCATTACATCGAGAATTTGAAAAGGCCCTGATTCCAGAACATCTTGTGGGGGTTGTTTTATATCTGTTGCAAATACATTTTCGTTGCCGAAAATGTTTCTTAAAGCTATTGTTAAATCAGAACCGATTTGTCCTGATGCACCTATTATTAAAATTTTTTCCATATTGTTATTATTTTATTTAAAAATTTATTTAACTCTCATATAAAATTTTTCTGTGTATTCCTGCACCATTCGCTCTGTATTAAAATATGGTGCTAATGTTAATATAGAAGATTTAATCCTTTGTATCCACTCCAATGGTATATTGTTTTCATTTCGTTTATAAAACAAAGGGATTATTTCATTCTCAAGTGTGTCATATAAACTATTTGCTTCAAATTTGTCTACTTCAAAATCAGATAAATTTTCTTCTTTTGGACTTTCAATTTTCCATCCATTAGTTTCCGTAAACCCTTCAATCCACCATCCATCAAGTATACTGAAATTTAATCCTAAATTTGCTACAACTTTCATTCCACTTGTACCTGATGCTTCTAGTGGTCTTCTTGGATTATTAAGCCATAAGTCGCATCCCGATACTAAATATTTTGCGACATCAATATCGTAGTTTTCTATAAAAATTAATTTGTTTTTAAATGCAGGGTCATATGAATATGATACAATCTCCGCAATTAAGTTTTTTCCACCTTCATCTTTAGGATGGGCTTTCCCTGAGAAAATGAATTGAATTTTATAGTCTGGGTTAGAAATTATTTTCCTTAATCTATCAGGGTTATTAAATAGGAGTGTTCCTCTTTTGTATGTTGCAAATCTTCTTGCAAATCCTATTGTCAAGGCGTTTTCATCAAGTAAATTCTCTACCTCCGCTAATCTTTCTTCCGATGCTTTTGCTAGTTTCAGTTTATCGGATATTCTTTCCCTTACATAATTAATTAGTTCCTTTCTATTTCTTATCCTTGTTTGCCAGATTTCTTCATCTGGAATTTCAGTTATTCTGTTCCAAATATTCGATTGTTTAATCCAGTCTTTTCCAAAATATTTTATGTATAGTTTTTCTGATGCTTTTGACAGATAAGTTTTTATATGTATTCCATTTGTAATAGATACGATTTGGCTTCTGGTTGGTGGTAATGACCACATCTTTCTTGCAATTTCACAGTGTGATTTGCTTACAGCATTTACAAATTGTGAATTATTAATTGCTAAATACGCCATATTGAAGAACCCATTATTATTACCATTTCTATTTAAGTCACCTTCCTCAAATAATCTATCAAAAGGAATTTCACATTCCTCTTCAGCATATCTTTTAAAATATTTTTCCATTAAAGATTTATGAAAAACATCGATGCCTGCAGGAACTGGAGTATGAGTTGTGAATATGTTTGAAAAATAGCAAAGAGTTTTGGCTTCATCAAACTTCAAATTGAATTTTTTCATAGCACCTCTTATTCTCTCCAAACATAAAAAAGCGGAGTGCCCTTCATTTATATGAAATGCTTTTATATTAAAACCAAGGCTTTCAAGAAGTTTCATTCCACCAATTCCAAGAAGAATTTCTTGCTGAATTCTTTTTTCACTATCACCTCCATAAAGAATATCGGTAATCCTTTTATCCTCAACATCATTTTCTTCTACGAAAGTATCAAGTAAATATAATTTAATTCTACCTATACTCAATTCCCATATTTGGGCAAAAACCTCCCTCCCCGGTAAGGTTATAGATATTTTCAATGGTTTATATTCCTTATCAAGAACAAGTATCATCGGGAGATAATTAAAATCATGAACCTCATATAATTCTGCCTGACGATTTTCATTATTAATATATTGTCTTAAATATCCATGAGAATACGCGAGTCCTATTCCAATTAATGGGATTCCGAGATCTGAAGCAGATTTTAGATGGTCACCCGAAAGTGTTCCAAGGCCACCTGAATAGAATTTTAGACATTTTGTAATTCCATATTCAGCAGATAAGTAGCAGATTTGTGGTTCTGTTGCTTTATAAAATTTTTCGTTGAAGTAAGTTTTCTCTTCGTTTAAATATTTTCTAAAATCACGATAAATTTTATATATTTTTTCCCTTAGGTTTTTCTTTTCAATTACATCTAGCAGATATTCACTATTTATTGAAGCTAGAAACTTAACTGGATTTTTTTGGCTCCATTTCCATATATCTTTGTTAATTTCCTCAAATACTTCGAAAAAATCATTGTTATAAGACCAATATAAATTGTAAGACAATTCTCGTAACTGATTTATTATCGTTATCATAGTTTATAAAAATAGATTAGCATAAAACCTATAAAAATATGATTATTTTTTTAATTTAAATATTCATTTTTATATACAATATTGATAAATAATTTTGTATTGAATTTATTAAATTTAAATTTTGTTTTTTTAATAAATAAAATTTGTATGAATTATAAAAGAGAAAGCAGAAAAACATTTACACAAGCTTTACAAGACTTGCAAAATAAAGTAGTGGAAAATGGATTTAGAGTTTTGCATATACATAATGTAAAGCAAACACTTGAAGAAAAAGGATTTAAAATTGATGAATATTGTATAGTTGAGATTTGCAATGCAAAATTCGCAAATACAGTTATAAATATCAATAAGGATTATGGGGTTATGATGCCATGTAAGATTATTATTTATGTTGAAAATGGAAAAACGTTTATTTTAACTCAGGAGCCCGAGTTAATTGTAGCGAAATTTGGAATGGATGAAGTTAAAGATATTGCAAGAGAAGTTGGTACTATTATGAAAAAAATTATTGATGAGTCTATCTAATTAATTCTAAAATATTTTTCATATCATCAGGTAAATCTGTTCTGAATTCAACGTACTCTTTTGTCTTTGGATGTATGAATCCAAGTAAAGATGCATGTAAAGCTTGACGTGGCATAAGCTCCAATAATTTATTAATTTTTGGTTTCAATTTTACTGTCATATTAATTGAATGAGGTTTTCTACCACCGTAGGTTTCATCTCCAAAAACTGGATGGCCAATTGAAGACATATGAACTCTTATCTGATGTGTTCTACCTGTTTTTAACTTTAATTTAATTAAACTTAAAAATTCAAATTCTTCTAATACTGAATATTCAGTAACCGCAATTTTCCCTTCTGTTTCACTTACAACTGCCATTTTAGTTCTATCTCTTTTATCCCGACCTATATATTTAGTAATTGTATCCTTTTTTTTATTCAATTTTCCCCATACTAAAGCAATATATTCTCTATTAATCGTATGGTTGAAGAATTGGTCTGCAAGCATTCTATGTGAGACCTCATCTTTCGCAACTACCAGTATACCAGATGTATCTTTATCAAGTCTATGAACAATCCCCGCACGCTCAAACCCGTTCAAGTCAGATAGTTTATCACCAGACTGTTGAGAGTAATACATTAGCCCATTGACGAGCGTGCCACTGAAATTTTTATATGCTGGATGGGTTACCATTCCAGCGGGTTTATTAATAACAATAATGAATTTGTCTTCATATAAAATATCAAGAGGAATGTTTTCAGGAAGTATTTCTTGCTTTTCAGATATAGGTAATTCTATTTCTATATCATCAAAAGGTTTAACTATATAATTAGATTTGACGCAGTTTCCATTTACAGTCACGCAACCCAAGTTGATTGCTTTTTGTACTTTTGTGCGAGAAACATTTTCAATAAAATGAGATATATATTTGTCTATTCTTATTTTTTCCCTTACATTCGGGACCGTCAGTTTGTAAAATCTTTCCATGTTAAAATATTCTATATAATTTTCATTATATGTAACAATTTAAAATTAGAATCGTATATAATAGTAGTTCAAGAGCTTAAATTAATAAAAAGGAGTAAAAATGAAAACATTAAAATTAATAACATTAGCTATAATACTTTTTAACATAGCTTTGTTTTCAAATATTTCTAAAGCAAAAGAAATTCCGAATCCAAACACACTTAGATTGCAGATTTATAAAGAATTCATTAGTCTATTTGAAAAACCTATCCCACTTATTTATGAAGATAAGAACCTTAAAGGTGAAACATTTGTTTCTATAGTAGTTGCTAATAATGGAAAATTGTTTATTTCTGATGTTGAAGGTGAAAACAATGTGCTAAATAATTATGTGTGTAATTTATTTAATTCAAGAAATTTATGGACAAATCCTGATTTAGCAGGTACTACTTATAATTTTAAAATTATATCCAAGTAATATTTGCAAAACCTCCATATTCTAATCAAATAATAGAAGCGTCGTTTTTGAAACAACGACGCTTTTTTTTAGTTTAATTAATAAATAACTTGAAATTGCATATAATAACCTATATATTTTAAATGCATTTATTATTTGATGTAATGAAGCAAATAATTAGTAGAATTAGTGTTATATTCAGTTGGGGTATATCTCTAATCATTACAATGTATTTAGTTAGCTGTTCTGCTCCTGAACCAATTTCGGAAAATGAAGAAGAACGGTTAAGAAAACAAAGAGCTGCTGATTCAGTAAACTTTTATGAAAGCTTGGAAGAAAGTATGGATCATTATAAAGAATCCTTGGAATTAAATTATGAAGGAGAAGAAGGTAAATCAAAAAGGGAATTTGAAAAAGCATTAGGTATACTCAGAAATATTGATGAAAAATTTCTGAAAGAGAAATCTTACAGCGAGTGGCAAAAGGATTACAAAGAACTTGCAAAGAACATTACTTATGATTATTTAACAATACATAAGGATATAGAATCAACGAGTAATGTATTTTATTTTGCAGATTATCTTTCTATTGAATATGAAGAAATTTCAGAATCTGTTAGAATAGAAGATACAGAAGTAATACCAGGAAGCCAGGAAATAAATTTTGAAAGAAATTCAGCAGTTGATGAATGGATAGATTTTTTTACTCAAACATCAAGGGGAAAAGGTTTTATTGATAAAACTCTCTACAGATCGGGCAGATTCTTTCCTACAATGAGAAAAATTCTAAGATTTCATGGTGTACCTGAAGACCTTGTGTTTTTATCAGTTCAGGAATCAGGGTTGAATCCTACAATTGTTTCCAGAGCTGGTGCTGTAGGGTTGTGGCAATTTATGCCAGCTACTGGTGCTGCGTATGGTTTATATTATGATTCATATCGTGATGATAGAAGAGATTTTGAAAAGTCATCTGATGCCGCTGCAAGACATCTAAAAGATTTATACAGAGATTTTGGGGATTGGTATCTTGCTTTTGCAGCATATAATGCTGGTGCGGGGAGAATTACCAGTGCAATCAATAAAGCTGGCTCAAGAGATTATTGGCAGATTAGAAGTTATCTTCCGTCAGAAACAAGAAGTTATGTTCCTTCGATTATTGCTATTTCATTTATATTCAGAAATCCTGAAGCATTTGGCTTTAAAAATGTAGAGTTTGCAAAACCAATTGAATTTGACAGAGTAAATTTTGACGGGACTTTGACAATACAGAGATTAGCAGAACTTTGCGAGACTGAAGTTGAGACTATTAGAGATTTGAATCCTGAATTAATTGCCGATGTTATTCCTGATTATGATGTACCCTATCAAATGAGAATTCCCAAAGGGAGTTTCAGTAAATTCTTGAAGAATTATAAGAACAGTGATGAATTTTACTCCAATGGAATGAAGATACCAGAGTTTGCAGGGAATGAAAATTCATTATTTATTCAAACTGAACCGATTGTATCATACAAAGTTAAGGACTATAATCCTGAAGACATAAAAACAATTGGAATAACAGATAGAAAGAAGAAAATAGAAGTATTATATAGAAAGCCACGAACATTGGAATCAATAGCAGATTCGTTCGGCGTGAGAACAGTAGAATTAAGACAATGGAATGAAATTCCTTATGGTTCTTTGCCCAGAGACAGTTCAATATTGTATGTATACCTTTCTGAAAAACAGTATAATAAATTTTATGGAATTGAAGAACCAAAGAAAGAAGTAGTTAAGGAAATAATTTATATTGAAGAAAAAGATACAACCTCAACAGTAGAAAAATCTGATACAACTTCAACAGAAGAAGATGAAGAAATAGTGGCAGAAAAAAAGGATGAGGTAAAACCAGAGAAAAAAGAAGATAAAAAAAATAAAACAAAACCCAAAGGAAAAGAAATTATTTATGAAGTAAAGGAAGGTGATTCATTAGGAAAAATAGCTTTAGAATATGGAATAAAAGTATCGGACATAAAAGAATGGAATAATCTTCAAAGTGATGTTATATATGTTGGTCAAAAATTAAAATTATATCCACCGGATAATTATTCAAAAAAGAAAAAAACAGATAAACCAAAAATTCATATTGTTGAATCAGGTGAAACTCTCTCAACAATTGCAGAGATGTATGATTTATCCGTTAAAGATTTGAAAGAATGGAATAATTTAGAAGATGATATCATTTACCCTGGTCAGGAACTTAGATTAACGAAACCAGAAACAAATAAAAAAGACAAAACAGAAAAGTCAAAGGTAAAAACACATATAGTTAAGGAAGGTGAAAATTTAACTCTTATTGCGGATAAGTATGGTGTAACTGTTAATGATTTGAAGAAATGGAATAATTTAGAATCGGATATAATTAAAGTCGGAGAGGTTTTATATGTTTCCGATCCTAAGAAAACTCAAAAAGAGAAAAAACAATCAGGGAATAAAATTACGCACAAAGTAAAAGAAGGAGAAACCTTAAGTATAATTGCTGATAATTATAACGTAACCGTTGAAGAAATAAAGGAATGGAATGAACTTGAAAGTGATAAAATAATAGTAGGACAAAATCTGATTATATTTACAAATAAAAAGATAAAAGACGAGAATACCAAAGATAATAAAACCAAAAAAGATAAAACCACGAAGCAGAAAACATATACGGTAAAAAAAGGGGATACATTAGCGTCAATTGCTGAGAAGTTCGGTGTAACAGTAAATCAACTTAAAAAGTGGAACAAATTAAAAACTGATAAAATAACAGTTGGACAGGTTCTAAAAGTATCAGGGGATTAAGCAGATTTTATACTATTTTCGTTGAAAAATTTTTTCAATTAGTCTATATTTGTAATACCTTGCTGGCATAGCTCAGTTGGTAGAGCAGTTGATTTGTAATCAACCGGTCGGGGGTTCAAGTCCCTCTGTCAGCTCTAAAAACCCTGATGTAACTAATGCAGGGTTTTTTTATTTTAGTAAGTGGATTTTCTATTTATTAGAAAGTGAGTAATAATTGATTTTTTAAGTAATAATAATATTATTACTTTTTTTATTTATTTTTATTATAATAAATAAGGAGGTCAAATATGAAATTTTCAATAGTTTTTATCCTAATTCTTTTAATTTGTTCTTGCCAAAAAGAAAATCCTGAACAAACAATAAAGAACAATTTTAAAAGTGAAGAAAGGAGTAATATTCAAATGAAATTAACAAGTTTATCTTTCAAAGATGGGGAATTGATGTCCGAAAAATATACCTGTGATGGAGAAAATATATCTCCACATTTATCATGGACAGGGATTCCCGAAAACACAAAATCTCTTGCTTTAATTTCTGATGATCCTGATGCTCCTGTTGGAGATTGGGTTCATTGGGTAATTTACAATATTCCACCAGCAATTACTGAATTAAAAGAGGGATTCCCACGCGATAAGGAATTTGAGAACGGAATCAAGCAAGGTAAAAATGATTTTGGTAAAATAGGATATGATGGCCCTTGCCCACCTGGTGGTACTCATAGATATTACTTCAAATTGTATGCTTTAGATATTGTGCTTGAAAAAGATTTTGGATTAACAAAAAAAGAATTACTGAAACTTATGGAGGGACATATTTTAGCAGAAACATCAATTATGGGAAAATATAAAAGATGAAATATTTAAATACAGCAAAATTTCGATTTTATCATAACCTAAATGATTTTCTCCCTGAAAAAAGAAGAAGAGTTGTTTTTGAGGTCGAATTCATTGGAAACCCTGCTATTAAAGATACGATTGAATCGTTGAATGTTCCCCATACTGAAGTTGATCTGTTAATAGTAAATGGTAACCCTGTCAATTTTAATTATAAACTGAAAGATGGGGATTCTATTTCTATTTATCCTGAATTTAAATCTCTTGAGTTACCACAAGAAATGCATTTGAAGAAGAAAATAGACGGTGTTCCAAAGTTTATCTGTGATGTTCAACTTGGAAAGTTAGCTAAATATTTAAGGATTCTTGGTTTTGATACTCTATATGATAACAATTATAAGCCAGAAGATATAATTAAATTATCACTCGATGATAATCGAATTATTTTGACAAGAAGTATAACACTTTTAAAAAACCATAGGATTTCAATCGGTTATTGGGTTCGCTCTGAAAATCCAGTTGAACAACTTATTCAGATACTTTCACAACTTGAGTTGATAGAATTAATAACCCCTTTCAATAGATGCAGTGTATGTAATGGAGAACTAGAAACTGCAGATAAGAAATTGATTGAAAATGATCTTTTAAATGACACGAAAAAATATTTTGATGAATTCTTTTTGTGTAGTAATTGTAAAAAGGTTTATTGGAAAGGGTCTCATTTCAAAAGGATCAATGAGTTTATTCAGGGGATAAGAAAATCTATTTAAAAATATTTGTCATATATTAAATAAAGAAATTTTCAGGGGAGATTATACCCATCAAATAACCTTGAAACTTGTTTTTTTCGTAATGATTTTTACAAAAAACTACTATTAAGTATGAAAAAAATATTTCTTCTTGTTTTACTGGTGTTTATTTTTTTTATGAAACCAGTTGAATCATTATCTCAAGTATTTTTAACCTTTGGACCATCAATTGGTATTAGCGTACCTGTTGGAGATTACGCCGGGGAAACTGTGGATTTTTATAATGGAATTAAATATGGTTTAAAACCAGGTGTAAATTTTGGTGCAACTGGTGTTATAAGAACAACTGTAATTAACTTAAAAGGTGTTTTATCATATTCACTATTGCAAAATTCAGGAAATGCTCAATATAATGTTGGTTCTGTAGATGTGAAACAAAATGTTTTTACTTTTGCTATTGGCCCACAATACAGTTATAGTCTCCCTCAGAAGAAAGTAAGAATGTATGCAGAAGCTTTGATCGCTTATTCTATATTTTCGGGAATCACGAAATTTACTGATGCTCCCCACATTCAAAATGGCACTTATGATATGAATTCTACAAGCAGATTCGGTGCTCAATTTGGTATAGGTACTGAAGTAAAACTTGAACTATTCAGACTGGATTTTAATCTTACTTATGGGATTCTAAATTTTTCTAAAAAATTTATACCTTATGATACAGGAAGAGAAAATGCTTATATAAATTTGAATGATGATGGAGATCCCTCTTATTCCTCGACAGATGTATCTCATCCAATAAGGACTTACCGAATGATTTCTTTATTAAAATTTAATGTATCCGTGGTTTATGATATAGATTTTTAATATTGTAATGTATATTTACTAAAAGAAACTATCACAGTATCAAAATAGTTAAAACATTAGAAAAAAATTGATATGAAATGAATAACAAATTTAAATTTATTGTTATTCTTTTTTTAGTTTTCATTTCTACAATCTCATTAGCACAACCTTGGGAGGAGTTAGCAAGAAAAACTGTTCAATTGTATAAACAGAGAGATTATGAAAACGGAATTTATTATGCAAATCTTGCACTTGAAAAAGCCCTTAATGAATTTGGGAAAAATCATAAAAACTATGCTTCTTCTTTAAGTAATCTTGCATTACTCTATAAATCTGTTGGTAAATATTCAGATGCTGAAGTTCTATATCTTGAAGCACTAAGTATTTTAACCAATTATTATCCCGATGAAAATTTCATTTATGCAATTACAATTGATAATCTTGGTAATCTATATGTCACAATGGGTAGATATGGTGAAGCGGAGACTTGTTATAAAAAAGCTGCTGATATTCTTAAACAATACAATTATGGTGAGAACTACGACTATGCAACTTGTCTAAATAATCTTGCAAATTTATATAAAGAAAGTGGAAGATATAATGAAGCTATTGAACTTTATAAAGAAGCCATCAGAATTTTTGGAATTACACTTGATCGTACTCATCCACTATATGCTATTGCTCTTGATAATTTAGCAACGGTTTATACATATCTTGGTCGGTATAAGGAAGCAGAACCTTTAATGAAAAAAGCACTCAATGTTTTTGAGATTAATTATGGAAAAAATAATGTTGATTACTTAATCACATCAAATAACTTAGGAGTATTATATCTAACAATTAAAAAGTATGATGAAGCAGAAAGATATTTTAAGCAAACTATAGAAATATATAAAGATTTGTATAGTGAGGAAAATATAGATTATGCTGTGACATTGAACAATTTAGGCCTTTTATACTCAGAACAAAGAGATTATAACAAAGCAGAAAAATATTATCTTGAATCTCTTAAGATAATAAAAAAAGTTTTAAATGACGATAATCCTCAATATTCAACTACGATATTAAACTTAGGAGAACTTTATCAGGAAACAGGAGATTACTCAAAAGCAGAAGAATGTTATTCAAAAGCTGCTGAAATTAATTTAAATCACATATATAAGTATTTTCCTGCTTTAAGTGAAAAAGAAAAACTTCAATTTCTTGGAACGACTTCTTATGAATTTAGCATCATCAATTCATTTGCAATTAAGCATGGAGATAATTCAATATATGATAAACTCCTTAATATATCGATTGCTACAAAAGGAATAGTTCTTAATTCAACTACTTTATTGAGGGAAAGGATAAAGAGAAGTAATGATAAGGGATTGATGGACTTGTATCAAAAATTTTTGACATTACGCCAATATATCTCAAATGCTTTAAATTTATCTAGTAAAGAAAGAATATCAAGCAATATAAATCTTGACTCATTAGAGAAAATTGCTAATGAACTGGAAAAAGAACTTAGTAAAAAATCAGAGGTATTTAACACTGAGTTAACACTATCTAATGCATCCTGGAGGAAAATTCAAGATGTATTAAAGGATGACGAAGCAGCAATAGATATAATTAATTTTCAATTTTATGATAATTATTGGACAGATACTGTGTGGTACTGTGCTTTTATCTTTAGAAATGATTCGAAGTATCCTGAATTTGTAAAATTATTTACTGAAGATGATTTACAAAAATACCTTGAAGCAAGTCCAGCAAGTAATTTTAGTTATGTGAGGAATTCGACTAGATCAAAAGAACTTTATACTAAAATTTTTAAGCCACTTGAAAAATACTTTTCAGGAATAAGTAAATTGTATATTTCACTTTCAGGTTCACTTAACAGAATCTCTTATCCAATATTGCGAACAGAGGATGATAAACTTTTAATAGAAAAATATAATCTACATTTTTATAATAATCTATCAGAATTACTAAAAATGAAACCCGCAGAAGATAAAAATGTGTTTAACGAAGATTTCCTTGCAGTAATTTTTGGTGGGGCAAAGTATGATTTAGATACAACGGAGTTAAAAGCAATTGCTACAAGATACAAGACTAATGTGAATGGTAATTTTCAAGTTGAAAGAAGTTTAAGTTTCATAGTTGATGAAAATATTAGAGGTAGTATTCCGAAATGGAATTACCTACCTGGTACATTAGAAGAAGCTAATTTGATTGAAAATATTTTTAAATCAAAAAATTACAAAACAGAAAAATACATTGGCTCTGAAGCCAGTGAAGATGTATTAAAAAACATAATAAGTAATAAGCCGATTACTATCTTACATATAGCTACGCACGGGTATTTTTTCCCGGAATTAGAGGATAAATTTAAAGATAAAAACATTCTTGGAGCAAGTGCTGCTATGACTATTAGAACAGCAAAGAATCCATTATTGCGTTCTGGAATTATTCTTTCGGGTGCTAATCTTGCCTGGGCTGAAGGTAAAACTATAAAAGGTGCAGATGATGGTATCCTTACTGCGTATGATGTTTCAAATCTTGATTTGAATAATACTGAATTAGTTGTGCTTTCCGCGTGTGAAACTGGTCTTGGTGATATTACAAGTGGGGAAGGAGTTTTTGGCTTGCAACGAGCATTTAAAATTGCAGGAGCGAAATCATTAATCATGAGTTTGTGGAAAGTACCTGATAAGCAAACCGTTGAATTGATGAACCTATTTTATCAGTATTGGATTGAAGGTATGTCAAAATATGAAGCGTTCAGAAAAGCTCAACTTGAAATGAATAAGAACTATCCAAAAGATCCTTACCTTTGGGGAGCATTTGTGCTAATAGAATAAATTATGACATCTGCAAGTTTAATTATTTCAGTTTATAAGAAAATAGAAGAACTCAATTTAGTTCTTAATGCTCTTTCCTTACAAAGTTGTAAAGATTTTGAAGTAATTATATCTGACGATGGCTCAGGTATAGAGATGGAAAAGTTTATTACTACTATTAAAAACAAGTTTGATTTCAAAATAAATTTTGTTTCTCAGGAAGATAAAGGTTTTCGAAAAACAAGAATCTTAAATAATGCTATAAAGAGAAGTAAAACGGATTATCTAATTTTTATTGATGGTGATTGTATCCCACATAAAAACTTTATAAAATATCATCTCTTAAATAAAGCAGAAAATACTGTGCTTTATGGAAGAAGAGTTATGCTGGGTAAAAAAATATCTAATGAAATCAAATGTGGAAAAATACCACTTGAGAAACTTAGCAAAATAAAGTTAAAACTACTTTTTGACTCTTTTAAAAAGGATGAATCATCCTATCATATAGAAGAAAGCTTTATAATTAAAAATAAGTTGTTAAGAAATATTTATAAAATAAAAAGTAACCACCTCTCGGGTTGTAATTATTCACTTCCTAAGTGCTTAATTGAAGAGATAAACGGTTTTGATGAAAACTATATTGGTCCTGGTATAGGTGAGGATTCTGATATAGAATTCCGTTTAAAACAAATTGGGGCAAAATTTAAATCAGTCCGCAACCTTGCTATTGTTTACCATCTATACCATCCCAAAACAATAACATCTAAATCAAACCTTTTATATTTTAATTCAGTATTACAGTCCAAGCAATACTTCTGCAAGAATGGTTTAAAGAAAGTATAATTTTTTTTAGTTTGGATATGCTATTTTGAAAAATCTAAATAATATTATTTATACCCCTGTGGAGATTAGGGGAGTCGAACCCCTGACCTTCTGAATGCCATTCAGACGCTCTACCAGCTGAGCTAAATCCCCAAAGAACTATTTAAAAATATCAATAAGTTTCGCTAAATTCAAACCAAAAGATTTTGCAGATTAGTTTATGATTTGAGTTAAATTATGCAATAATTAGTGTATTGAAAAATATAGAATTAATATGAAAATTAAATTGTAATGATTATACTTTAAGTGGAACAATATTTCGAAACTGTTAGTTTACACATTGTAATTTTAAAAAGTTTAAAAATTATATTTTAGAATAAATTGATTTTTATATTTGGATTTGGACATACAACTGAAAAGGATACTGGCCTTTCACAGGAGAGATACTGTCCTGTGTGTAGGGAAAATGTTTTTACAAGAATTTTAGAAGTCAGAAAATGGTTTACTTTTTTCTTTATTCCTATTATACCATATAGCAAAACAAAGTGGGAGGTGTGTCCAAAATGTGGAAATCTTTCTCAAATAAACAATTAAAAAATTATGAATACCAAAAAGTTATTAGTCATTTCATTTTTGTTATGTTGCATTTTTTCATTTAATTCTTTTGCTCAACGGTATAATAAGCAAAAAGTCACACTTAGTATGGGGATTGAACCTATTGCTGTGAATTTAGATTATTTACCACCACCCGTTCCAATAGTAGAAAGAGGAATAGAGGAAACTAAAGAAATGGGCCCATTCAAATCTTATGAAGAATTTGAGCTTGAGCAAAAGAAATTGGTTACTCCCAAACAATTCATTAACATTCATTTTTCTGATAAAGCAGAAATTGAATATCTTTCAAATATCAGTATTAACGCAAGTTTTAAAGAAAACTCAAGGATTAAATTGACTCTTGAACCAGGTGATCCTTCTATTGCGGTTGGGAAAGAACAAGTAGTAATGTTGAATAACGATGGTATTTATATTTATAACAAGTATAATAATAACTTAATCTATAAAAATAGTTATAGGAATTTCTTTAATTCTGATATGTTGATATTTGATCCAATCGTTATGTATGACTATGAAAATGAAAGGTGGATATTTACTATTGTTGCAAGGGATGATATTTATAATCAGTCTTTTCTCTATATTGCAATTTCAAAAACAGATAATCCTACAGGTGAGTGGTACTATTATGTTATTGATGGTGGACAGGATGGTATAAAGAGAACAAAATACTGGGCAGATAGACCTTATCTATCAATTTCAAGTGATAATAAAAATAAAAAGAAAGGTGCAATTGTTATCACATCAAATCAATATGACTTTGTATATTATTACTACCAATATTGTAAAGTTAGATTGTTTAATAAAGAAGATTTATATAGTGGTAAGCCTTTATTAGAATATTGGGATTTCTGGCGGTTTCAGAGTAATTTAACTTCTGATATTTTCAATCTTGCTCCAGCGACACAACTAACACCAACACCAGATGCCAATGTTTATTTCTTTCAAACCAATGCAAGTGGTGGGAACAGAGTTTTCTTGTGGAGACTTAACAATCCATTATCTGATAGCCCTGAAATGGAAGAAATTCGTAGTATCAACGTTACAAACTATTCGGTACCACCGTATTGTCCTGTAAAGGAGCAGAAAAAACAAGTCAATATATTCGATTGCAGGGTTTTGAATGTAGTTTATGCAGATAATATTTTATATGCAGCATATAATACAAAATATGATTGGGGAGAAGGGAACAATTGTATATTTAGAGTTCTTAAAATATCAACTATAAATGGAGAGTTAATTTCTGAAAGTGGATACGGTGCTAAAGGATATTGGTATATGTTTCCGTGTATTATGCCATTAAAGGATGGAAATAGATTTAGTGATACATTACTTATTGGTTTTGTTAGAGGTGCTGATTTTTTGTATCCTGAATCCAGGGTTGTTTTATATGACGGGTCTTCAAAATGGGGTAAATCTGTTTTAGTATCTGAAGGTGTTAAACCTAAACAACCCATGGGTAGGCTCGGAGATTATAATTCAATCATTGTTGATCCTTATAATAGTAGAAGTTATTGGTTCGCTTCATGTATAGCAGGTTCTGATTTATGGAGCACAAATATTGCTAATATAGAAATAATTAAATAATATTTTCTTAAAAATTTAAATATAAATCCTATGAAAAATGCACATTTTCTCTTATTTGCAGTATTCTTATTGTCAATAATAATGTTTTTTTCTTGTACAAAAGATTCTGAACAGCTTAAAAGTGAATTAATCCCTATTGAGATTACAGATATAAAGGAATCTCCGAATGATTTACTTAGTGTAGATTTTCAGTTTTTCTATAAAGAATTATCATCAGCAGGTGAATGGATTGAAATTGATGCAAAGAAATTAGGAATCAACTTAAATACAACTACGTCAGAAAATTCTTTGGGAAATTTTCTCTCAGATATTTTAGGTGTAAAATATGCATATGCTCAAACGGGGGAACAAATTTTTAACCTTTTTGTTTGGCGACCATCTAATGAACTCGTGGGAGATATGATGAAGGAAACAAAAGAATATATTCCTTTTAATAATGGTCAGTGGGTGTATACAGATGAAGGTTGGTATTTTAAAGCAAACACATCTCAGGAAGAATTAACAAGCCATTATGGTAGGTGGACTCAGGATGAAGAATTAGGTTGGGTTTGGTTACCTGGTAAAACATATTCACCTGCCTGGGTTGACTGGCGACAAAATGATGACTATGTCGCTTGGGCTCCTATTCCACCTGGAAAATACATTGAAAATGAATCAATTAAAATTGAAGATGTCAGTGAAAACAAATATACAATTGTTGAGAAAAAACATTTAATAGAACCATCTGTATACAAGTATAGGTATCAATATGTTGAAAACAAGAACAAGATTATGATTAAAGAAATGACAAAAACAGATGGTCTTATAGTTAAAGACAAAAAAGTAATAAATAAAGGGCCTGATATAACAGAAATAGAAAAGAAAACTGGTAAAAAAATAGAGCAAGTAAAAATAAATAAGGTGAATAAGAAAGAAGAATCTGGATTAAAAGGTAACTCACTTAATGTTTTTACTCCTGAATTAAAAAAATCAAGAGAGGTAAGAAAAGAACCAATATCAAAACCTGAAAAACTTGTTTCCTATAAGGATGCTAAAAAGATTACAAAAGAGGAGAAAGAGAAACTGAAAGCAGAAGAGAAAATTGAGAAAAAAGAGGAGAAAGAAACTAAAAAACAGGAGAAATTAGAAGATAAACAGTTAAAGAAAGAACAAAAGAAGGAGGAGAAAGAAATAAAGAATAAAGAAAAACAAGAGACAAAAGAAATGAAAAAGGAAGAAAAATCAAAGAAGAAAGAAGATAAACAGGTAAAAGAAAAGGGTAAAGAGAAACGAGATGATGATAAAACCAAGGGAAAGAAAGACGATGATAAAAAGAAAAACAAAAAAAATTGAATTATTTTTGAGTATTTATATAAATATTTTTCAAATAAGATAATATTTTATAATCTTGTTTGAAAAAAAGTTGAATTATTTTTATTTTTGTATAGCATCAAGAGTATCAAATTTCAATAGAAATTTGATCGGCAACCGAGGCGAGACCCCACGGTGCTAAAATGATGCGCGGAAAAATTCCGAAAAAAGTCTCTCAATAAGAAACCGCTTATTGAGAGCGTTGTCAATGCTTGAAATAAGCGGTTTTTTTATTAAATACGCGTTCTATAAATTAAATTATTACAAATATGAATAGAGAATATTCTTTTACATCAGAATCAGTCTCAAATGGACATCCTGATAAAATTGCAGACCAAATATCAGATGCAATACTTGATGCTTACCTTAGAGAAGATAATAATGCAAAAGTTGCATGTGAAGTTTTAATTACTGATAATCTCATAGTAATTTCTGGTGAATTTAAGAAGAATTCACCTAATTCAATAGATGTTGAAAAAATTGCGAGAGATGTTCTTAGAGATATAGGATATGAAAAAAGATGGGGCTTTGATCCTGATGAGTGTAAAATTCTATCGATTATTAAAGATCAATGTGAGGAAATAACAAAAAGTGTCGAGAAAGGGGAAGGAAAAATTGGAGCAGGAGACCAAGGTCTTATGTTTGGATATGCTACGAATGAAACGCCAGAATATATGCCTTTGCCTTTAGTTCTTGCTCATAGACTTATGATTGAACATTATAAATTAAGACGAACTTTGGGCTTTGAGTGGCTTGGGCCTGATGCTAAGTCGCAAGTTACAGTTAGATATAAAAATAATAAACCACTTTATGTAGAAAGTGTAGTGCTATCAACATTGCATGTAGAATCTTATGAGAATAAAGTGGAAAAACTCATTCGTGAACATTTAATAGATAAAGTTATTCCCAAAGAAATTCGTTCGGAAAATTTCGAATTATTTATTAATCCCGGTGGATCATTTACACAAGGGGGTCCAAAAACTGATACTGGTTTAACAGGTAGAAAAATTGTTGTTGACACTTATGGTGGTTTCTGTCCAAATGGTGGGGGATGTTTTTCTGGAAAAGATGCAACGAAAGTTGACAGATCAGCTTCTTATATGGCAAGATTTCTTGCTAAAAATATTGTTGCTTCTGGTTATGCAGAAAAATGTTCGATTCAAATTGCTTACGCAATTGGGCAGACAAAACCAGTATCCTTTATGGTAAATTTCCATAATACAGGTAAAGGTAGGATTGATGAGCAGACGATGGAAAAGATAATAATTGATAAGTATGATTTATCCCCTAGTGGTATAATTAATAAATTAAAACTAAGAACCCCAATATATCAAAAGACAGCAGCTTTTGGACACTTTGGTAGGGAAGAATTCGAATGGGAAAAATTTGAGGAGATCTAAGCAAATAACTAAAATTTAAAGATCTCTCTCTTTATTTAAATAAACTAATTAGAATATTTATTGACTCATATTATCTTTTTTATATTAAGATGTATTTAATAAATTTTCTCTAAAAATTTTTTCTTTAATATCTTTTTTTATTTAATTAAAAAAAATAAATTACAAGATAAGCATTAAAAAAATTCAATATGAAAAACTCAAAATTTACAATTATTAGTTTATTAATCCTTTGTGGGTTATTTCTATTCAGTTTCACCGATATGAGTGAAACGAAATATATGATGGTGAATGAAAAAGTTATTAAAAGATTAAGTGATGGTGCATTGTATCAAAAAGGTATGATTAATATTAAGTTTAAAACTGATATAAGACTTATGGATAAACAACATTTTGGCATTGCTTCTTTAGATGAGTACTTAAACGATAAAAATGTTGTTCTAATTGAACAAAGGCATCCACTTAATCCAAATATATCCAAACGAAAAATTGGGGATGAAGAACTAGCAAAAATTTATAAGATAGAATATAAAGCAGAAAAAGATCCAGGTGAATTTGCTGCAGAACTATATAACAGGAATAGTTCATTACTCGACTGGGCAGAGCCTGACTATGTAATGGAGGCAGATTTCATTCCTAATGATCCATCAATTAGTTTGCAGTGGTTCTTAAATAAAGTGAGTGCTTATTCTGGTTGGGATTTGAATCAAGGAGATACGAATATGGTAATTGGTATGGTTGATTCTGGTAGTGACCTTGATCATCCAGATTTGGCAGCAAATATTAAATATAATTATTTGGAAAATCCAACAAATAATATTGATGATGATATGAATGGATATATAGACGATTGGCGAGGATGGGATTTTGCTGGTGCTGATTATCAAAATTTAAGTCAGGATAATGATCCAAATATTTATGGTCCCAATTGCGACCACGGCTCTCACACTTCAGGATGTGCATCTGAAGTTACCAATAATGGAGTTGGTGGAGCGGGGATTGGATTTAAATGTAAACTTTTGATTTGCAAACATGGAGCTGATAATGATTATACTAATGGTGGTACTTCTTATTTATATAATACCAATTTGGGAATGATTTATGTTTACCAGAATGGTGGGAAAATTATGAATTGTAGTTTTGGTAGTTCAACTTACAGTGCTTATACTCAAACAATAGTAACAAACGCATGGTATAACGGATGTATCGTAGTTGCTTCTGCTGGAAATTCTGGAACTAATACACCACGGTATCCTGCTTCTTATGACTATGCAGTTTCCGTTGCTGCTACTGATCAAAATGATTATAAAGCATGGTTTTCTAATTACCATTCAACAGTTGATGTATGTGCTCCAGGTGTAAGTATATATAGTACTTTATGGAACAATACATATCAATATTATGATGGTACTTCTATGTCTGCTCCAATTACCTCGGGAACATTAGCTCTAATAAGATGTAAGTTCCCAACTATGACTTGTGAGCAAGCAGTAAATAAATTAAAAGCTGGTGTTGATAGTATTTATAATTTAAATCCAAGTTATATTGGTCTTTTAGGGACAGGAAGAATAAATGTTCTTAAATGCTTGACTCCTTCTAGCGGTACCTTACAAGCAGATTTCACTGCAAATCAAACAAATATTTCTCCAGGTCAAAGTGTAAACTTTACAGATTTGTCCACAGGTGGTCCAACAAGTTGGAACTGGTCATTCCCTGGTGGTAATCCTTCATCATCTAATCAACAACATCCACAGAATATTGTTTATAATACAATTGGCTCTTATGATGTAACATTACAAGTTAGCAATGGAAGTAATACGAGCACTTTGACTAAACCAAATTATATTAATGTTAGTCAGGGAAGTGTATATAAGTTATTTGAATCTTTTGAGAATGCATCTTTCCCACCATCGGGATGGATTAAAATTAATCCACTTGGAGGTCAATCAACCGGATGGGAAAGGCAAGTAAATGGTGTTACACCTGTTCCAGGATTCCAAGGTGGTGTTCTATTCACTCCTCCTGGTGGTGGTAATGCAATGGCTTTTTGTAATTATATTACAGGTAGCCCAAATGGTGGTAGCTCTGGTGCTTGCGATCAATGGTTGATAACTCCGCAAATTCTAAATATTCAACCTAGTGATTCTCTTACATTCTGGTTAAGAAAATTTGGTGCTTATGTGGATAATCTTTATGTAAGAATTTCTACTACAACACCAACTGTTGCTGCAATGAATGTTACTGTAGCAAATTTAACATTCTCTGTCTCAGATTCAGGATGGATGATGTATAAATATAATATCGGTGCTCTTGTTCCCGCTGGTTCAAATATCTATATAGGATTTAGAGAATATGTTTCAAATGTTGTTATTGATGGTGCTTCATTCTCACTTGACCTTGTTAGAGTTACCGGACAAACATCTGGAATTACCATAAATCATGGCGAGATTCCGACAACTTACATTCTTGAACAGAATTATCCAAATCCATTTAATCCCATCACAAATATAAAATTTGGGATTCCATCAGCTACTAATGTAAAACTCGTTGTTTATGACATAACTGGTAAAGAAATAGCAATTTTATTAAATGAATTTAAGCAAGCGGGTACATATACATATTCATTCGATGGTTCTGCATTAGCAAGTGGTGTATATTTCTATCGTTTAATGGCTGGCAATTTTGTAGATACAAAGAGAATGATAATTGTTAAATAGATTTTAGACAAATTTTTTTGATAAAGGGCTGTTTGGACAGCCCTTTTTTTATTTTTAGATATATTAAAAATTTAATTCAAATTAATACTTTTTACGAGTTGAGTTACTAATTTCTTTTTGATAAAATAGTGATTAATATTTTTATACCTTAATTGTGTCAACAAAATGTTGTTTATAACAATAGGAATTTATTTTATGTGAATAGAGACAAAATATAATTGTAATATGTTATTTAATTAATTATATTATTTTAAGTTGTTATTGATTCAACAAAAATATTTCATTAATTAAATTTAATTTTATGGATAATTATCAACAATATTCACAGCATGGTTTTGTAGGGCAACAAAATCAAGCACAATCAAATTTATCTCCTTATATATTGCACAATTTGAAACAAACAGCTACATGGATGAGAGTGATAAGCGTAATCTTGTTTGTTTTAACAGCAATAGTTTTTTTATTTGCAATATTTATAATTGCTGCAGGTAGTGGAACGAGAAGAATTGGAGTTGGTTCAAGTATATCTTCCGCTGTTGGAATTTTATATATTTTACTTGCTGTTATAATTTATTTAATACCAGGAATATTATTAATGATTCATGCAAACAGTTTATCAAATTTTTCCGTTACCAATAGTCTTATTGATTTAGATAATGCTGTTTCAAAAGGGAAGTCTTATTGGACTTACATAGGTGTGCTCGCATTGATTGTTACAATAATATTTTTTATCGGAATAATAATAGCAATAGCAGCTGCGAGTTAATTTGCAAAACTTTATATAAAAAGCTTCTAAAATATTTATAATAAATTAATAAGTGATTTTAAAAATTGTAAAAAGACAGCAGTATCACCTGCTGTCTTTTTTATTTAAAGAGGTTAAATGAATTTATCTATTTCTATATGGACAATTTCTCCAACCGTAACCTTTACCCCAACCTCTACCTCTACCTTGCCATGAGTCATCCTTATCACTATTCTTCCATCTCCAGCAACAGCAATAACAGTGACCCCAACCTCTACCGTGTCTCCATCCGAATCCTTTACCTTGCCAGTTCTTTCCACCTCTAGACCATAGTGGGAGTCCATTTTCATCCGCAAGTTTTATTGTGTTTCCACTTTGAATAATTTCAAAAGGATAGATTTCGTTATATTTAGAATTCACTTCTCCTTTTATAGTTGCGGTTGTATTGACTTCCAATTTGTAATTGTTATCAATCCAATACCAATATGGTCCCATCCTAACTTCGTATTCAGTTCCATCATCTGCCTTAAAAATAGCAATTGGATGATTTACACTTATAATGGTTCCGTTTAATTCTTTTACATCATCAGGGTTAAGTGTTCTTTGAGAAAATGCAACTGAAAAGGTTATAAGAACCATCATTAAAATTAAAATTTGCTTTTTCATTTTTGTTATCTCCTTATAATTTTGTTTTTATTATTTTCATTTTGTTTACTTTATGAAGTGCAATTTATGTGCCAAATCAAAATTGATTTAATTTTGTTAAATATGTAAATTTTTTTCTTATTTTCCATTATTGAAATATTCTTTCGTCAAAATTGACGAGAATTTTAAATTCTTTTTAATGTAAATTCAGTTATATTTAAAGTATATTTTTGTAATTTTAAGAAAAATTTTATGGAAGCTGAAAAATATTTAATCGGAAACCAATTTTATTCGTCAGATTATATTGTTGAAGTCAAAAATCCATACTCTAATGAGGTTGTAAAAAAATATTATAAAACTCCGATAAATGAAATAAATACTTCACTTGATTATTTAAATGAAGTTTACGAAAAATTTAAAAGAATCCCAATTTATCAAAGAGCACAACTTATTGAAAGAATAACCAGTAAATTGCAAGAGAGGAAAGAAGAACTATCGTATTTATTAACTCTTGAGACAGGAAAGCCTATTAAGCTTTCAAGGATAGAGCTAGAGCGGGCAATCTTTACTTTCAAATGTGGTGCTGAAGAAGCCAAACGAATTCAAGGTGAAATTATCGATTTAGATCAATTACCTGGTTCCGAAGGGAAGAAGGGGTATATTAAAAGATTTCCAATTGGAATTGTTCTTGCTATTACACCTTGGAACTTTCCCGTTAATCTTGTTGTACACAAAATTTCTCCTGCACTTGCTTCTGGTAATGTTGTTCTTTTAAAACCAGCAAGCGCTTCTTTAGGTTGTGGTCTTGAAATAGGAAGAATTATAAAAGAGGTATGTGATGAAATGAAACTTGGATTTACACCTGTAAATGTTGTAGTGTGTAGTGGAAGTGAGATAGAGAGTTTTGCTTCTGATGAAAGGGTTAAAATGGTAAGTTTTACAGGGAGCCCACTTGTAGGTTGGAATTTGAAGAAAAAAATCTCCACTCAAAGAATTTCACTTGAGTTAGGTGGAAATGCTGGTGTAATAGTTGATGAATCAGCAGATTTGAAATTGGCAGTTAGTAAAATTATTATGGGTGGTTTTGCACATGCAGGACAGAGTTGTATCTCAGTTCAGAGAGTTTATGTTCATGAAAAGATTTTTGAGAAATTTAAAAATTTAATTTTTGAGGATTCCAAAAAAATTAAATTTGGTAATCCATTTGAAGAAGATACAATTGTCGGACCAATGATAAATGAGACTGAAGCAAAACGAGTAGAAGATTGGATTAAAGAAGCCTTGGATTCTGGAGGAAAAATTTTCCTCGGAGGTAATAGAAAAGGTGCTCTACTTGAGCCTACAATAATGTTAGATGTTCCAAAAAATTGCAGTGTAAATTGCAAAGAAGTATTTGCTCCTTTAATTACTTTGCAAGAATTTAGTGATTTCAAAGACGCTATAAGTCAGGTAAATGATTCTGATTATGGTTTGCAGGCAGGAGTATTCACAAATAATTTTGCCAATGTTATGTATGCATTTGAAAATATTGAAACAGGTGGAATTGTTATTAATGATGTTTCAACTTATCGAATGGATTCAATGCCTTATGGTGGTGTAAAGCGGTCAGGAATTGGAAGGGAAGGTGTTAAGTATGCTATTGAAGAGATGACAGAGCGAAAGATACTTGTTGTCCAAATTTAAATTGATAAAATAAAAAATATCTATGGAAAAAAATTCAAAAATTGCAATATTTGGTGGTACTGGTATGTTAGGGCGTGCTGTTACTAAGAGGTTAAAAGCGCATGGCTATAATAATATAATTACTGCGAGTCTCGAAGATGGTTTTAATTTACTTAACAGAGAAAGTGTTGATGATTTTTTTAAAAGAATTCAACCTGAATATCTTTTTATGGTTGCAGGACTTGTCGGTGGTATACAAGCTAATAATACAAGACAAGCAGATTTTCTATATCAAAACGCAATGATGATATTAAATACATTAGAAAGTTTAAAAAATTATTCCCCCAGCACAAAAATTTTATACACAGGTTCAACCTGTATTTATCCAAAAGAAAATCCACAACCGATAAATGAAAAAAGATTTATGGCGGGATACCTTGAAGAAACAAACAAAGGTTATGCTGTTGCAAAAGGAATGGGTATTGTTGCCTGTGAATTATATAGAAAACAATATAATATTAACGCAATAGCAGTGATGCCTACTAATATGTATGGACCAGGTGATAATTATAACATTGAAACGGGACATTTCATTGCTGCGGTTATTAAAAAAATTGTTGATGCAAAATACAAAGGTATCATTCCTACTTTTTGGGGAAGTGGAAGACCTAGAAGGGAAGCACTTTATTCTGAAGATTGTGCAGATGCTCTGATTTTTTTAATGGAAAATTACAACAAGCCAGAAATAGTTAATATAGGAACTGGTTTTGATTATTCGATAAAAGAATATATTGAAATCACAAGCAGAATTGTTGGATATGATGGTGAGATAAAATGGGATACATCAAAACCTGATGGAATGTATGAGAAGCGAACCGACATTTCTTATTTGAAAACTATTATGCCACATTTCAATCCGAGGCCTTATGAAGAAGGACTTAAAGAGGTTTTAAGAATTGATTTTGGAATAGAGATTAAATAACTTTACTCTTTATTAAAAATGAAAATATAATGAAAACACTAAAATTTTTATTTTTTATCCTTTTTATTGTTGGTTGTTCTCTTTTTCTGATTTCATGTGGGAGTAAAGAAAAAGATAAAGCTCTAAAATATATTAAAGAATTGAATGAATATATAAAATCAACAGAACTTTTAAATTTATCATATAATTTAGTTAATACCGCAATTGTAAAAGATGCTAATGGGGAAATTAACTTTGATAATGCAAAATTTGTCCTTGAATTTAATAACGCTCTGGAAAAGAAAAAAGAGGAGATAGCAAAAAAAGCTGGGTTTAAGGATTTTAAGGAAGCAGAATCGGTTTTGGATAAGCTTAAAGATGAAAAAGAAATAAAGGAACAATTAGATACATATAAAAACGAATTAAAGAAAATACAAGGTGATTTGGAAAAAGAAGGATTGAAAAAGGTAGAGGATATGAGACAACAACAAGAAAACTTTAAAAAAGAGCAAGAAATTAAGTTCGATCCTGAGACAGGGGAAGTTTATGACGATGAAACAGTATCAGGGAAAAAAACTGTGAAAGATTCTCAATCTGAAAAGAAAGAAAGTAAAGAAGTAAAAAAAGATACTAAGGAACAACAAAAAGACAAAAAAGAAATTCAAACAGAAAAACCTAAACCTAATAATAATAAAGTAGAACATCCAGAGGACAATCTTCCTTAACAAATTAATATTTTGCGATCGTAATGATATTAACTATTAATTCTCTAATATTCTTCTATTATTGTTTTTGCTTTTGGCTTTTTGATACTGAATTACAAGTTTAATTTTTTAGAGGGAATTTTTTTAAAATTAATAAGTTAAACAGAAATTTGTTAAAAGAATACTGAAATCTTTATATAAAAGAAATTATATTTAAAAATATAAAGAAACATTTTACCTTAAAGTTATTTTTCATTTTTGATTTATGAACATAATGTGAAATAATATTGTTTTATTATTTATTATGAAAATTCTTATTACTGGTGCAACCGGGTATATTGGACAGCGATTGATCCCATTTTTATTAGACAAAGGATACAATCTTGTTTGTTGTGTTCGAGATAAACAAAGGTTTGAGTCTATTAAATACAATACTAATAATTTACAAGTAATTGAAGCAGATTTTTTAAGAAGAGATACTCTTGAATATATTCCTAAGGATATAGATGTAGCATACTACTTAATTCATTCAATGGCAACGAATGTAAAAAATTTTGATGAACTTGAAAAAACTTCTGCAGAAAATTTCCGTGATGTAATTTCAGCAACAGATGCAAAACAGGTCATTTATTTGAGTGGGATTGTTAATGAGAATAAGTTATCAAAACATCTAATGTCGAGAAAGAATGTTGAGCTTATTATATCGAAAGGTAAATATGCATTGACAACATTGCGCGCTGGGATAATCATAGGTTCTGGAAGTGCTTCGTTTGAAATTATAAGGGATCTTGTTGAGAAACTACCAATTATGATTGCACCGAAGTGGTTAAATACATTATCACAACCTATTGCTATAAAAAATGTAATTGAATATTTAATTGGGGTTTTGGGTAACTCAAAAACTTTTGGAAAAAGTTTTGATATAGGTGGACCTGATATTTTAACATATAAACAGATGTTATTAAAATATGCTGAGGTAAGAGGATTGAAAAGAAAAATAATTATTGTCCCAGTACTTACTCCAAGATTGTCATCATATTGGCTTTATTTTGTAACCTCAACTTCTTATAGCCTTGCAAAGAATTTGGTAGATAGTATGAAAGTAGAAATAATTTGTAGGAATAACGATATAAGAGATATTATAAATATTAAATTAATTAATTATGAGACTGCTTTAAAATTAGCATTTGATACCATAGAGCATTATGAAGTAATATCAAGTTGGAAAGACGCTTTGACCTCTAATCTGCTAACTGATGGAATTTCACAGCATATAAATGTTCCCGTGAAAGGTTGTTTAAGAGAGACAGTAAAAAGAAGAATTAATGATGAGAGAAGTGTTTTGGATAAAATTTGGAAAATTGGAGGCGATACTGGTTGGTACTATGCCAATTTTTTATGGTCGATTAGAGGTTTCATTGATAAATTAATTGGTGGAGTAGGTTTAAGAAGAGGGCGAAAGAATCCTATCGAAATTTCAACAGGTGAGTGTCTTGATTTTTGGCGTGTATTATTTGCAAGTAAAAAGGAGAAAAGACTGCTTCTTTATGCAGAAATGAAACTACCTGGAGAAGCATGGCTTGAATTTAAAATAGAAAATGAATTTTTAATACAGACTGCTACTTTTAGACCGAAAGGGTTAGCGGGAAGAATTTATTGGTATTTACTTTTACCCATACATAAATTGATTTTTAAAGGAATGGCAAAAAGAATTTCAGAAATTTAAATGTCTTTAAATTAAATAATAAAATTATGTCTTTTACAACTTTAATTTGGGAACAAAAAATTAATACAACTAAAGAAAAGCTTTGGGATTTTATTGCAACCCCAAGAAATCTTAAAATCATTACTCCTGAATATATGGGCTTTAATATCATTACAAAAGATTTACCTGAAAAAATGTATCAGGGTCTGATAATAGCATATAAAGTAAAACCTCTTATTGGAATTGAATTAACATGGGTTTCAGAAATAACACATATAAATGAGTTTAATTATTTCATAGATGAGCAAAAAATTGGACCTTATAAATTCTGGCATCATACTCATATAATCGAACAAATTAGTGAAGGGATTCTAATGAAAGATATTCTTAATTATAAACCTCCACTTTCATTTTTAGGTAGCATAGCAAACGAGTTGATAATAAAGAAGAAACTTGATGAAATATTTGCATACCGTAGAAAGAAAATAGAAGAGATTTTTACTTAGAAAAGTATTATTTAACATTTCTTTATCTAACATTGTTATTGCTTAAGAATTGGATGTTTCTTATGAGAATTGTGGGGTAAGAGAAAAATGAATTGTAAATATTCTAGAATTAACTAACTAATAAATTTTTGATTATAAAGTTAAAAAATTATTTCCATTTGAAATAATTGTTTTTTAATATGATGCGAGTGATAATTAAAATACAAAATATATTACCTATAAAATAAAAGTTAAGTTATTTAAATTTATAAATTAATAAATTAATAATTAACTGACTGTGAAGCCAAAAGACATTTTCGATAAAATAGTATCACTTTGTAAACGCAGAGGATTTATTTTTCAATCATCGGAAATATATGGGGGGTTGAATGGTTGTTATGATTATGGTCCGCTTGGTGTGGAACTCTTAAGAAATATTAAAGAAGCTTGGTGGAGGGAAATGACTCTGAGAGAAGATATTGAAGGTTTGGATTCCTCAATCTTAATGCATCCTCGAGTGTGGGAAGCATCAGGGCATGTAGAAAACTTTACAGACCCAATGGTAGATTGTAAAGAATGTAAAGCAAGATTTAAAGCAGATGCTCTCGAAGATAGTGAATGCGGGAACAAAGCTTATAAAGGACGAAAAGCAATTAAATGTTTTCAAGAGGGTAAATTTACTGAAGCAAGGAATTTTAATTTGATGTTCAAGACTTTTATTGGACCAGTTGAGGATACATCAAATGTTGTATATTTAAGACCTGAAACCGCACAGGGTATTTATGTTAATTTTTCTAATGTTAAGGATTCTATGCGACAGAAAATACCATTTGGAATTGCACAGATTGGTAAAGCGTTCAGAAATGAAATTAACACGAAAAACTTTCTTTTCCGTACTCGAGAATTTGAACAAATGGAAATGCAATATTTTATTAATCCAGCTGATGATACAAAATGGTTTGATTATTGGAAAGAGGAGAGAATTAATTGGTATATTAAATATGGAATGAGAAGAGAAAAAATGCGTATTACAGTGCATGAAAAACTTGCACACTATGCAAAATCTGCAATTGATATTGAATATGAATTCCCATTTGGGTGGGGAGAAATAGAAGGTATACACAACCGAACTGATTTTGATTTAAGAAGACATTATGAATATTCAGGAAAAAAACTCGAATATTTTGATGAAGCAACTAAAGAGAGATACATTCCATATGTAATAGAAACATCTGCGGGGGCTTCCCGTGGGTTAATGGCATTTCTCTTTGATGCGTATCATGAAGAAGAAGTAAATAATGAACTTAGAGTTGTTTTAAGATTCCACCCTGCTATTGCACCAATGAAAGCAGCAGTATTTCCACTTGTAAACAGGGATAATATGCCAGAGATTGCCAGAAATATTATAAATGACTTAAAACGGCATATAAAAGTTTTTTATGACGATTCGGGAGCAATAGGTCGCAGATATAGAAGGCAGGATGAATGTGGAACTCCATATTGTATTACAGTTGATTCAGATACACTTAAAGATGGAACAGTTACAATACGAGAGCGTGATTCAATGCAACAAGAAAGAGTAAATAAAGATAATCTTCTTTCGATATTGAAGGAAAAGAT
>JAOADD010000051.1 GCA_026417495.1 Ignavibacteria bacterium
AGTACACACAGTAGAATTCAGGAGTAATCTTGCCAGTGGAATATATTATTATAAGATAGTAGCAGGAAGTTTTACCGAGACCAAGATAATGACAGTAGTAAAATAACCCTGCACTCTGGAGTTTTATCTCCTCCTTTCAAAATCGGGCTGATAAAAAAAATCAGCCCGATTTTCATTTAAAGTGAAACTTTACCAAGAAAATATTAGTCTAAAAAATAATAGAATATTTTAAAATGAAGAATAAAATTATATTGTTTAAAATCTTGACTTTATTGTCATTTAGTGTATTAATCTTTTCTTTAGTATTAACAAATAAAAAATCCATAGCCACACCATATCAACTTGATACAACAAAAAAAATAATAAAAATTGAAGTAGAGAAAATTATTGATTCAATTATAGGAAACTTTTCTTTTTGTAAAATCGATTCTTTGCTGAAAGAAAGTTTAGAAAATTTAAATTTCAAAGATATTGATGCAAATGTTGAATATATTTCAGACTCGCTTGGGACAAAACAATTGAAAATCACTGTAACAGGATCATCATCTGATTCAACCTTGAAAGAAATTAAAAAAGTAGAAATTAAAATAAATGATTCTAAAAATTTTGGTGATAGTATAAAAATTCAAGGGGAAATGTTAGAAAAGAATTTCATAGATAGTACAAGATTCTATTTCAAAGATATGAATGATAAAGAAATTAAAGAATATATTAAATCACACCATAAAGAAAAACTTAGCGATGAAGATATTGAAATAACACGCGAAGGAGAAAAAATCATAATTAAAATAAAAGATGATAAAATAAGAGAAAAATAATAATCTATTATCCCTCCATTTCCAAATTATCTTTCTTTTAAAACATTGAACTTTGAAAATCCTATTAATATCTTTATGAAAAGTATACCACATGAGATCCAAAAAATCCTTAATTAATAAGGATACTTTAAGATTAATTGAGATCACAGCTTTAATATTAGAATCTCAAGGGGAATACTCAGAATTGGATTTGTGTAAGTATTTTAATGGAATAAGCTCTCAAACTATAAGAAGAGATGCAAACATATTAAGAAGTATTGGGGTTCAAATCCACTCTTCAAAAGGGAAATATTATATTTATAAAATTCCAGATGATGTATTAAATAATTTCGTTAATGTTTATTTATCTTATAATAAATACGAAACTATAAAAGCAATAAAATTGCTCAAGAAAAAATTTGGAGATAAAACTTTAAGTATAATTGTAAAATTAGTAAAATCAATTAATAATAGAGAAATAATTATATTAGAATATAAAAAAACTGAGTCAAAAGAAATAATATTAAAAAATATATTACCGATATCCTTAATACGAACAGCAAGAAATATATACTTGCTTGGTATTGAAAATGATGAAAATAACATAATAAAGATTTTTTCCTTTGATAAAATTCATGGTATAGAATTCACAAATCGGAAAATTAGAGTTGCAGACATTCCCGATTTAACCGAATATTTCAAAACTGTATGGGGTATATATGTTAGTGAAAAAATTAGCAAAGTAGTAATTGAATTTTCTAAAGATGTAGGAGAAAACATTAAAGATAATATCTACATAGAAACTCAGAAAATATATGCTTATAAAGATAAATATATTATGGAAATGAATGTAAGAATTTCTAATGAATTAATATCCTGGATTATGGGATGGGGAGGTGAAGCGAAAGTTCTAGAACCACAAGAACTAATAGATTTAATAAAAATAAAAGCAGAAAAAATTTTAGAAAATTATAGATTAAATTAATATAAATAATATGAAAAAACTAACATTATTTGTACTTGCTATTTTTACCTGTATTTCTATTCATGCTCAAGATAATCCTCTGTTAAGTCCCTATGAGACCCCGTTCAATGTACCTCCTTTTAATAGAATAAAGACTGAACATTTTTTACCTGCATTCAAAGAAGCAATTAAACAACAGGAAGTAGAAATTGATAAAATTATTAATAATGCTGCTATTCCAACTTTTAGTAATACAATTGAAGCATTAGAAAATAGTGATATTCTGTTAACAGAAGTAGCTAGTGTTTTTTATAATATGCTATCCGCAAACACAAGTAAAGAGTTGCAGGAAGTAGCACAAGAAATTGCACCATTACTTTCCCAACATAATGATAATATTTTGCTTAACAAAAAATTATTTGAAAGAATAAAATATGTATATGATAGAAAAGCTGAACTAAAGCTTTCTACGGAAAAAATGACTTTGCTGGAAGAAACTTATAAAAGATTTATAAGAGGTGGTGCTGGCTTAGCAGAAGATAAACAAAAAAGGTTAAGAGAAATAAATGAAAGGTTGTCAGTTTTAAGTCTTAAGTTTGGTAACAATTTACTTGCTGAAACGAATAATTTTAAACTAATAATAGAAAATGAAGAAGACCTTGCAGGTTTACCACCAAATGTTATTTCAGCAGCATCAGAAGCCGCTCAAAAGAATGGACTCGATGGTAAGTGGTTATTTACTTTACACAATCCGAGCATAATTCCATTTCTTCAATACTCTGATAAAAGAGAATTAAGAGAAAAAATTCTCAAAGCTTATATGAACAGAGGGAATAATAATAACGAAAATGATAATAAAAATATTATTGTTGAGATAGTAAACCTAAGAATTGAAAGAGCAAATATACTCGGGTATAAATCACATGCTGACTTCCAGCTAACAGAAACTATGGCAAAAACTCCTGAGAATGTATTCAAATTGTTAGACCAACTTTGGATTCCATCAATTAAAACAGCAAAAAAAGAAGCAGAAGAACTGCAAAATTTAATTAACAGAGAAAATGCTAATTTCAAACTTCAGCCTTGGGATTGGAGATACTATACTGAAAAATTGAGAAAGGAAAAGTATAACATCGATGAAGAGTCACTCAAACCATATTTCGAATTAAACAGTGTAAAAGAAGGAGTATTTAAACTTGCTAATTTACTTTTTGGTTTAACCTTTAAACTTCGAACTGATATTCCTAAATATAATGAGGAAGTGCAAACCTATGAAGTGCTAGATGAAGATGGTTCTCATATCTGTATTTATTACCTTGATTTTCACCCAAGACCAAACAAAAGAGGTGGTGCATGGATGAGTAATTATAGAGAACAATATGTATATAAAGGAAAAAATGTTAATCCAATAATATGCAATGTGTTTAATTTTACAAGACCTACCAAAGATGCACCTGCTTTACTAACACTTGATGAAGTTGAAACGTTATTTCATGAGTTTGGTCATGCTTTACATGGAATGCTATCTAAATGTGAGTATAAAAGTATATCAGGTACTAATGTACCAAGAGATTTCGTTGAATTGCCATCTCAAATTATGGAAAATTGGGCTTTAGAACCTGAAGTTCTTGCTTTTTATGCAAAACATTATCAAACAGGCGAACTAATTTCTCAAGAATTATTGAAAAAATTAGATGAAAGCTCAAAATTCAATCAGGGGTTTATTACAACTGAATATCTTGCAGCATGTTATTTGGATATGGCTTATCATACACTCACAAGTGAATTATATGAAGATGTACTTACTTTTGAAAAAAATGCTATGGACAGAATTGGTTTAATACCAGAAATACTTCCTCGATATCGTACAACTTACTTTAATCATATTTTCAATTCAGGATACTCTGCAGGATATTATAGCTATATATGGTCTCAAGTTCTTGATGCAGATGCTTATGAGAAGTTTAAAGAAGAAGGAATTTTTAATAAAAATACGGCAAACTCTTTTAGAAAAAATATTCTAGAAAAAGGTGGGACAGAAGATGCTATGACATTATATATAAAATTTAGAGGTAAAGAACCGGATATAAAACCACTTTTGAAACGGAAAGGTCTAGAGTAATTAAATTAAAGCTAGAAATTTTTATAAGTATTTAACAATAATTTATTTAATCTCATATAAAAAGGAACTTAATTACAATAAAAATTATATTTATCTTGAACAAAAAATATTTTAATTTTATCTTTGAAGTTTGCTATATAATAAAATTACTTTTGAAATAGGTTTAAATGAGCAACTTTACAGAACAGCAAAGGGTCATAGAAAAGATGGGGAGTTTTATTTCTTTTGGTACGATTTTACAGTTTTACTTATTAGTATTAAGAATTCTACACAAATATTTAAAAATATTTAACTTATCTTATGACTGATCCCAACAATACCGAAACCACTGATAAAGTAAACGATGGTACTACTACGAAATATCTGCTTGTTTTTTTAAAACACTGGAAAGTTATTGTTTCAGTTACATTAATCGTAGGAATAATTACAACTATTCTTGCTTTTTTTGTAATCAAACCCGAATACCTATCTACTGCAGTAATAAAAGCATCAGGTAAAACATCTCTTGGGTTAGGTGGCCTTTTGTCAAGTGCAGGAATTCCAGATTTAGGAGGTTTTGAAGAATTGACGGGTAGCGTTATGATAAAAGAACTTGCATTATATGAAGAGATTTTACAAAGCAGAAGATGTCTTGAAGAGGTTATAAAGAAATATAACTTAATGCAAGAATACGATTACAGATTTATGCAAGATGCAGTAAAAGATTTCAGGGAAAATAAGACATATATTACAAAAAACTTAAAAGCTGGAACAATAGAAATTGGAGTATATGACATAAATCCTCAAAGAGCTAAGGAAATAGTTGAGTATATGATAGAACTTCTAAATACAATAAATATTGAAATGAATGTTCAGAATGCAAAAA
>JAOADD010000061.1 GCA_026417495.1 Ignavibacteria bacterium
GTATTATCGGACCAGATCCTTCTCTTGCTATTGAAAAGCCAAGTTTATTTAATGGATTGACTGATTGCCTTCCTCTCATAGGTGGGTCTTCATAATCTTGAGCATCGAAAATTTTTTTAGCATCATCATAAGGGATTGCTGATATTGGATCTTCATAATATTTTCTCAGGTTTAAAGGAATAATAAGGGGTTTATAGATACGTTCCTGAATTAGCAGGATTTGATATTTTATTTGGTTATCTTTATTAAACTGTTGTCCCTCTAATTTCTTTAATACTTTTAAGAAATCTCGCAATCTCTCCGGATTTCTTACTGTTGTTGAAATTGACCAAGGTTTCTTCATAAAATCTTTACCTCAATAGTTTGACTTTTTTGAAATGCTTTTCCATCAATTCAACCCTACCTGCTGTACATCCAGAATAAACCTTCATCTTCAATTCACAAAAAGCAAGATTATCTGTACTTTTATTTATAATTTCAAATTTTTGTTTTGTTAGTTCAGACTCTTCTAATTTGACGGTTTGCCCCAACCATTGAGGAAGTTTCATTAAAGTAAATTCAAACTCCATTTTTTCTGATGCCCCTAATTCCTCTAAAAGCTTAGCAACAAGATTTCCTCTTCCTGCTTGACTATGTTGATAATAAGATGTTATTGTCAATAAGGATTCATAAAAACTATAAAGTTCTTCACTTACAAGAGAAGCTTGAGATAATCCATGAAAAACCTCATCAAAAACATTAAAAATTGATTCCATATTAAGAGTTCTTTTGAACATTTCCTGTACTCTTTTTAAATACATTCTTTTTAGACCTTTTTCTATTTCATTTCGTGGCTCTGTACAAATAAGTAATTTTCTAATTCTCATAATTTACTCCCTTGCTGGTTTTTTACAAATAATCACACTATCTCCTCTTATTGCTCTATTGCGAGCACCTAAAAGAGGATTGAATATCAATTTTTCAAATTTAAAACCTGTTTCTTCACAAAACTTTTTTGTTGTTATAGTTGTTGGAATTTTTTTGCCGTTTACAGTGCTATCACCAACTATAATTGCTAATTTACCACCAGGCTTTAATGCCCAATATATATTTTTTATAGATTCTTTTAAATCCTCATAATACATGGCAACTCCTGTAGGTAATTCGTTATAGTTGCCTTTTAGATGTCCATTATTTTTCATTCCTAAATATTTGGATTCAATCTTCTTCATATCTTTTCCAAGGTAATCATAAGAAATTTTGTCTTTTCCAACATAGTCTATAGAAAAATAATAAGGGGGACTTGTAATACACGCATCAAACTTTTCTTGATTATCATTCATATTTTTTAGTTCAAGCATGTCGTTTTCTAAAATGATGGCTTTTTCGAATTTAAGCTCGTATTTGTCTTTGATCTCCATCATCTTTTTATAACAATTTTTTATGTAGTTTAACTTTTCAATAAAAAGACCTACTTTGCCCTTTCTGTTATATCTAGAAGTCCTTACAAAAGCATCAACCGTATCAAAGTATACTACTAACATTAAATAGTATATGCTTTTATCATCCTTCTGTTCCTATTTTCTATTTTCTATTGCCTCTATGACATCCTGTAATTCACTGATAGTAAAGTTGAGTTTCTGTTCTTCGATAAAAAGTAAATCATTTTTCAAATTAGACAAAATAGTTCCCATCGGAGTAACATCAATACCAACGCTTTTAATTCCCATAATAGAAGCCTCATGTGTAGCTGTTCCAGAGCCATTGAAAAGATCAAGAAGAATCGAATCATGATTTAATTTAAAAGCATTAATTAAAGTTCTTACCACACGTGGATAAAATTTTCCTTTATATGGATAAAGATTATAAAAAGCGTAAGCATTAGTATCACCAAATTTATCCACTAAATCAGTATAAAGTGTTGTTTTCCCTTTAACTTTTTCGAGATGAGCAATCCTTAATCTTATTGATTCATCATCACCTTTAATTTTAACCACTCTATTTACGGAATCAATATAATATTCTTTGGTTAATCCCTGTAATTCCAAATCCAAAAATTCTAAATCAGCTAATGTTTGCATCCAGAAACCAAATATGGTATCCCCCTTAGGAATGATATAATTGGTAAATTCCTTAGTGTATGTCTCCATTATTTCTTCATAAGAGGGAAACTCGTAAGTGCCAAACATATTTAATTGTTTATTTTGATTTTTAGGTAAAGTGTCCTTAGTCATATTTTATTATTTCCTTTTTTCATATTGAAATTTGCCTATTATAATCCAATAAATTTTTCTTTCTGTACTATAAATTATTTTTCTCTGCTTTTTTGAGTAAGTTATCATGTTTTGGTTTGCCCTTTCTATCTATCCTCACTTATCCATTTATCAATAATATTTATTGTTAACTTACACTGTCCTGCGATTTTTTGGAAAAGGATTTTATCATAGCATGTAAGTTGATAGACAGTGTATTCGTCCAACTGTAAATATTCATCATTTTGTTTAACCGTTATTATTTTTTTTTCTTCCATAAGGATATTCCTTTTCCTAAAATATAATTTTTCAATAAATCTTAATTTAATATACAAAAAAATACAATTATTGTCGAGGGGATTATAATAAAAACAAAATCATTATGGTGTTAAGTAAGGGAATAGATAAAAAACTTTTGATGATTGAATTGACAAAAGTAAACTTGAATAGTTTTACGTATAGTAGGATATAAAAAAGAAGATATAAACGTAAATTGTGATCAAGTCTGAAACCTGTAGTAACTTTATTAAATTTTATCTTTTAAATGATGAATATAGTTTGTCAAAATTAAAGGGTCAGTTCGCTTTAGTCTTGCAGGAAGATCGAAGGGATGTAAAATTTAATACCGTAATATTAGCAGTCCTCTTGTTCCGTTGGCAACGAGGACTTTTGCTTTGAAGTAATCAATTGAGTAACATATACCCTCGGGTTCGTAATATCCAAAGGGATCAGGATTAGTTGGATTAAAGAGATTCATCACCTCAACACCATCAGTATATTCAGCGGCGAAAAGGAAATTAGGAGAGTAATCCAGAGCGCGAACATCAGTTCCTAAATCTTTTATCCTTATAAAATATGGTTGGGCAGGATTTGCAACACTTATAACTGTAACACCAGAGGTACCATCTGCAATGTAAGCTAAGTCTCCTGCTACTTTTATATCATAGCAATTACCAGGACTCTTGAAAGTTGTTAAGAATACAGGTGTATTGGGATTTGATACATCAACAATTTCAATCCCTGTAATTCTTTCAATAAAATATGCAATGTTTCCTGATACCTCAATATGTTCAACTATATTTTTAGGAGTGTATGTAAACACTTCATATACAGAATCCTGAATATTATCTATGTTTAGTACATTTACACTTGTGGAACCAAGAGCAACAAATAAATAATTATTTTTTATTTCAACAGAATTAACACCAGCTGTATAAGAAATATTAGTATCAAGTGTAGGACTTGCTGGATTTGAAATATTGATAATAAAGAGTCCTTTTACTTTATCAGAAAGAAAAGCATAAATATTATTATCAATAGTATCCACGAGAACTTCCTGTACAAAGCCCCCAGTATTATAACTACTTGTTAAGGTAGGGTTAGAACCATCATTAATATTAATAATTTTTAATCCTTTTTCTCCAGTAGCAAGAAATGCAAATTGATTTTGATTAATAATCCCGCTTTTGACATATCTTGCATTACCATCAGTAGATAAGCTCCCTACAAACCACATTCCTGTACTTGGTTCAGGGGGTGGCGGTGGAAGAGTATTATCGTCCCAATTGCAACTCTGAAGCAGGAATATTATGCTCAATTTCAGTAGGACGGATATTATTTTCATTTCTCTTTTCAATTGTATAAGATATTCGTGAATAAGGAATTATTCCTGAGGGACCATTTAATTCAATTGAATCTTTATTAAAGAATGTGATATTGGTAAAAAAGTATTCTGGTGAGCCACCATATTGATCGCGAGCAAGATCATAAATAGTACAATTATTAATATCAAAATTCTTCCATTTAATATCCCATAGTCCAAATCTACATCCAGGTGGTGAATAAATTACCTCACCTATACCATTTGAAAATTGAACCTTCAGACCCTGACAATTAGGGCAAGGTCCATCAGCAGTTCTGAGCCAGACACCATTCATATCATAACATCCCACATAACCACCATTGCAACCAGTGTAATCAAGTAATTTACATTTTCGTTCCTCTACTTTCACATTATAATTACATAAAAATGTTGCTCCTTCTATTCTTACACTATAATCACCCTTTTTAAGAATGACTGATGCGGCAATGTTTGTATCACAATTTGGTATAGTTTGCCAGATAATAGAATCATTCAATTGTGAATTTGAAATTTTAATAATAACAGGACCTACAATATTTTGAGTTCTATAAAATGTAATTTTTCCATTTCCATCACCATATGGGTTTGGAATCGGTGGAGGGGGTGGTGGAGGTTCTGTTATTCCAGTTCTTGAATCACAGGAAGAAAGATATGAAACAAAAATTATTAATGCTACACTAGAAATATAAGTTAACAAATATTTCAGCTTCATAGCAGATTTTCATTTATAACTTAAACTAACATACAATAATAGTAGTTCCTAATGTAAAAAAAATTGAATTTAATTTATAGATAATTAAATACTATTTTATAAAAAACTTTTTTTATGACAACAATAACAACAATATATACAGGAGAGTTAAGAACCAAAGCAAAGCACAATCAATCAGGTCAGGAAATAATTACAGACGCACCAGTAGACAATAAAGGAAGAGGAGAAGCATTTTCACCAACTGATTTGCTAGCAGCTTCACTTGGTTCCTGTGCACTAACGATAATTGGAATTGCAGCAAATGAAAAGGGATTTTCGATAGATGGTACAAGAGTAGAAATAACAAAGATTATGGCTTCTGATCCTCGACGGGTTGGAGAAATAATTTTGGAATTCTTTTTCCCCCCTAATAATTATTCTGAACGAGAAATTAGTATTATAAAAAGTTGTGTTGAACACTGCCCAGTCGCGAAAAGTTTACATCCTGACTTGAAAAGAACTATAATATATCATTTCTAAAATATTGAAACTTTAATCCTAATTATCGTATAATAAATAAAAAACTATTATGAGAAAACTATTTTATCTTACATTCGTTATCATTTTTCTTTTCATTTTTAAATTAAACTTTGCACAACAAAAATCGCCACTTGAAATTTCCAATATGGATTTTGGTATAAATCCTGGTGACGACTTCTTTAGATTCGCAAATGGGAATTGGTTAAAAAATAATCCTGTACCACCTGATAAAGTTCGTTATGGTGCATTCGACGAACTAACTGATTTAAATCAAATTCAAATCAAGACTTTAATTGAAGAATCAGCAGTGAAAAACGCTGAAAAAGGAAGTGACTATCAAAAAATAGGTGATTTCTATTTAAGTGGTATGGATAGTGTTAGTATTGAACTTGCAGGGATTAAACCCATAGAATCTTTTATTGTCGATATTAATAAAATATCAGATTTTGATGAATTATATAAATACATAGCATATTTACATACCTACAGGATAAACCCACTTTTTGGAGTATATGCAGGTCAAGATGAAAAAAATAGTGAAATGGTAATCATATCTCTTTACCAAGGTGGTTTAGGGCTTGGGGATAGGGATTATTATTTAAAAGATGACAATCGTTCAAAGGAAATAAGAAGTGAATATAAAAATTTCATAAAGGATATGTTTTTACTGAAAGGAGATAGTCCAGAACTGGTAAACAAAAAAATGAATTCAATATTTGAGATAGAAACGAGGATAGCAAATATAACATATTCTCGGCTTGACCTTAGAGACCCTGAAAAAAATTATAACAAAGTTAAATATGCGGAATTAAAAAACATTTGTCCTTCTTTTGATTGGGATTATTATTTCAACTATATTGGCTCAGGGATTCCTGAAGAGGTTGATGTGTCACAAATTAAATTTTTTGAAGGTTTGAGTGAAATAATTAATTCATTCTCAATTGATGATTGGAAAGCATATCTCGAATGGAATGTAATTAGAAATACAGCACCTTACTTAAACTCCGATTTTGTAAACAGACACTTTGATTTTTATGGGAAATTCATTTCAGGGCAAAAGGAAATGAAACTTAGATGGAGAAGAGTAATTGAAACTGTAAATTCTTCAGTGAGCGAAATAATTGGTAAAATTTATGTTGAAAAATATTTTTCTCCCGAAGCAAAACAGAGAGTATATAATCTCGTACTTGATTTAAAATCTGCACTAAAGAAAAGAATAGAAGACCTCAAATGGATGAGCCCTCCAACAAAAGAAAAAGCAATTGAAAAATTAGATAAGATGGCAATAAGAGTAGGTTATCCAAACAAGTGGCGTGATTATTCGGGGCTTGAAATAACAAGGGATTCTTACCTTCAAAATATATTAAGAGCAAATAACTTCAATTTTAAATTCAATATATCAAAAGCAGGAAAACCCGTAGATAAAGAGTTATGGGGTATGTCACCTCAAACTGTGAATGCTTATTATAGTCCAACATTAAATGCAATCACGTTCCCTGCTGGAATTTTACAACCACCTTTCTTTTTTGAGAATGGAGATGATGCAGTAAATTATGGTGGTATTGGAGTTGTTATAGGCCATGAAATGACTCACGGGTTTGATGATCAGGGTAGAAAATATGATGCAAATGGTAACTTGAACGATTGGTGGACAATTGAAGATGCAAACAAATATAAAGAAATGACCTCAATTCTGGTTACACAATTTAATAATTTCGTTATTAATGATTCTTTATATGTAGATGGTGAACTTACACTTGGAGAAAATATTTCGGATCTAGGTGGTGTAACAATAGCTTTAAATGCTGTAAAGGAAGCATGGAAAAGAAATCCCCCTCCTGAAAAGATTGATGGATTTACACCATTGCAAAGATTCTTTCTTTCTTATGCTCAAATTTGGAGAAGCAATATCAGGGATAAAGAACTAATGAGGAGACTAAAAGAAGATGTTCATTCACCTGCAATTGCAAGGGTAAACGGAATCGTTTATAATATCCCTGAATTTTATGAAGCATTTAATATAAAACCATCAGATAAACGATATATTAAACCAGAATTGAGAGCAGTAATTTGGTAGAAATTACTTTCTATATGATAGTAGAAAATCTCTTAATTTCCTGAAAGCAATCGCTCTATGTGAAATTTGATTTTTAAGATCTGTTGGCATTTCAGCATATGTTAGTGAATAACCATCTGGGATAAAAATTGGGTCATATCCAAACCCATTTGTTCCTCGTTTTTCATTGGTTACTTTACCTTTTACTACTCCTTCAAAAAAGTAATATCCATCTTCTTTTAAAAATAAACACACAACTGTTTTAAAATATGCATTTCTAGATTCAGCTGATACCGATATTAATTTAGAAAGTAGCTTATTGCAATTATCATCATAAGTTGCATTTTCTCCTGCATACCTTGACGAAAACACACCCGGTTCACCATTAAGAGCATCAACAAAAAGGCCAGTATCATCTGATACCGTAGGTAGGTTTGTCAGTTTAAAAATCTTTTCCGCTTTGAGCAATGCATTCCCTTCAAGAGTGTGCTCTGTTTCTTCAATTTCTATATTCAAATTTAAATCTTTCAAGGAAAGTAATTCAATTTCATTTAAAGAAACTATTCTCTTTATTTCGTTAACTTTGTGCTGATTGTTTGTTGCAATAACTAATTTCATTTTGTTAACTTGTCCTTAATTTTTGAAATTTAAATTTGATTCTTATATTGCAGTTGATAAAGCTTATAATATAGACCACCTTTTTCTAACAATTCCTGATGTGTTCCAATTTCCCTTATCTGTCCTTTATGAAGCACAATAATTTTATCACAACACTGTATAGTTGAAAGTCTATGAGCTATAATAATAGATGTTCTATCCTCAATTAATTTCTTTATTGCTTCCTGTATTAACAATTCAGTTTCAGTATCTACACTTGAGGTTGCTTCATCTAAAATTAATATTTTAGGTGAATAAGCAAGTGCACGAGCGAAAGATATTAATTGCTTCTGACCAGTAGATAAAGTTGCACCTCTTTCACTTACTCTATGGTAAATATTATCTGGTAGAGAATTTATAAATTTTTTAAGACCAACATTAGAAATCGCTTCGTGAATTTTTTCATTTGTAATCTTATCATTTCCAAGATTTATATTATATCTTATATCCCCAGAAAATAGAAATACATCTTGCAAAACAACAGCAATATTTTTTCTCAAATCCTCTTGCTTTAAATTTTTTATATTAATTCCATCTAAAGTAATTTCCCCTTGGTTAACATCGTAAAATCTACATAGCAAATTTATTATTGTACTTTTACCCGCTCCTGTTGCTCCAACAAATGCGACTCTTTCACCTGCATTGATTTTAAAAGAAACATTTTTCAATACATACTCTTCTTCATTATAAGCAAATGAAACATTTTTGAACTCTATTTCTCCTTTTATGCTCTCGTACTTTACTGGATGTTTCGGATCTATAATATCAGATTTAGTATCAAGTAATTCAAAAATTCTTTCACTTGATGCCATTGCGGTTTGCAAAATATTATATTTCTCAGCAAGATCTCTAATAGGCCTAAAAAACATTTCAATAAATTGAATAAATGAAATTAAAACACCAACAGAAATATTATTCTGGACAACCTGCCCACCACCATACCATATTACTAATGCAACACTCATAGCTCCTATAAATTCAACCACAGGAAAGAATACTGCATAATACCTAATTCCTCTTTTGTTTTGTTCTGTATGTGCTCTGTTGATTTTTGAGAATTCTTCAATTGTATCCTTTTCCTTAACAAAAAGTTGTACAACCGAAATACCTGTAATATGTTCTTGAATATAAGCATTCATTTTTGCTACTAAAATCCTGATCTTTCTATATGAATCTCTTGCTTTCTTTCTAAAAACCGCAGTAGCATAAACTAAAAGAGGTAAAACAGACATAGTAATTAACGCTAATGTTGTATCAAGCGAAAACATAAAGTATAATATCCAAACAATTGTAAATATATCTCCAAGAGCCGTTACAAGACCTGAAGAAAAGACTTCATACAAAACATCTATATCATTTGTAACTCTTGTAACAATTCTACCAATTGGTGTATTATCAAAATACTTTAAATTTAAATGTATAATATGTGAATATAGTTTTTTTCTCAAATCATAAACAATTTTCTGTCCAATCCAACTTGTAAGATATGCATTAAAATATTGAATTAAAGCTTGTATAATGAGTGTACCAAGAAGTATAACAATTATAATGTTTAATCCTGGAATATCACCTTTAGCTACTTTATCATCAATTGCAATAGGAGTCAACCTTGGTCTAATAGCAGATAATGCAGAAATTAATATTGTAAGAACAGTTGCAAGTATAATAAAGAAAATATATGGTTTTGCGAAGGAGAGTAGTCTTCTAAGTAAAATATAGTCAACCTGCTTTCCTAACACTTCTTCTTCCTGAAACTTTTTGTACTTTCGTTTTACCAATTTTTTATATTTCCTTTAATTCTTGTTCTATTACCTGCTTTATATAGAACTTGTAATAAATACCTCTTTGTTGATAAAGTTCACTATGCGTACCCTCTTCTACAATAGTACCATTATCTAAAACAACAATTTTGTCACAATTCATTATAGTAGCCGTTCTATGAGAAACTATAATAGTTGTTCGATTCTCCATAAACTCTTTAAGGTTTCTTAAAATTTCCTTTTCCGTCTCTGTATCCACCGAGGAAAGAGAATCATCAAGAATAAGTATTTTAGGATTTTTATAAACTGCCCTTGCTATTGCTGTCCTTTGCTTTTGTCCTCCAGATAAGGTAATTCCTCTCTCACCAATTTTTGTATGGAACTTTTCTGGAAAGCTTTCAATATCCTTTAATAATCCTGCTATAATTGCTGATCTTAAAAGTAGATTTTCATCTACAAAAGAATCTGAGTATGCAATATTATTTCCAATAGTATCAGAAAATAAAAATGATTCCTGAGGGACTATACCAATTGCTCTTCTTAAATCAATTAAAGGAATATTTTCAATGTTGATACCATCAATGAGTATATGCCCTTCAGTGACTTTATATAATGCAGTTATAAGATTTATTAAAGTAGTTTTTCCACATCCAGTAAACCCAATTATTCCAATAGATGAACCCTGTGGGATTACTAAATTTATATTCTTGAGAACGTAATTATCAGTATTTGGGTATTTAAAATAAACATTTTTGAATTCAATATTCCCCTTGATATCAAAATTAGGCTTTTGGATTATTTCCAAATTTTTAAAATCATAAATTGGCTTCAAATTCATAATTTCAGTCAATCTCCTCATAGAAGGAATCGCTCTTTGAACAAGATTAGTAACCCAACCAAGTGCAATCATAGGCCAGGTAAGTTGATTGAGATACACAATAAACTCAGCAATATTTCCAATGGTAAAAGTATTATTAATTACCCCCAGACCACCAAAATATATTACAACTATCACAGATAAACCGGTGAATAAGAACATCATTGGGAAAGAATATGATTGAATCCTTGCAAGCGAAAGGTTCTTTTTTTGATAATCTTCAGCAATCCTGTTAAATTCATTTATTTCAAATGCTTCTCGTAGATAAGATTTAATAACTCTAATACCTGAAAAGTTTTCTTGTGCTTTTGCAGACATAGTAGAAAACGCTTCCTGAACAAGTAAAGACCTTCTATAAGTAATTCTCATCACCTTATATACAAACAAAGATATAAGTAGGAGTGGAATTATGGCAATAATTGTTATTTTCAGATTTATACTTATTAGAATAATAAAAATAATAACAGTTCTGAAAAAAGTCTGAACGGAATACATAATTCCAGGTCCAAGTAAATTCCGAACATTGTTAATATCATTGTTAGCTCTTGCCATTATATCCCCTGTTGAAACCTTATCAAAAAAACTTTTCGGTAAATACTGTAGATGGGAAAAGAAATCGTTTCTTAAATCATTCTCAACTTCGCGAGAAACAACAATAATAGTTTGCCTTGTTAAAAATAAAAAAATTCCCCCAATAACAACTAAACTTAACCCTATGATTATATATGCAAGTAATGAATATCTAAAGCTATTATTTGAGATATCATCAATAGCACTTCCTATAATCAAAGGATAAAAACTCTGACAAATAATACTAAAGAGTATAAAACCAAAACCATAAAATAGCTTTTTCTTATATAACTTCAAATATTTTAATAATGGAAATAAATCTTTCATAATTTCTTTCACTAAAATAATAATTTAATCATGCATTAAATACTCAATATTAAGTATTTTGTTGAATAAGTTTAATTTTATGTTTATATTAGTGCAGAAAATTATGTTAAAAAAATTAACATCAGTTGTACTTATTTTATTAATTATTTTCAACTCGTTCGGATACTTATTAGCTTATTTGCAATTCAAAAGTTATTTCAAATCCCTCATCTCAGAAAAAAGAGAAACTTCAATACCAGAAAACGAATTAGAGCTCATCATTATACCAAAATCTGAAATAGGAAAAATCATTACCTTTATTGATAACAATGAATTTATTTACAATAACAAGCTTTATGATATTTTTAAAGTAGAAGAGACACAAAATGAATTACTCTTTTTGTGCTTATATGATGTTGATGAAACGAGATTAGATATCGCTTTTTCCAGAATTGAAGAGTTAGATAGTGAGAAAAGAACATTACTTATTAATATCCTAAAAAGTTTAAATAATATAATTTCGGTAGGGTTAATTAGTAGTTACACTTGTAATAACTCACTACCATTTTCTCCCTTTCAATTTTTCCAATCTATACACCCATACAATAATTACTTAGATATACCCACACCTCCTCCAAAAACTTCTCTTTAGTTTTAATTTAATAAACTTACTCTAAAAAAAATAAATTAAAACTATGAAAAAGTATATAATTTTTTTAACAATTTTCATTTTAATTTTTATACATTCAAATTCTTTATTTCCTCAAGAAACAATTCTTGATACAACTTATCAAACAGAGGAAATAATTATAACAGGTACAAGAACTCTGAAAAAAATAATTGATATTCCTTATTCTGTTGAAAGACTAAACAAAAAGGAAATATTGCAAA
>JAOADD010000056.1 GCA_026417495.1 Ignavibacteria bacterium
AACATTGAAACCTATTTTTTTAATAAGTCCTTGCGCACCTCCAGCTGCGCTTATCTCACTTCCTAAATATAACATGTCCGTGCGAGAATCCATATAGTATGTGTAAAATGGATAACCAACCGATACCGTACCTGTTCCAACTACAGCATTAGCCTGAGCTATAAGTTTAAATGAATATAACGGAGTTGAATCTCGCTTGTGCAATGAACCATTATCCTGTGCATATATCTTATAATATATTGAATCGTTGAAATTAACTTCTGATTGCGTTGAATTAAATAATGCAGAAAATATATTCCCTGATGTATTTATTAACTTAAAGTGCTTAATACCATTTGATGTAGAATTTCGATACCATCTAACCCATACAGAATCTATACCAATATTATCAGTAACATTAGCAGTAACCGCTACAGGCCACATACTTTTAGGAGTATTTGATAAAGGAGTGTGAGTAATTACTGGACTTATTGTATCTGTTGAAGCTACAAATTGGAAATAATTTACAGGAGCACCAATTGGAAGCATAGTAACTCTACCTGCAGAATCTTTTGTTGTAATATAGTATTTATATACTGCAGGTTGTCCATTACCAGGGATGTTACCTGTCCAATTATTACCACCTGTGTTTGTCATAAATAAACTATCAAAAGTAGATGTTCTTGTCCAGAACAATTTTGTCCACAGAATATTACTACCTGCAGGTGTAACTACACAATTTACAGTATATGGTCCATTTAGATTTTCTGTATTGGGAAGCGGGTTATGTGCAATTGATGGTCCATATGATAATTGATAAATTGAAGGATCTCCCATACAATTATACATTTCAAGATATCTTTGCATAGTAGGAGTGATACTACCATAATATTGAACAAGATATATTTTACCTTTAACAAAATTTTCAGCATTTCTTTTCAAATTATCAGTGAAAAGTGCTTTAACAACTCTTCGTTCTAAAATATCATCTTCATCCCAATACGAATTTACAGAAGACCCCCAGAAAATTACACCTGCTTTTGGAATTCTAATCCAGGTTTCAGCAAAACACTCCCCTGATATATGAAATGAACCTGTAACACAAGCATAAGAATAAACAAATGGATACATTGTATTATTGAGAGCATTTACATTTGCTTGTGAGAATGGTGGTCCATCTGCCCAGGAAGTTTCAGAACCATGCCCCGAGTAAATTGCAAAAATTTTATTTGAATCAAGCGAAGCAGATACCATTGCTGTAGTAGCACCATAGTATGAATATAATTTAGTATTTACAGTAAAATTGTTTGGAATAAAGAAAGTATCTATAACATAATTATGAGTTCCTTCAGTAATTGTATGATTATCGGTAGATGCCATAAAAACATTTTTCTTCCATAAATTATTAATATTGCTTTCCATGTAAATTGTCTTGTTTATTATATTACTCAATTGTGTCAAATTTTGAATAGGGAATCTTCCCAGAAAAGCATCTACCCACAAGTCTCCACCTTCAAGTAAAGCATAGTTCCAGTCGGTATGCGGTGTTCCCTGACCACCACCAATCCAATCTGGTATTTTATCTACGTCCCCAACAAGCAAAATGAATTCTGGTCTTGTATTAATATTATTGTAAAGAGTTTGGATATAGTTTTTTATAGCTGTATTAGTTGTTCCTGTTACCGTAGTATTTACAACTGTAACATTGTATCCCAATCCCTGTTTGTGATTTACTAAAGGTGTTAATCCACTTTCAAAATCAGGAGCAGTAATAATTAAATAATTATTTGTACCCAAAGTTCTTTGTGCATCATAATTTACAAATATACTTGCGAGAAATTTACCCATTGCTTCTTGTGGAATAAAATTGAGTTCTGGTGGAGTTTTAAGTTTAATCTTAACTGTTGCAGTTTTTGTCACAAATAATTTATCCTCAGATGGGTTATATGTAAAAGGAAATATCGTTATCATAACACCTTTAGCACCACCAATTATAAAAGGTTCTGAAATTTTAATCATCGGTTCATCAGTATTTCCTTTGCTATTATAATAATCCCTGTCTATAGTAAAAGGTCTATCTTTGTATGGTCTATTTTTTTCCCATGGCATTTGGGTTGGGAAAATCTTTGCGGAAAGTATTTCAATAATTTTATTCTGTGAAATTATTTGATAGTCTGGTGTTAATTCATTTTTACCAATTAATAAAAAGAAACTTATCTGTGGTAGTTGTGGTTTTCCTACTTCAGGAGTTATTCCATAATCAGGAATAGATAAAACTGTAAATCGTTCTGAGTTTATTGATATATCATTAAAATAATATTCAGGAATATCAAACTTAATCGTATAGCCATCTGATTCTTTGAATAAAGTAATTCCCTTTGGAGGTTCACCTGAAAATGCTGAAAGGCAAAAAGTAAAAATTAAAATAATTAAGAATGCTTTCTTCATAATGTTTGAAAGAATTTATATTTATATATTGAGTTTTTCTAAAGCGGTAGATAATTTTAGTTATTAAGATTGGAGATTATTTCAGACACTTTCTCTGGAGTAAGTTTTGTATAAACTTTATCGTTTACCATCATAGCAGGTCCCATATCACACATACCAAGACAATTTGTATACTCAAGAGTGAATTTATTGTCTTGTGAAGTTTCTCCAAATTTAGTATTGGTTTCCTTTATAATTGCTTTCTCAACTTCATCTTTCCCCGAAATATCACAAATTATGGTTTTACAAAGTCTAATTATATATTTACCTTTTGGTTCTGAACTTAGAAATGAATAAAAAGAAATAACACCAAAGACTTCTACGGGATGTATGTCAAGTAATCTTGCAACTTCTTGTTGTGCAAAACTTGAAATGTAAGAATATTTCTTTTGGATTGCTTGTAGAATTGGTAATAATGCTGAACGGTCATTACCAAATTCCTTTACATAGTTTTCTATATCTCTTGCTAATTCACTTTTATTTTTATCCATAAGATACTAATTATTTACTCAATAATTTATTTACTTTCTCAATTAAGGTATCAGGAGAAATTGGTTTTTCAACAAAATCATCTACAGGTACCATATCACTTGAACTAAAGTTCATTCCCATTGCTTTAGAAACAGATGTATACATAATAATGGGAGTATTTATATTTTCTCTTCTAAATCTCTGAGCAAGAAAAAAACCATCATCAGGTTCATTCATCATAACATCAAGAATAATAAGGTCAGGCTTATTACTAACCACAAGCTCATACCCTTCCTCAGGACTTCCAGCTGTTAATACATTATGCCCTTTCGATGTTAATACAAGAGTACTTGCTTCCCTAATATCAGGGTCATCATCAATAACAACAATAAGCGCCATAATTCCTCCAGATGAATATTTAATTTAGAATTTAAAAATATCAAATATATAATTTTAATACCATACTAAAATTAATCACATATTTTAAAAACTTATTAAATAAATATTTAATTTAAAGGTATTTTATTTTAATAAATTAATAAATAATTTTACGCAAACTACTAATCATGGAAAAAACAATACTATTAATCTTAATCGGAAAAAGAAAAGATGCAGCTGTAAATGTACAAAAGTTACTCACAGCCTGGGGTTGTTTAATCAAAACACGATTAGGAATACACGATGGAATATTAGAAAACTGCTCTGATGAAGGTTTGATAATTTGCGAATTATACGGAACAAAAGAACAAAAGGAAGAACTTGCAAGAAAAATGGAATTAATAGATGGAGTAAAATCAAAATTAGTTGATCTGAAGCTGCCCTAACTTTTTCTACCATTAATTTTCCACTAATTTCACTCTTTTTATCTTTTTCTTATTTAAATATTCTCTTTTAAATATTGATTAATTTAATATAAATTAATAAAAGCTTATGAAGAGACAAGTAATTTTACTAATTTCAATTCTCTTACTCGTATCAACTGCTTATTCTCAAATTAGTTCTAAAAGATTTAAAAAACCAATTGTAATGATTGAAACCTATGGAGGTTACAATTTTCCAATGCATGATTTAGCGGGTTCAGAAATTGGAGAGTTTTATGACTTTAAGAGCTATGGAGTAACAAATGGTTTCTCTGCTGGTTTTACTGTAAAATTTTCAGTTGCAACTTTAGACAGAAGCCAATTCAGGGTTTATAGTAATATTGGCTATTCACATTTCACAAGATCTCAAAACAATGCTTATTCAAATGTTGGTTGGTTTCAAATAGGTTGGCCTGGTAACTTTACTCAAAATCATCCTAAAACTTCAGGTAGTAGTTTTGCGAGAATTAATATACCTTATGCTGGTTTAGGGTTTGAATATGCAATCTTTGTTGACCCGATGTTGAAATCTCACTTTAATTTCGGGCTGGAAATTAATTCAAGTATAATTTTTGGTAGATATTATAACGATACTGTAAATACATCCGACCCCATAGAACCATATCAATCAATAAAAGAAAATTTAAGATTTGGGTTTGCTCTGAATGCAGCTTACAATTATAGAGTAGCTGAAGTATTCGGTATGATATTCGGATTCCGTTATACACTTAATAATTTAATTGGTAGAACTTCCAAACCAGCAGACGATTCAAGCGTTTACTTAAATGATGATGAAAATAAAAGCCTAAATCCAAAACTCGAATCATCAAGAATAATAGGAAGTTTTTCTATCTACGCTGGTGTTAACTTTTATATTGGTACTCGCAAATAAAGTTGAAGACTTAACAAAATAAAAAGCAGATTTTTATTTTACGAATCTGCTTTTTTTATATAAAATCCTATTTCAATATATCTGTCAGTTAATAGAAAAGTAATTAAAATCTTCTTACTGTTTGTAATATTTCTCCAGTAGACTCTCTGATATTGATTTCAAGCGGCATCTCACCAGGCAATGTATGAGTAGCACAACCAAAACAAGGATCATAAGCTCGAAAAGCCATTTCTATTTTATTTAATATCCCTTCTGTTACTTCTACACCTTTTTTAATTAATCCTTCAGCTGCTTTCTTTATAGACATCGAAATAGCGGCATGATTATTAGTTGTTCCAACAATTAAATTTGCTTTGGTAACTATACCTTTTTCATCGGTTATATAATGATGGGTTAAAGTACCTCTTGGGGCTTCTACAATTCCAACCCCTTCTGATGGAATCTCAGTTGGGATTACACGATAATCAGGTGATGTGATTTCAGGGTCTTTGATTAACTGCATTACTCGTTCTGCTGCATATTGTAATTCGATAATTCTTGCCCAGTGAGTAGCAAGAGTGTGGTGAACTGGTTTTTTACCTGATCTATCACCTGTTAATGTTTCATAGTATTTTTCATATTCTGCTTGTGCAAGTGGAGTTGCCATACCATCAGAAGCGTTTAACCTTGAAAGTGGAGTTGCTCTATAAACACCACTGTCTTTTCCATCAACAAAACCTTTCCAACCTACTTTCTTTAAATATGGATATTTAAGATAATTCCAACTTTCAATATGCTCAGCAATATGTTCGAGATAATCTTTCGCTTCATACTTACAAAATTCATTACCATCTGGATCAACAACCCTTACCTTGCCATCATAAAAATTAACTTTATTATTTTCATCAACGAGACCCATATAATAAGTCTGATGTATGTAAGGACCATTTAGAATTAAATCTACATAAGCAGAATTTTTTAGAACAACATCTTCAAATATTTTAAAAGTGAATTGCCCAAAATCTACCATATACTGTGCATATTCTTCAAACTTCTTTCTTTCTTCTTCAGTCAATCCTCTTGAAACTCCACCAGGGATAGCAGAAACTTGATGAATTTTCTTACCACCAAGAGTTTGAATCATCTCCTGACATCTAGCACGCAACCCAATTACTTTACCTCCAATTTCAAGTCCTACCTTTTTTATTACTCCAAGTATATTTCTTTCAGCAGGTGGTGCATCAGGTCCGCAGACAAAGTCGGGTCCAGCAAGAGCATAGAAGTGAACAGTATGATCAGCAGTAAAAAATGTATTATATAACAATTCTCTAAGTTTTCTACCTGCTGATGGTATAGTAACTTTATAAACAGCATCACACGCTTTTGCTGCTGCCATATGATGAGCTTCAGGGCAAACACCACAAATTCTAGTTGTTATTCTAGGCATTTCCTCTATTGGTCTTCCAACAACAAACTGCTCAAATCCTCTCAACTCGGGTATCTGTAAATAGCAATTTGCAACTTCACCGTCATCATTTAAAAATATGTCAATTTTCCCGTGGCCCTCCAGTCTTGTTATTGGATCAATTTTTATTTGTTTCATATAATTAATATTTACTTTTTCAGAATTTAACTTTTTATATTGTTATACTTATTGTTTATCTTTTGGTTGAACTCTTCTTAATATTGAATGTGCAAGAGAAAACCTATAAAATGTACCAAGAGGGTCAGCAATGGTTTTTATTATTTCCTGCATTTCATTGGGATCAAGTGTATCAATCACTGAGCTAAGAGCAGATACCATTTTAGCTCCTTGGTCTAAAACATTCGGTGGTGGTCCATAACATCCTCTGCATCCCACATTTGCTTTGACGCACAGAGCATCACATCCACTTCTTGTAGCTGGTCCCAAACAAAGGATACCCTGATCCAACAAGCATTCATTAGGATCAGGAATAATTTCTTGCGGTCTATAAAATCTTTTTATCTTCTTTTCCTTCCTTTCCCTCGGACATTCATCGCAGCAAGTCTTATCTCCAGCACCTAATACTGTACCTTTAGGTGGAAACGGTTTTCCATTTTTAATTATATCAACAACTGCATCAATTACATTAGCAATCTGAAATGATTGTGGCGGACAACCAGGTACATAATAATCTACATCTACAACCTGATCAAGTGTTTTAACAGTATTCCAAAATTCTGGAATCTCTATTTCCCCTTCAGGCATATGAGTTACAGGTACAGGATAAATTCCTTTAGAAGCCTCATCAACAGATTGGCTATCTTTATAAACACATTCAAATATAGCATTTTTATCATAAAAATTAGCTAAACCTGGAATGCAACCTTCATGGGCACAAGAACCAAAAGCAACGAGAATTTTAGATTTTTTTCTCAAAAGCTTTGCTAAATATTCATTCTCTGAAGTTCTTATGGCTCCGTTGAATAAACATAAATCAATTTCACCATCTGCCATTGCTTCTACATCTTTATACTTAAAATCCATAATACAGGGCCAGAAAACAATATCGAAAAATTCGCCCACCTCAAGAATCTTCAATTCTATATCTACTACAGCAATTTCACATCCACCACAGGATGCAGCCCAATATAAAGCAAGTTTTGGTTTCATTGTATATTATTAAATTTAAACAAAAAATTATTCTCTTATAAGTTTTAAAGGACCAAGTTCTCTTATCTGTCTTTCAAAATCAAGTGTAGTCTCAGCATACTTGTCACCTTCAGATGCTGATATCCATTCCAACCTAATCCTCTTAGGATTAATTCCAAATTGTTCTAAAAATACTTTCAAGAACTCAACTCTTCTGAAAGTTTTGTAATTACCTTCTGAATAGTGGCAATCACCAAAGTGACAACCACCAATAAATACTCCATCAGCACCATTTTCAAATGCTTTCAGTACAAATGTTGGGTCTACCCTACCACTGCACATTACTCTAATAATTCTTACACAAGGGGAAGATTTCAATCTTGAAACACCAGCAAGGTCTGCACCTGTGTATGTACACCAATTGCAGAGAAATGCTGCAATTTTAGGGTCCCAGCCGTTTTGTTTTTTCTCTTCTGACATATTTATATAATTAAAATTTATTTAATTCACTAAACTGATAACAATCCTTCTAACTCAGCAAGTATTTGCTGATCAGTAAATCCTTTTCCTTTAATTGCAGATGCTGGACATGCAGATACGCAAGTTCCACATCCTTTACATAGCATCTCATTAATCTCAGATACTTTCTTTTCTTCATTGAAAGAAATTGCAGTATAAGGACAAAGATTATTACAAATTCTACATCCACTACAATATTCTTCGATAATATTAGCTTTGATTGGTTCAACAGCTACTTCACCAACTGAAATCAAAGATAAAATTCTTGCTGCAGCAGCAGAAGCTTGTGCAACAGAATCAGGAATATCTTTAGGTCCTTGAGCAGCACCTGCAATAAAAATTCCATCTGTCATTGTCGAAACCGGGTCTAACTTTGGATGGCGTTCTAAGAAAAATTTATCAGGGCTTTGACTAATCGATAAAATCTTTCTGATTTTTTCTGCATCTTCTGATGGTTCAAAGGCAGGACATAAAATAGCCATATCCACGGGGATTTCCCTAAATTTTCCAATAAGTGTATCCTCGCATCTAACAAGTAAATATGGTTTCTGACCATTTCGAGTTGGACCTTCAACAATTTCGGCAACCTTGCCTCTTATCATATTTACCCCTTCATCAAGCAGCCTTTTATAAAACTCCTCATAACCCTTACCAAATGCTCTCATATCAATGTAAAACTGGTATACCTCTGCAGATGTTCTATCTTTGACAAGATGTGCAAATTTCAATGCATACATACAACAAACTCTTGAGCAATACTTTTTATAATTTTCATCTCTTGAACCGATACAATGAATAATTGCAACTGCTCTTGGTTCGCTTCCATCTTTACATACTATCGTACCACCAGTAGGACCAGTAGAGTTAAGTAAATGTTCGAATTCAAGTGAAGTATATACATTATCAAGCCTGCCATATCCATATTGTGGCATTTGGGTTACATCTATTAGTTTGAAACCTGTAGTAATAAGTATTTGTCCTACTTCAACTTCAATTTCTTCATCTTGCATATCATATTTAATTGCTTCAGGTTCGCAGAATGTTGAACAAATCCCACATCCATCAGTTTTCATTTTAATACAGGAATTTTCATCAATTAATGGAACCCTTGGTATTGCTTGCAGTGTAGGAATATTTATTGCAGTTTTCGGACCCAAATAAAAATCCCTTAAAGCACCTCTTTCATATTCAAGAGATTTCAACTTTATGTGGCCTGTTGGGCACACATATGCACATGCACCACACACTATACATTTTTCGTTTTTCTCATCATAAGGCAAAACCACTTCTCTTTTTATACCTCTATTTGCAAAGCAAAGAATATTTGCTTTAACAACATCTCTACAAATATTTACACACGCCCCACATAAAATGCATGCGTCAGGGCTTTCATCCTTTTCAAGCGACTCAAATCTTGGTTCTGTAACCCCTATTTCTTTTGCCATATTTTTCACGACTTCTACATTAGGCCATCGGGAAAGCATCAGTTCCATAATTATTTTTCTAATGTTCTGAATCTTAGGAGAATTAGTCCTGATTGTTACACCACTTGTTCTTAAAGGATAATTACAAGCTGTAACTATACGGGAACGCTTTCCCCTAATTATTTCCACACTGCATAATCTGCATACTCCGTAGGGTTCAAGTATCTCGGAATAACACATAGTAGGAATCCAGATTCCTGCTTTTTCTGCCGCTTTAAGTATTGTAGTTTCTTCTGCTACCTGAACTTCTACGCCATCAATATTTACAGTTATCATTTTTAATTATTTTTTGTTATATAAATATACTTTTAAATTTTTTATTCTACTTTTATTGCTTCAAAATTACATACATCATAACACACACCACATTTACCACATTTCATTGGGTCAATATAGTGTACTTTCTTTGTCTCACCAATAATTGCTCCATCTGGACAGTTTTTCTTACACATTCCACATCCATGACCAATTTCAAGACATATTTTCGGATCTATTGTATATGTCAGTAATAATTTACATACTTTAGCAGGACATTTTTTATCTCTCACATGTGCTATATATTCATCTCTAAAGTATTTTAATGTGGTTAATACTGGGTTAGGTGCAGAACCTCCAAGAGCGCAGAGCGATGATTCAACAACCATCATTGATAACTCTTCAAGTAAATCTAAATCTTCCTCTTTCCCTTCACCAGCTGTAATTCTTTCAAGAATATCAAGCATTCTTTTCGTTCCTTCTCTGCATGGAATACACTTTCCACAAGATTCTTCCTGAGTAAATTTTAGGAAGTATTTTGCCATATCAACCATACAATTTTCCTCGTCCATAACAACCATACCACCTGAACCCATCATAGAACCAACCTTAGTTAATTCCTCATAATCAACAGGTAAATCGATCAGACTTTCAGGAATGAATCCACCAGAAGGACCTCCTGTTTGAACAGCTTTAAATTTCTTGCCATCTTTAATACCGCCACCTACTTTGAATATAATATCTCTCAAGGTAATTCCCATAGGAACTTCGACTAATCCAGTATTATTCACTTTACCCGCAAGAGAAAATACTTTCGTACCTTTACTACCACCCCATGGGTCATGAGTTACATCACCTGTTCCAATTGACGCAAACCATTCTGCTCCTTTGAGAATTATCTGCGGTACATTTGCCCAAGTTTCAACATTATTTAAGCAAGTAGGACAATCATATAACCCTTTTTCAACTGTATGTACATATTTAGCTCTAGGTTCACCTGATTTACCCTCTATAGAAGCCATAAGTGCTGTTGATTCGCCACACACAAATGCACCAGCTCCCCTTCTAACATGTATATCAAAACTAAAATCTGTGTCAAAAATTCTTTCACCTAAAAGACCATATTCTTTTGCTTGTTGAATTGCTATATTAAATCTTTTTATTGCAAGAGGATATTCCATTCTAACATATATATAACCCTCCCTAACATTTTCAATTGCATAAGCACCAATAATCATACCTTCAATGACACTGTGTGGGTCTCCTTCAATAATACTTCTATCCATAAACGCACCTGGATCTCCTTCGTCTGCATTGCAAATGACATATTTAGTAGTTCCTTCTGCTTTCTTACAGGTTTCCCATTTTATACCAGTTGGAAAACCACCACCACCACGACCTCTTAAACCAGATTTTTTAATCTCCTGCAATACTTCATCGGGAGTCATAGAAGTTAGAACTTTAGCTAATGCTCTATAACCACCTCTTGCAATATAGTCATCTATATTTTCAGGGTCTATCATTCCTCTATTTCTCAAAGCAACAAGAGTTTGATCCGAGAAAAATGGAATTTGAGACATCTTTGGAATAGGAGTTTCTTCTTTAGGAGGAACATACATAAATTTCTTTACAGGCCTTCCTTTCAAAAGATGTTCCTCAACAAGGAGCGGAATATCTGATACTTTTAGAGTTTGATAAAATATTCCGTCTGGTTGCACAACAACAATGGGTCCTGCTCCACAAAAGCCATTGCAACCTGTAGTTACAACTTCTGCTTCTGCTTGCAGGTTATGTTTCGCAATTTCTCTCTCTAAAGCACTTTTTATATCAAATGCATGATTTGATACACAACCTGTGCCTGTACAAACCATTAATTGAATTCTGTATGCTTTCATATTATTAATAAATTTAAATTCTATTGAACTTTTTCACTTCCAATTGATAAGGCATATTCCTTAACAAATATACCCTGTAAAACATGTTGCTCAAAAATTTTTTTTGCTTTATCGGGCGTGAGTTCTATATACTTTACTGGTGCCTGTCCCAAAACTTCAACTGTTATCATTGGTTCCTTACTGCATAAACCCGCACAACCTGAAGTAGTCAAGATAACATCCTTAACATTTTTTTCTTCAATCTCTTTTACAAAAGTGTTCATTATTTCTCTTGCTCCAGCAGCAATACCACAGGTACCCATATGAACTGTAACTTTCACTCTTCCGCCCCCCTCTCTTACAGTCATCTTCCGTTTATAATCTTCAGCAATTTTTTCTAAGTCTTCAATTTTTAATTTTGCCATTTTTCCTCCTAAAAGATTTATTTCTTTTCGTATTTTTTAATTAATTTTTTTACATTACTAACAGGTACTGGCCCGTATAAATCATCGTTAATCACCACTACTGGTGCTAAACCACAGGTACCAACACATCCAGAAATATCCAAACTAAATTGCATATCAGGAGTCGTCTCTCCACATTTAATTTTTAGTTCTCTCTCAAGAGCACTTACAACTTTTGGCGCTCCAAGTGCATGGCAGGGGGTACCCATACAAACGCAAATTTTATTTTTACCTTTTGGTTTCAGACTGAAAGCATTATAAAATGTTGCAATGCTGTAAATTTGTGCTATCGGTACATTAGCTTCTTGGGAAAGTACCTGCAATATTTCCTTGGGTAAATAATTAAATTCACTCTGAACATCATGCATCATCTCAATGATGTTCTCTGGCTTTTTTCCCCATTTTGTGGCTATCTTTTTCGCTTTTTCTAATGTATCGTTTGACATATTAGTTTGTTTTAAAGTTATTATAATTTTCCTTTAAATATTTATTAGCAACTGTTATTAGACTATTTTCTTCAAGAGCAAGGTTTTCTAAAATAGATTTAAACTCTTTACTATCAAATTCAAATGTTCTCTCATCTTTTCTATGAAAAAAATTAACATTAATATTATGTTCATTTGCAAGTAATGCTAAAATTGTTCCCATAACATCGCCAAGCGGTTGCCTATCGATATGAGAATGTTTGAACTTCACTTTTATCTGAGTTCCTTTACCTTTTTCAGATTTTATTTCCAATCCACCTTCACAATTCTCCGCTGCAAGTTTTAATAATGGCAAGCCAAGTCCAACTTTTCTTGTAGTTCTACTTGTTACAAATGGATTTGTCACTGCTTCTAATATTTCTTTTTCTATTCCTTTTCCGTCATCGATTATTTCTATCATAAGTAAATCTTCCTTTGTATCTTCAATAATATTAATCGTTACATTCTTCGCTCCTGCATTAATACTATTTTCCGCGATGTCAAGTATGTGTAAAGCCAAATCATCCATTAATAAATTTTAAAAAATCAGAATATGTATTGCTATTTCCATAGAATTTAGTACTCACTGTACCAATTTGCTCTAGTGAATGTGCATCTGAGCCAGTAATAAACTTATATTTATTCGAATACTCTTTATAAATTTCTTTTGCTTTTTCTAAATCAAGATTCGGTGATACTTCAAGAGCATCAAATTGGACTCTTTCAGGTATGGAACCAAGTTGACTAATTATAGAAAAACTTGGTCTATCTATATGCGCTGCAATTGCAGCACCTTTATACTTATGAACTAAATCAATTATTTCTTCAACACTTAAATCCACAGCACTAAATAAAGATTTTTCATAATAACCTTCCACTTCATCAAACTCGTTTGCTATTATTTGTTGTTCTTTTTCTTTATCAAAATATACATTAGGTAAATATTCATTTATTTCTAATTGAAGTTGTTCTGCATCGTATAATGTTTCAAAAAGAGCTAATATGTGAACTTCTTCTCTACTTGTTATTTCCATACCTGGATATACATTCAAAGTATCATATTTTTCTGCTACTCTCATAGCATATTTACTGTTTGCAGTTGTGTTATGATCTGTAATAAATATCATATTATATCCTTTTTCATACGCTTTTTGAACAACTCTTAAAGGTGATTGAGTTATCTCCGCACATGGTGATAAACAAGTATGTAAATGGACATCCGCTTTTACTAAAATCATTTGTATTCATTTATCTTCCAATTCCAAGTTCATATAATTTTCCAGAAATTTCATATGATTTTGCACCTGTACTTAATAATATTACATTCTCTTCAATAGCTTTATTTTTAACTTCATCAGAAATAGGTTTATTCATAACAATAATTATAGCTGCTAATTCTTTTAAGGTAGCAACTGCTATTATATTTAAATGAGTTTGTATTGTAATCCATAAATTATCTTTTTTAGCATTAGCTATTACATCACTTAGCAAATCACCTGTATAAACACCAGTAACTGATTTTTCAGAAATAAGTCTATTATCACTTACAGCTTCAATTTTTAAATTACATTTATCTATGATTTCGCTTAACTTCATATCAAAATTTTATTCATTCATTTGAATTACCAAATTCAGCATCTTCTAACATTTTTTTTAGTTTCAAATTTCTGAGAATAACACAATCAAATAATTTTACTTCTCCGCTTGCTACATCATCAGCAAACACTTCACAATTAGGAGAGCCACAAGCACCGCAGTTAATTTTAGGTAATGATGCTAGAACTCTACGCTTTTCTGCCATTTTATTAAGAGCAATTTTTATATCAATTTTCTCATTATTATTATTTATAGTCTGAAACAGATTTTCTTGCAGTACATTATACTTTTCATACTCATCTTTTTTCCCAATTGGCAGTTTTGTTTCTCCAAAATAATTAATTAGACTAAGTAAATTACTCCTAGCAATATAAACATTTTCAACGGTCATGGGTCCTCCAAGACAACTTTCAGGGCAAGCATTTATTTCAACAAAATCTACATTGTGCATTTTCCCTTTTTCTATTTCATCAAGAATATATAATACATTATTTATTCCAGAAACCGAAATGCTATTATCTATTCCCATCATTTGCGAAATTCCACCCGCACGAATAAAATTCAGTCCAAAACCACTAACCTCAAAGTGTTCGTGTCCTACTGTAGAATTCCTTTGCAATTGATAAATAGCAGTATATAATGAATTATATATTTCATTAAAAGGTATTGCACCATCAACATCTGTATAAAATTTATCTTCTTCAGAAATAAGGAGAAGCTTTGATGAACAAGGAGTAATGTAGAATATTCCAATATCCTTTTTATCCAAATTCATTCTTCTAGAAACTTCTTCCTTTATTGCCTTTGCAGCAAGTTCAATAGGAGAAATAACTGGAATCAACTTATTTGTTAATTCCATATATTTCATCTGTATTATTTTAACACAAGTTGGGCAGAAAGGAGAAATAAACGGTCTACTTTCTTGATGTTCAAGAATATATTTCTTTGCTGACTTAATTACTGATATACAAGCACGGGAAATATCATAAGCTTCATTAAATCCTATTTTAACTAAAGAGCTTAATATAGTTTTAGGTTTAATATTTCTATCAAATTGACTGTAAAGTGCTAGTGAAGGTAGAGCAACTGTATATTTGTATTTCTGAAAATCACTAATAGTATTAGTCAAAGGATAAATGGCACCTTGATTACATACTTTTATGCATTCTCCACATTCTATGCATTTATCTTCTAAATATTTTGCTTTCCCTTCCCTGATTCTTATAGCACCAACAGGACATACTCGCATACAATTCATATCACCAATGCATTTCTGTGGTTCAAAGCAAATTCTGTAACTTTTTATGTCCTGTTTATTCTGATTCAATTATAATTTATTTTTATTGTCAATTTTGTTCCTTTTGCTACTTCTGAGTTTATTATAAATTCATCAGCATTCTTCTTAATATTCGGTAAACCAAGTCCTGCACCAAAACCCATTTCTCTCATAGCAGGGGTTGCTGTTGAATAACCTTCTTGCATTGCTTTTTCAATATCTTCAATCCCTGGTCCTTCATCTTCAACAACTATGATGATTTGATTTGGAGTTATTGTAAAATCTAAAGTCCCTATCATAGCATACATAACCACATTCATTTCAGCTTCATAGCAACAAATAGAAACTCTATATATAATCTCTGGTTTAATTTGAATTTCCTTTAAAAACCTTTTAATAGAAACCGAAACAGCACCAGCATTTGCAAAATCTCTTCCTAAAATCTGGAATTTCTGACTATATAAAACTTCATTTTCCATTTTCATTTTTTCGCTCTGCGACTTCTTGTTTCAAACCTTTTGAATACAGAATACCGCAGGCTTCAAACATATGTAAATCTGTAGAAAGTAAAGGAATATTCTTACTTTCTATACCCTTAAGCATTTCTTCAGAAGGTTTTTTCCCGGAAACAAAAATAATTCCACTCAAATCCATAATTTCAGCAACTTGTATAACCTGCTGATTAACTAAGCCCGTTATTAACAAAGAACCTGTTTTACAAGATTTTAAAACATCACTCATCATATCTGTTGCATAGCAATAACTTATCTCTTTCTCTAATAAACCATCGTCAGTATGATTTGTACAGTTTAATATTTCTTTAATTTCTTTTAATTGCATATTACCTCTTCTCATTTACTAATATATCTTTTCCAATTATAACTTGCCTTCGTGATGGATATTTTGTAGCCGGACAATGACTCCAGCATTGACCACAACCTGTACATTTGTCAGTATCTACATATCTGGTACGTTTTCTTATTTTCACTTTAAAATTACCTAAATAACCTGATACTGAAACAACCTCAGCCCAACTGTATAACTTTATATTTTCTCTATGACCAACTGATACCATTTTTGGAGTAAGAATACAGGCTGAGCAATCGAGAGTTGGGAATGTTTTATCAAAAAGAGCCATCTTACCACCAATTGATGGTTCCTTTTCTACTAGAATCACATTATTTCCAGAATCAGCAATTTCGAGTGCTGCTTGGATACCTGCAATACCTCCACCGATAATTAATGTATCAGGATTTATTTTAGCTTTCGTAATTTCGAGTGGTGCTTGATACGCAACTCTACTTACCGCAGCTCTTGCATGGGCTTTTGCTTTTAATGTTGCTTTTACCCTATCATCATGAACCCATGATACATGCTCGCGAATGTTTGCCATTTGAAATAAATACCTATTCAAACCCGCTTTTTCGCATGCGTTCCTAAAAGTTAATTCATGCATTAAAGGTGAGCAAGCAGCAACTACTACCCTATTAAGTTTATGCGCTTTAATTGCATTTTTAATCATATCTTGCCCAGGATCAGAACACATAAACTTATAATCCTGAGATATGACAACATTAGGAAGGGTAGCTATATAATCTCTTACCTCAGCAACATTAACAGTAGCTGCTATGTTTACACCACAATGGCAGATAAAAAAGCCAATTCTAACTTCACCGTTGTTTTTTTCTTCTTGAGCCATTTGTTATAATTTTATTAGAATTTATAATTTTTCTGTTACTTTAACTCCTTCAGTAAGAAGTGAATCTATTCCAAGTTCCTTATCAGTAAAACCAAAGGCTAATCCAAGCACTTGAGTAAAGAATAATACAGGTATACTGTAATTTGTACCGAATGTTTTATTTATTACATCTTGATACGCTTCAACATTCATCTGACATAATGGACAAGTTGTTACAATACAATTTGCACCATTTTCCACTGCGGTTTCAATAATTCCTTTTGATAATTTTAGGGCAACATCTTCATAAGTAGTCATAAGCATACCACCGCAACATTTAACTTTCATTGGATAATATACATTCTCAGCTCCAAGTGCTGAAAATAGGTTATCCATAGTCATTGGCTCTTCTCTATCATCGAAACCTCTTTCGGGTCTGACGATTTGACAACCATAATAGTTTGCTATTTTTAATCCTTTTAGACTGAATTTTGCTTTTTCTTTAATTTTTTCTATACCAATGTCATTAACAAGTACATCGAGTGGATGCCTTACTTTAACAGTTAAGTTATAACTTAATCCTGATTCAGCAAGGCATTCATTTATTTTATTGTGTAAATCAGGTAATTCTTTTAAATAGCGATTTGTTTTTGAAAGGACTGTAAAGCACGCACTACAAGGAGCAACTACATCTCTGTTATATTTCTCAGCAAGTGCTAAATTTCTTGCGGAAATTGCAAAACCAACGGTTTCTTTAACAGACATATACATAGTAGCCCCACAACAATTCCAATCTTCAAGTTCTATTAAATTGCAACCTAAATGGCTAAACACCTTTTTAACTGAATCGCCATAACTTCTATGTGCAGACTCAAGGCTGCAGCCGGGATAATATGTGTAATCCATTATTCTTTATGTTTTGTTGTTTCCAAAATTATTTCTTTATCAACAGCACCGTAACCGACGGTGTCTGTCATATATTGTTTCTCTTCTGCAATACTTGGCATATCAAGCTGTTCTGCTTTTGCAATAATGCGTTGAAACCCTTCAAGATCTTTAATCTTTGATGGTATATAAGCAATTCTCTTTCGCTTTGCCATTCTTAGACTTAAAGGCATTAAACTAAAAAGCTTAAAAGGGTTCACTCTTAATAAGTAATAGATCATAAGTTTTGGCTCATGCAACCTACCATATTGATTCATAATTTTAACAAAAGATTGTGAGAGTGAATAAACAGGAAATTTCGGTGGATAAATTTTCTTTTCCATTGCAAGTCGCTTCAAAGCGTATATTATATCTGTAACTTTTATTAAAGCAGGACATCTAGTTTGACAAGCATAGCAAGATGCACAAACCCATATTGTTTTACTGTGTAAAATTGTTTCTATATCTCCTGCTCGGAAAAGTGCAATTAACTCTCTTGGAGATATATCCATTGCATAGGAAACCGGACATGAACCTGTACAGGTACCACATTGTATACAGGATTTAATTTTCTCACTATTTGGTACTGCTTCCAGTTGCCTGAAAAAAGAGTTTTTTAAATCCTCTTCCTTCTGAGATAACTTACCCGGTATTTTAATGTCTTCTATCTTCATTGTGTGAGGTTATTTTGTTTCAAATTGTTTTGATTTTATTAATATATTATACTCTTCGGTGTACAGTTTTTCTTTTATGAAACTCTTTTTATCTTGCATAAATAAGTTGAGGTTTGAAAGGCATTTTGATTTCTCTGACTCAGAAATAATATTTTTCTCACATAATCTGTTTAATATCTCTTTTGAACATTCGGTAATTGATTCTTCTACTTCTCTACTCAAAGAAAAGCTTATCGTTCTATTATCAACAATTTCTATTGTGTAAATATCAATATCAGTAGGTACTTTTTCCTCCATTGCTTCAGCTAATTTTACTGCTGTAATAAAGTTAATATCGTGGTAAGAATTAAATCTCAAAGTAGGTAAAAAATCGTTAACTTTTAAATTTTTTATTGTACCTGGTTTACAATTTCCCGTCTTCATAGCATCAATAACAATAACATAATTAAAACCCTTTATTAGATCTATAATTCTGAATCCCCCCCACGAAGTTTCTTCAAAATGTAAATGTTCTATATCTTTTAAACATAATTCAAGTAACCTTTTTACAAGTATACCAATTGCATCATCACTAAGTAAGGTATTCCCCATTCCTAATATTAAAGTTTTAGTTTTACTCTCTTCCATAATTTTTTCTTCGACAGGTTCGGTAGCTTCGATGTGGTAAGATGTGTTAATCACAACTAAGCTATATTCATCGTTTTAGTATATTCAAATTCAAAATTATAGAATTTTATTTAAAAATCAAGAATAAAAATTAGAATTTTATACAACAAAAATGGTTGTATAATTTTTTATACACAACAAAAAAGGGCTATCGATTTACGATAGCCCTTTGCTATTTAAGTAGATTTGAAAATTATTATGAGTTCATTGCTTCTAATGCAACTTCCTTTAACTCTTCAGGGGTAAATGGTTTTGGAATAAATTGATATGCACCTAACTTTGTTGCTTCAACTGCTTTGTCGATTGTTGCATAACCTGTGATCATTATTACTGGTGTGTCAGGGTAATTTTCTTTTATTGAGAGTAAAATATCCATTCCATCTTTATCAGGCATTTTGAGATCTAAGAATATTAAGTCATATTTTTTGTTTTTCAATTTTTGTTCCGCAACTCTTGCTTCAAAAGCTTCTTCAACCGCGCAACTGTGCTTGGCAAGAATTCTTCTTAAACTGTGGCATACAATTGGTTCATCATCAACAACAAGAACTGTTCTTCTTGCTTCATTATTTTTGCCGTAAAGAGCTGCTCTTGGATAATCAGACCTATCAAGGCAATCAAGATAATCACTTCCAACTACTGCTTCGACTTCTGCAAGATTAAATGGCATGTCAACATCTATTAATTCCACTCCTGGTTGTACTTGTTTTACGGTTTTTGCTCTTTCTCTCTCTTTTTTTACAATTGGGCATTCACCTTTACATTCAGTTCCTGTTAATACTAATCTTCGGCATTCTCTTTGACCAGTATTACAGTAGGCGGTTTTTGCTTTTCTTGCTGGTGTTGTAACATCAGAACGGGTCAGTTTATCAGCAAAATCTTTTGATGTAGCTTCACTTACTTCTTTTTCACTAAAAGGCATATCCACATCAATAACATCATCTTTCTTTTCATTTTTCTCTTCAACTTTTACCTTAACTTCTTGTTTTTTATCTTCTTTTCTCTTTCTAATTTCAACTGCTTTTTGAATTCTTGAAACTAATTCATCAGGGGTAAATGGCTTTGGAATATAATCAAGTGCTCCTAATTTAGTTGCCTTTACAGCTGATTCAATTGAAGCATATCCAGTTATGATTAAAACATCAATTTCAGGGTAGTGCTTTTTTACCAACTCTAAAAGTTCAAGACCGTTTGTTTTTGGCATCATTATATCTGTGATAACAATATCAAACTTATTCCCCTTCATTTTTTCTAGTGCTTCATCAGCACTTAGTGAATTTTCTACTGTGAAGCCTTTTCTGGATAGTATCTTTGAGACGCTATCGCAGATTGTTGCTTCATCATCTACTATTAAAATTTTTTCTGTAATCATTTTTATTTCTCCTTATATTTTAGTTTTTAAATTTTTGTTTTCTTTTTTCATTTCACTAATTTAATTGCAATTGCCGTGCCAAACTAAAAATTCATTAAAAAAATATGCGATTTTGCAATTTTGCACTAAAAAGTGTATATACTTTTATACACATTAAAAAAATAATTCTAACAATTCCTATTTTAGAACATTTAAAATGTAATTTTCATATTTTTTAGGGTGTATAAAAATTTATACATATGTATAAATTTTTATACATTAAAATATTGAACCTTAACTTGCTGATTTACTAGTAAGTTATAATTTAATAAATTTTGTGTAAAGAATGTTACTATTTACCCCCTTTGTAATCAAATTTTATCCTTCTAAATCATCATCATCTTCTGTCTCTTTACCTGGCTTTTTTATTCCATACTTTTTCATAAGAGCTTGAAAATTGGGCCTCTGCATACTTACATCAAGAGCAGCTTTTGATATATTCCAATTGTTTCTGGCTAGTGCTTCTAAAAGAAATAATTTCTCAATTTCATGTATTGATGTTTCTCTTATTTGTTTTTTAAGACTATTAAGTTCATAGATATCTTTAGGAATATGAAATTTTCTCTGTGTTTCAGTTTTATATAATATATTCGAGATATGAATTGGAGTAATTTCTTCACCTTCTACTATAATCATTAATCTTTCCATTGTATGCTCAAGTTCTCTTACATTCCCAGGCCAATGATAGTTTTGAAGCATCTGCATTGCATCAACATCAATATTTGGCTCTTTGCGATTAAATTTTTCAGAATATTTTTTAATAAAATGTTTTACAAGTTCTGGAATATCTTCTTTCCTTTCCCTTAATGGTGGTAAAAGAATTGGAAATACATTTAATCTGTAATATAAATCTTCTCTAAATTTGTTTTCCTCTACAAGCTTTTTTAAATTTTTATTGGTTGCAAAAATTAATCTCACATCTACCTTCTTCACAACTGTACCACCAACGGGAAGAAACTCTTTTTCTTGCAATACTCTTAATAATCTTGCTTGAATATCTAATGAAAGATTTCCTATCTCATCAAGGAAAATAGTTCCTTTATCAGCTACTTCAAATACTCCCTGCTTATCAGTATTAGCACCAGTAAAAGCACCTTTCACATACCCAAAAAGTTCACTTTCTATTAAACTACTAGAAAGAGTTGAAACATCAACTGCAAAAAATTTGTGTTCTTTTCTTTTACTCCGATTGTGAATTGCTCTTGCGGTTAAATCTTTTCCTGTACCACTTTCACCAAGAATCAGAACGGTACTATCTGTCTGGGCAACTTTATCAATTAAGTTATAAACTTCCAACATTTTTGGGCAACGCCCAATAATACCCTCAAAACCAGAAGCATCAGCATACTTAAATTCACTTTTCGTTATTTTTATTAATCGCCTTCTCTCAATAGCTTTATTTAATACAGCAAGCAGTTCCGCAGGGGTAAAAGGTTTTGGTAAATAGTCAAATGCACCATATCTCATAGTTTCGACTGCAGATGCAATTGTAGCATATCCTGTGATAACAACGACAACAGTATCCGGATATTTAGTTTTCACAGTTTGCAAAATTTCCATACCCCCAATATCAACCATTTTTAAATCGGTAAACACAACATCAAATTCTTCCTCTTCGAGCATAGTTAATGCCTGCTTTCCACTTGTTGTATATTTCACATTATGTCCTGCCCTTAAAAAAATTTTTTCACAACTTTGGCAGACAACCAATTCATCATCTATTATTAATATATTTGCTTGCATATTAAACTAATTTTATTCTTCAAAAGGAGATTTAATTGGAAGTTGAACTGTAAAAGTGGTTCCTTTTCCAACTTCACTATCAACATAAATTGTTCCACCATGCTGTTCTATTATACCATAACTAATAGAAAGACCAAGCCCTGTTCCATTTTCTTTTGTTGTGAAAAATGGGTCAAATATTCTGTTTCTATTTTCCTCAGAAATCCCAACTCCAGTATCTATAAATTTCAATTCTATAAATTCGCCATTCTCCATTAATTTAGAACAGATTTTAAGCGATCCTCCTTTTGGCATAGCATCAGCAGCATTTAGGATGAAATTTATTATTACTTGCTGTATTTGGTCACCATCTGCCATTATTTCTGGTAAATTCTCTGCCAATTCTTTTTCAATAACAATATTCCTGAAAGAAGTCTGATTCCTTACAAGAAGTATAATATTTTCTATCAAAGAATTTACATTAATCAATTTTTTCTGTGGTTTAGTTTGCCTTGCAAAGTCAAGTAATCTTTTGACAATTTCTCTACATCTGATAGTTTCATTAACAATAACTTTTACATCTTCTCTTTTGGGATCACCTTCAGGCAAATCTTCCAACAACAGACTTGCATTTGTAAGCACCCCCGTTAAAGGATTATTAATCTCATGGGCCACACCAGCAGCAAGTTTTCCAATAGAAGCAAGTTTCTCTGATCGAAAAAGTTGCCCATGAATCTTCTTTAATTCTGCTGTCCTTTCCTGTACTTTTAATTCTAACTTATCTGCCCAAGCTTCTAATTCCTGTTTTTCTTTTTCAAGTTCTTTCGCCATATGGTCAAGACTATTGGCAAGGTTCTCAACTTCTCTTGGAGCGTTTTTAATTGTGAATTCCTGTTTAATATCTCCTTCAGTTATTTTCTTTGCGACCTCTTCAAGTTTTCTAAGTGGAGTAGTAATTCTTTTTGCTAAAAATATCGCGACAACATAAATAATTAAAGTTGCCCCTAATCCTATCCCAATAAAAATCAGAATTGTACTCCACATTAGATGGTCAAATGGTTCTTTTAATAGACCAACATATAACATTCCAATTACATTACCTTCAAAATCTTTAATTGGATCATATGCACCAATATACCAATCATTTACCACAAACGCTTCTCCAATCCACCTTTCTCCTTGCAAAACAACTTTGTTATAAACTTCCTCTGATACAAGTGTTCCGATAGCATAAGTGCCATCTTTGTTTTTCACATTGGTAGAAATTCTTACATCTTTTAAAAATATAGTTGATGTACCTATTTCTTTCCCTTTATAAACTTCACCTTCATGAACTACATCCTTTATTCTTGTAACTATATCGTAGTTTCTATTTAACAGTTTTCCTGCAATAAGAACAGCAATAAAATTCCCTTTCTTATCAAAAATAGGCACTGCTGATTTAATCATTAGACCATTAGTTTCAATATTTTCCTCAATGGGTCTTGATTTAGGGGTTTTTACAATTTGAATTTGGGCTCTTTCTTTTAATTCATAAGATTCCTTTCCAAGTTCTTCTGCACTTACTACTTCCGTCCCTGAAAAAATTTGTTTTGTTGATATTACCTGCTTAACACATTCATTCATTAAAGTATCACCTCTATTAAAAGCATTTCTAGCTCTGCATATTACTACACCTTTTGTATCCACAAGCGTAAAAATGTCTAACTTCTCATTATATAAAGTCCTTTGTAAATCATACTGAAGTGTATCCACATTTTTTTCTACAATAGAGTTGATAATAAAACTCCTTGCTGATGTTAGTCTGGCAACAGTTTCCAAATGTGAAATAGTATTTTTATAAATTTCTTTAGCTGAATTTAAATCAGATAATGTTTTAACCTCAGCACGATTAATTACCTGAGTATAAATAATATAAGTCCCAAGTACACTTAAAACAATTGTGGGTAATAGAACCGCAATTGTAAAATATACAACAAGATAAGATTGAATACTTCTAACGAACTTCCTTTCTAATTTTTCTATGTTTTTCATTTTTAAAAAATTATATTTAAAAACTTTTATTCACTATTTATTGGTAAGAATATTTTAAAGCTTGTTCCTCTTCTTTTACCATCTGCAAGTCTTGATGGGCTTTCAAAAGTGATTTCTCCATTATGATGTTCAACTATTTGCTTCACAACAGAAAGTCCTAATCCCGTTCCTTCATAACCCTTCTGTTTCACATTACTTGCTCTAAAAAAATCAGTAAATATTTTTTCTTTCTCACTATCAGGTATACCAATTCCATTATCACAAACCTCCACCATAATAAAATTTTCCCTTGCTACATCATCAACAACAACCTCAATTATACCTCCTGAAGAGTTATACTTTATTGCATTACTTAATAAATTTGAAAAAGCAAGCTCTAATAATTGAGGATCTCCTTGTACTATGTATTCTTTATTATGAATTTTATATAGCTTTATACTTATATTTGCATAATCACATTGCGATTTTCTTTTATCAACAATCTTTTTTAGTAATAAAAACAGGTTAACATTTTCTTTTTTAATCTCTGATTGTATTTTCAGCTTTGAGATATTAATTATATCATTTATAATCTGTATTGCTTCATCAGTTCTCACTCTTGCTCTTGAAAGCTTTTCCTCAATAGTAGAAGGGACAGGTCCAAGATAATGTTGTAATATTAAATCAAGATAAGACTGCACCACAGCAATAGGAGATTTTATTTCATGAACTATAGCCATAATGTATTTTTGTTTAACAAGTTCTGCTTTATTCAACTCATCAAGGGCATTTTTAAGTTCTTGTTCTCTAGTGTATAATGACCTTGCAAGAGAATTTGTAAGCAAAACACTTACAAACATCATTATGGCAAAAGTTAGACCAAAAACTATTATATAATTAGGATTATTATATAATGAATATGTAAAAATAACATCTAAGGAATAATGCGGAACTATATTAAAATACTCAAGAAAAGAAGCAAAAAAGAAAAAAAGAACGACAAGAGTTGCAATTGTATAAACAACATAACTTGGAAGTATGAGACTTCCTAAAATCATATGAAAAACAAAAAATATACTAAAAGGACTTTCTACACCACCAGTATAGTAAGTAAGAGCAGAAAGAGCAACAATGTCAAAAATTATTTGTATTAAAGAAAAATGTAGCGGATTGAAAGAATCAGCGGTGTTTTTTATTAACTTAGATTTTGTTATTAAAGTAAAGAGAGAATTGTATATCAGGATTGAAAATGCAATTATAATTATAGCAATAATTTGAGTTGTAGTATAATTAATTCTAATAATATATTTTGAAAAAATTATAAATACAATTAACGCTCCGAAAACGAGATACCTTAATTTTATCAACCAATTATTACGTTTTGTAATTATCGTTAATAATTGTTCAACATTGTATGTATAAGATGGAATTAGATTTATCATTATTAAAAAGGAAGTGGACTTCTAAAAAAATTACATATTATAACATTATGTTTCAAAACACTTTAAATTATGAATAATTTTTTATACAGTCAATAATAAATATTAAAGAAATAACAAAAAACGGAATTACCTTCCTATAAAAGAAGGTAACTCCGCTTTTATCACTGAAATCTTAGGATACTATTTAATAATTAACATTCTTTTCGTATCTGAGAATTTATCAGCTTCCATTTTATAAAAATATACACCACTCGGTAAATTCGTACCATCAAATGTAATTGAGTAATGTCCTGCATCTTTATATTCATTAACTAAAGTGGAAACTACTCTACCAAGTACATCGTAAACTTTTATGTAAACAAAACATGCTTTAGATACCTCATAATCAATCTTGGTTGTTGGATTGAAAGGATTTGGATAATTTTGATAAAGTTTAAAATCTTTTGGTATCTCATTAGTAATTGGTTTCACACCTGTAACAATTTCATTATAATATCTCGATATACCACCGTTACTTCTTACAGCATAACCATACCAAACCATAACTCCTGGGTTTGTTGTAGCATTCCACCACATACCAATATGATAAATAGTCCCAGCAGGAGCAGTATAATCAATAGCAAAAGAATTTCCATTATCTGTAGAAATATAGACGGATGAACCTCGTGCATACCAAAATCTGTTTAAAGCGGAAACAAATGAATAAGCAGTTCCAGAACCTGGTGCTGAAAAAGTAGTCCAGTTTAAGCCATGATTTGTAGTTTTTAAAACTGTTGTCTGTCCTGTAAATCCAATATTACCCCAGAATGTTATACTATATGAATTTGTACTACCTGTAGTTGGTGAATAAGACCAGGTTTGCCCTAAGTTTGTTGAATAATATACTCTGGTGTTATTAGTTCCAAACCATATTTCAGTACCCATTACATACATAGCATTATTCCATCCTGCTTCACTACCCGCTTGTGGTAAATATAATCCTGAAGAATCCCAAGTAACTCCGTTATCTGTGGATTTAAACAAAGCCCATCTTCCTCCTACAGGGTCACCATACATAAATAAAGTAGATGGTCCAGTTCTTGCGATATGATTAACAAATCCACCTGTTTGGCTAAAAACCTGTACCCAATTTGCACCTCCATTTGAAGTTCTATATATATATCCACCAGTGGAAGGATTACAAGCAACCAATGCAGTATTTGCATCAATTCCACAAATATTATGACAATCATTTGTTCCAATTGCTCCATAACCTACATTAACCCAATTCAATCCACCGTTAGTAGTTCTGAGCACTACACCTGCGTATCCTGTTGCCCAAGCCACATTCATATTGACAACAGAAACTGAATTCAATACAGTAGTAACTGGTGATGTTTGTTCTACCCAACCGATTGTAGGGGGAGCAAGCCAGCTATATTCAAAAACACCTCTACCTGCAGTTAAAGTTGGATGAGCTGCTCCTGCATATAAAGTGGGGTTCCCTGATGTCTTAAACATTAGCAATCTAATAGTATATGTATTTAATAATGCTCCTCCGCTAAAATCTGACCAAGTGTTGCCTCCATCTGTTGAACGATATACCCCTCTTGGTGATGCTGCAGAACTTTGATCAAGCCCTACATACATTTCAGAAGCATTTCCAGGTCTAATTAAACAAGCACGATATAATGTTCCCGTCGTATTTGGTAATCCCCATCGTTTTGACCAACTTTGTCCAGAATTTGTTGATAAATATACACCACCAGTTGTATCATTAACAAAAAGTGCTGCAAGAATTTTAGAAGTATCTGCATTGCTAATACTTAACGCTCTGACGGGATTATTTGCAGTAGTAGCTGTGGGTAATCCGTTACTTGATAAAATCCAATTCGCACCACCATCATAAGATTTATAAATTTTTGATGGTCCAGTGCTTCCTGGTAAAATCAGTGAAGTTCCTGCATACAAGATATTAGGGTTTAAAGGATTAATTACAATTGATAACATATTCTTATTATCAGATGCAATACCATTATTAGAAGGGAACCAGTTTGCACCACCATTAGTAGTTTTCCATAAACCCACAGTTGAAGGACTCACTCCATCAAAAACACAAATCCACACTATATCGGGATTAGTAGGATGCACAGCAATTGCTTGAATCGCTTTTGAAGTATCCGCAAGGGTGGTTCCTACATAAAACCAATTTAATCCACCATTAGTAGTTCTATAAATTCCACTATTGGCACCACCATTTTGATCTGTTCCCACATATAACACATCTGGTGAACCTTTGCATAGATCCATCGCTTGCACTTTATAATAAGTTAATCCATTATTTATTGGAAACCAATTTAAACCACCATTCGTTGTTTTGTATACGCCAGAGTCAAGTCCACCAATGTACATAATGTTTTGATTGATTGGATTAATTACCCCACAATAAATTCTTGCATAATTATTAAAATTCAAAGACCATCCACCTATACTATCACCTTGAGTAAATCCAACCTGTGAAGAAATTAAAATTAATATCAGAAGAAAAAGTATTTTCTTCATTTTGCCCTCCTTTTAAATTTTCTAATGAATTTTACTTCATTAGCTTTTTATTGTCAATACATTTTTTTTTCTACATAAAGAATTTTTTTAAAAAATTCATTTAAAAAGAAAAAACATTTTGACAGAAAAGCAAATTATATTTTAATAAAAGCTATAAACAACATTTTGTACTATAAATACTAAAAAATTTAATTTTAAAATCGAAAATAAAAAAATAAACAACAAAGATTATTTCAGAAAATATAACACTCAAAAAAGCAAATTTACTTGACTTTTATAAAAAAAATTAATAAACTCTTTCACTCTGAAACTTTAAATAAAGGAGGTCACAAATGAAAAAGGCCGTGACAATCTTCGGAGTAATGTTACTAATAATTTTCAGCGTAATTACGGGGTTCGTTTTGATTGAAGACCCATTCGGTTCAAAGGGAAACACAACTGACAATCAAACAATTACACAAACTCCAACCCCTTATTCATCTCCGTACGGTACAGTAATTTATGTGGATAGTATGAATGGAGCTAATGATACTAATGCATTGAAAGCAAGAGGGTATAAACCATATTATAGAGGAACTGGTCCTCAAGGTACAACTGCAACATGGTTCCAAGGAAATTCTAGTGTATTCCCAGCATTTAATGGTCCACCAACAGGCTATGTAGCAGCGAACTATAATGTTGTTACAGGAGCAAACAATATAGATAGTTGGTTAGTATTCCCTAGATTAGTAGGTGGTATTCAAGCAGGAGATTCACTATATTTCTATCAAAGATCTCCAACTGGAAGTACCTGGCCTGATTCTATCAGAGTAATGTACTCAACAAATGACTCAATCCCAGAAGGTACATGGACAGAATTAGGTAGATTTAAAACAAACACAGATAATTGGACATTAAAAGGGTTCAGAGCCCCAACGACAAGTGTAAATGGTAGATTTGCAATTAGATACTGTGTAGTGGATGGAGGTCCAAATGGCAATAATTCTGATTATATTGGTATTGATGCAATTTCAATTGTTAGAACCGCTACAGGACCTACACTACAAAATCCATCTATTATTTGCAATTATGGAACTATGCCGTTATACTCATCGGGAGTATATGGTCACGCTTCAGATAGGTTAGGAGATACAGTCTATATTTGTGGTGGTTCTAATGCAGGAAGTGGTTCTACAACAATGCAAAGATATCATTACAATAGCAATACATGGAGTTCTGGAGTAGCATTACCAGAATCTAAAGCAGGGCATACACTTACAAAATGTGGTAATGCATTGTATTTAATAGGTGGTGGCACATCAGTAAGTACAGGTGGCACAACTTGCTACAAATACAATCCAGCAACAGGTGCATGGACTTCAATAGCACCATTGCCAACCGCTCTATCAGGCCATAATGCAGTTAACTGGGGTGATAGTGTAATATTTGTATTATGTGGAGGTTGGACATCATACTCCAATGCTGTATATGCATATAGACCTGCAAGCGATACCTGGATAACATCAACAGCATTACCGGGCGGTGCTGGTAGAAGAAGTGCGGCTTGTGCAATTTTGGATGGTAAAATATATATAAGTTGTGGATATTCAGGTGTATTCAGGAATGATTTGTACATCGGAACTATAGGTGCAAATGCATCAACAATTACCTGGACAGCTGGTCCAAATGTTCCATTTCTCGCAGGTAAAACAGGTAGTTCAAGACCTGGTGGAACAGCAGTGAATAATAGATTTTATTTAATAACTGGAGATGTAACTCCTTCTCCTAGTTTTCACGATACCATTTATATATTCAATACCCAAACTGGTACTTGGTTAGATACAATCTTATCAGGAAGAGGATTAACAGGTGCAGCATCAAACTACTGGGCAGTAGTGTCGAATGTCATATTACCAAATGGAAAAATTAAAATATTTATACCTGGTGGTGCATTAGGTACCTCTTTCCCCGGTCTTTACACGATTCAAGTTAACCCATGTACAATTACTAATATAAGTGTGAATCCAGAAATCCCGAAAGATTATAACTTATCACAGAATTATCCTAATCCGTTTAATCCAACAACTAAGATTACATTTGCATTACCAAAATCTGGATTAGTTACACTCAAAGTATATGATATACTTGGTAGAGAAGTATCAACACTTGTTAACGAAGTCAAAAATGCTGGAACCTACACCGTTGAATTCGATGCGTCAAATCTTTCAAGCGGAATTTATTTCTATAAACTTGAAAGTAATGGATTCATAGCTATAAAGAAAATGATGTTACTGAAATAAAATTTTTAAAATCTAATTTAA
>JAOADD010000076.1 GCA_026417495.1 Ignavibacteria bacterium
TGCACAGGTGGAACTTGTTCCCATTGGGCATCCTGTGTATGATTTTCTTAAAAGGGCAGATTTATATGGTTGGATTGAAGGGTATAATTCTTCTTCTTTGCCATTATCAAGAAAGCAAGTTGCAGAATATATTCAATCAATTCAAGATTTAAAGAATAATGGGAATCTTGAAATGAGTTATATGGATAAAAAATTAATAAATGATTATATAGTTGAGTTTGGTTATGAAGTCTATAGAGATTTAAGAAATGTTGATGCTTTGTTTAAGGGAGGAAAAATTTTTAATAATGATAAACAGAAATTTTTATTCTATTATGTGGATTCAAATGCTACTTTATTTTGGGATATTAATGGTTGGTTGTCTCAGAGAAATTCGGATGGTGATTCTATTAAGGTTAATGCTATTGGGTTGGGTGAAATTGGTATGAGGTTTAGAGGTACTCTTTTTAATTCTGTTGGATATTATATCAGGTTTTCTAATGGGCAAAGACTATCAGGTAAAAATAAAGATGTAGATTTTGCAAAAGTTACGAACCCTAAATGGAATGCAAATCATAAAATGAAAGATGAAGATGGAAATTTTGATAGTTATGAGGGATATTTAAGATATTCTACTAATTCTGAATGGCTTGCTCTTACAATAGGAAAAGAACAAATAACAGCAGGATTTGGTTATATAGATAAATTATTCTTATCGAATAATTCAGTACCATTTAGTTTTATAAGATTAGATTTAAAATATAAAAAGCTGCAATACTTTTTTTCTTATGGTAGTCTAAGAGGAGATTCTTTGGGTAGAGAAATAGAGGCAAAAGGAATTGTTACTCATCGTTTGAATTTAAATTTGTTTGACATTTGGAAAATTGGTTTTTTTGAGTCATTAATTACAATTGATAGGCCATTTAATTTTACTTATTTAAATCCATTCAGTTTTATTCGTTCTGCTGACTATAGTGCTGGTGATGGACAATCAACTTTGAATAATGCTATTATAGGTTTTGATACAGAAGTGAAACCTTTTAAACGAGTTGCATTTCAAGGTACTATGTTGATAGATGATTTAGATTTTAAAACACTCTTTGATAATACTCGTAATGGAAAACCTGTTAATTCCAATAGATTTGCCTGGCAAGCTGGGATTATTTGGACTGATGGTTTCTGGGTACCAAACCTTACATTAGCTTTGGAATATACAAGACTTAACCCTTTTATTTATACGCATAGAACAAATAAATCTCAATATACACATTGGACTTTACCACTTGGGCATAATCTACAACCAAACTCTGATGAAATAGCTTTAAAAATTGATTATGATATTACTAATAGGTTGAATTTCAAAATAATATACCAAAAACAAAGACATGGGGAGGGGCTTGTGTTCAGTGGTGATACTTTGAAAATAAATTATGGTGGTACTTTAAATAGAGGTGATATGGATATATCAATAGATAATAAATTTTTACAAGGTAATAGGATAGATAAAGATATTATCACAATGAGTTTAGTTTGGCAACCTATTAGACAGTTTTTTATTGAGGGGAATATAGTCTATAGATTTTTCAACTTAATTACAGATAGAAAAAAGTTAAGAGATTTATATTGGTGGTTTACTGCAAGAATTGATTATTAATTAAATAATGATTTTATATAATATTATATATTAACTTAAAACTGTGGAGGATAATAAAAATTATTAATTAATAATTTTTTACAATATTCTTTTTTTAATGTCCGATAATACTAAATTGTATTTATAAACTTTATTTTTTTAAATGATTTTAGGATTAGGAATGTTTTTATTTATAATAATTCTATTGCATTTTGGGATATTAATTTTTAATTTTAATTTAATTTCACTTGGCTGAGGGTGAAATTAAGGTTTCGTAATTAGTAGATTGTATGTTGAAAGAACATTATAGACTTAAAAATGGGAGGGAAATCAAGGAGCGAGCTGAATTATTACTTAAATTGCTTCCAGAAGGTGTTTATCAATATTTAAGTGAAAATTGTGATCTAAATAATTCTGCAACAAGAATATTCGATAGTGAATCTATTTTTAATATAGATATAATTGAGAGGGAATTAAAATCAATTGTTAATATTACACGGGTAAATAATATTAGATATATTAATAAGTATTTCGAAGCAGTAAACAATAAATTATCTATAGGGGGCATTATTATAGGGTGTGTAGAAACTTATGAGCAAAGGAAAAAAAGAATACTTAATAAGTATAATATAATCGTATCTTATCCATTATATGTTTTTGATTTTATAGTTAAAAGAGTTTTACCAAAATTAAAAATTACAAGAAAAATTTATTTCTTGATTACACGAGGAAATAATAGAGCAATATCCAGAGTAGAAACTTACGGGAGATTAACTTCTTGTGGATTTGAATTCGTAAATGAAAGAGTAATAAATAACTTGTTATTTTTTACTTTTAAAAAAGTTAGCCCCCCTAAATATGATGTAGAACCTACTTACGGTATTATTGCAAAGCTAAAACGAATAGGTAAAGATGGCAAAATGATAACCGTCTATAAAATTCGAACGATGTATGCTTATTCAGAATATTTACAAGAAAAGATAGCAAAGGAGACTGAATTAGATATAGGTGGTAAATACAAAAATGATTATAGAAAAACACATTGGGGTAGACTTTTAAGAGCATTCTGGATAGATGAAATTCCTATGATTTGGAATTGGATAAAAGGAGATCTAAAACTGGTCGGGGTGCGGCCCTTAAGTAAACAATATTTTGATTCATACGATCAAGATTTGAAAGAAAAAAGAATAAAATATAAACCTGGTTTAATCCCACCTTTTTATGCAGACTTGCCAAAAACTTTAGATGATATAATGGAGTCTGAACGAAGGTACCTTTCTGCATATGAGAAAAATCCATTCAAAACTCAGTGGAAATACTTTTGGAAAGCAATATATAATATCCTTTTCAAGGATGTAAGAAGTCAATAATAATTTTCTAATAAAATTATTGAGATTATAGGATCTCCATTATCTAAAAATAATTTTCTAAGTTATTTAATATTCATTTTTTTATTTCTTTGTATTTTAATTGGAGGAATATCTAATTATTATAGATATTCCTTCTTTTTAAAGATAGGGACGAATCTTATTTTACTGGTTTTGCTCACTATGCTTATTAGAAGGGATAATGTAAAAATTTTTAAAGACAAATATTTTATTAAGTTATTTTACTTTTTAATAGCAATTGTAATATATTTTACCTTTACACTTTCGTACTCAATTGATGTTGGTTTCGGTTTGAAAAAACTGACATATTTTTTTATTGGGAATTTCGTAGTAATATTTTGTACATATTATCTTTTTAATTATAAATTAGATTTCATTATTTCAAAAGGGATATACTTTCTTGCGATTGTTGGTTGCCTAACAGTACCTATAATAGTAGTCTTTTCCCCATTTGAATTTGGGACTACCTATAAATTTGATTTAACAAGGTGGAGCCATGTTTTTTATAGTAGATTTATTGGGAATATTTTTTTAATCTGGTTTATATTTTTGTTTGTTTATAATGATAGTTACTTCTTTAATAGGGAAAACAAAGTTGTTAATTATTATAATAGGTATAGTACACCCATTAATTGTCTTATAATTGTTATTCTCGCTTTGGGGATTTATCTTTCTGGTTCGAGAGCATCTATAATTTTTATTCTTCTTATTGCAACTGCAATATTTATTTATACATCTTTTAAAAAACAATTAAAATCAAACAAAGTTATTTATTATATAATATTTGTTGGAACAATATTATGTCTTGCATATTTTTTAAAAATTGGTGATGAAGTTATGAAGTTCAGATATGAGAGTTTTTTTGAATTAACCGATGATTTAACAAAAACTGAGGGTTCTGTTACAACTAGGTTAGCATTGAAGGAAGTAGCCATAGAAATGTTTTTGGAAAAACCATTTTTTGGATATGGTCTTGGAAGTTTCTATTCATATAAAAGTGAGGAGTATATAAAAATTGCAAAATATCCACATAACATTTTCCTGGAAGCAGGTGCGGAATTGGGTATACTAGGAGTTTTCGTTATTCTCATTCTGATAATTTTAATTCTTAAAAATTCGTATAAAATTTCGATTTATTTATTTTTTTATTTTCTATATCCTTTAGGGCTCGCATTATTTTCGAAAGATATTTCAACGCAAACTCTTTTATGGACAGGTCTTGCATTTATTTTTATCAGAGGGAAAAAACTTGATACTTGATATAATTGTTTCTTTAAATAATTTTTGTTTTAGATTTAAATATTACTCCTTAATTTATAAATTAAGAATATGAAACTAATTGACAACAAAGATATTCATGATCCAACAATAAATTTAGCACTTGAAGAATACTGTGTTAGGAATTTGGATTTTGAAAATGAAGAATACTTGTTATTCTATATTAATGATCCTTCAATAATTATTGGAAAACATCAAAACACAATTGAGGAAATTAACAAGAAGTATGTCGATGAAAAAAATATTATTGTTGTCAGAAGAATTTCAGGAGGTGGTGCTGTTTATCACGATAGAGGAAATTTAAATTTTAGCTTTTTAACCAAACACTCTGATGATAGTGTGAATAATTTTAAAAAGTTTACACAACCTATAGTTGATACGTTAAGAAAGTTAGGAGTAAATGCGGAGCTATCGGGTAGAAATGATATTACTGTTGATGGTAGAAAGGTTTCAGGTAATGCTCAGTTTACAAACACGAAGACGATGTTTTCTCATGGAACTATTCTTTTCAATTCCAATTTGGATGATGTGGTTGAAGCATTAAATGTAAAAATTGATAAAATTGAAAGTAAGGGGATTAAATCTGTTAGAAGCAGAGTTGCAAACATTTCTGAATTTTTAAAAGAACCAATGACAATATATGACCTGAAGCAAAAAATTATTGAGAATATATTTAAAGATTACGATGATATTCCTGTTTTGAAATTAACTGACAAACAATGGCAACAAGTTTACGATCTTTCAGAGAACAAATATAAAACGTGGGAATGGAATTATGGAAGATCACCTGAATTTAATATGCAAAGAGTGTTCAGATTTCCTTTTGGACAAATTGATGCAAGAATTTTTGTAAGAGATGGAATAATAAAAGAGATAAAATTTTATGGTGACTATTTAGCTTATGGTGATAGTGAAGATTTAGAGGATATTCTAAAAGAAACAAGATTTGATTACGAACATATATATTCAAAATTAAAAAACTTAAATTTATCTAATTATTTTGGTGAAATTACATCAGAAGAGTTTTCAGATTGGCTTGTTAGAGGTAAATAATTTTATTAATTAAAATTTATTCGTAATGAGAAAAGAAAGTTTAGATTTTTTAGAAAAATATATAAATACACCTTCACCTACAGGTTTTGAGACTGAAGGACAAAAAGTTTGGCTCGATTATTTGAAGCCTTATATAGATACATATTTCACTGATGTCTATGGTAGTGTTGCAGGAATTATTAATCCAGAAGCATCTTATAAAGTTGTTATAGAAGCTCATGCTGATGAAATATCATGGTTTGTAAGTTATATTACAGATGACGGTTATATTTATTTAAAAAGGAATGGTGGAGTAGACCATCAAATATCCCCTTCAAAAAGGGTAAATATTCACACAGAAAAGGGCATAGTAAAAGCGGTTTTTGGTTGGCCTGCAATTCACACAAGACAAAAAGACAAAGAAGAGCAACCGAGTGTTAAAAATCTTTTTCTTGATTGTGGATGTAGTTCAAAAAAAGAAGTCGAAAAACTTGGTGTTCATGTGGGTTGTGTTGTAACTTATGAAGATGAGATGATTATTTTGAATAAAAAATATATTGTTGGTAGAGCATTAGATAACAGAATTGGTGGTTTTATTATCGCAGAGGTTGCGAGGTTATTGAAAGAAAAAAAGAAGAAATTGCCCTTTGGATTATATATAGTCAATGCTGTGCAAGAAGAAATTGGTTTAAGGGGAGCAGAAATGATTTCTCGAAGAATTAAACCTAATGTTGCAATTGTTACTGATGTAATTCATGATTCCAATGCTCCGATGTACGACAAAAAATTAGAAGGGGATATTAAATGTGGAAAGGGGCCTGTGTTTACTTATGGACCAGCTGTGCAGAATAATCTTTTAAAAAAGATGATTAATGTGGCAAAAAGAAAAAAGATTCCATATCAATTAGATACTGTTACTCGAAGTACAGGAACAGATACTGATGCATTCGCATATTCTGGTGATGGAGTTGCATCGGCTTTAATTTCAACACCATTGAAATATATGCACACAACAGTAGAAATGGTAAATATTAATGATGTAGACAATGCTATTGAATTGATTTATGAAGTCTTATTGTCAATAAAATCAGGAGAAGATTTTAGGTATATTAAATAATTTAGATTTGCCATCTGAACTTTTGAGTGATTAAAAATACAATAAAAACTCATATATTTTTTGACAAAATTTTTGTATTTTTAATTGCACTCATAGCTCAGATGGTAGAGCAGCTGACTCTTAATCAGCGGGTCGGGAGTTCGAGTCTCCCTGAGTGCACGAAAATTAGAACCGTTACTTAACGGTTTTTTTATTTATATATTAGGAACTACTTTAGTAACTTGTTTGTATAAAATAAAAAAACATAAGTATGAAAAGAATTTTATTATTTTTTCTAATTATTTTTTCAACAATTGTATATGCACAAAAAGGTGAATTTATTTCTGTTAGTACGGTTTTTTCAGGAAATGATGCATGGAAAAATTGGAATGTTAAGTTACTTAATGATTATGGGAGTTTCAATACTTTATTTTCAGGGGAAGGAGCATGGAAGGACTGGAGAGTTTATTTAGGAGGAGAGAGTGGTACAATTAGTACTGTTTATTCAGGAGATGATGCTTGGAAATACTGGCGATTTGATTTCGGAAATTATTCGGGAACAATTAAAACTGTTTTTTCTGGAAATGATGCTTGGAAGGATTGGGAAGTTTCAGATAGGAACATTACTTTGAGGGTTAGTACTGTATTCACAGGTGATGATGCGTGGAAAGATTGGAGAATCACGGGAAAAAATGGCGATATTAGAATTAGAACCAGATTCTCTGGAAAAGATGCATATAGAGATTGGGACATCGATGACAATATGGAAAGTGAAAATATTTATATTAAATTTGCAGCTATCTTTGCGTGCATTTTTTCAGGTATATATAACAATGTAAACCTGAAATGATACTGTTTTAAAAAAGTTTTTTTGATAAAAACGCAGGTTATACCTGCGTTTTTTGTTTTAGTAATGCATTCGCTTTAAAATTATGAAAATTTCTCTTCATTCGTTTATGTATTGGAAAAAAAACATAAATGATTATATTTATATTATAATGATATATTTATAAAAGATGATCAGTAAGGATGAAATATTGCAAATACTAAGCAAAGATAAGTTAAGAAATATAAATTTAATAAATTTTATTTTAGATTATGGAATTGAAGAAATTAGGAAGATTGGAAATACATATTTAATTAAAAGTACTAGTGATAAACAGTGGATTTATTTTTTTTATGAGTCTGAACCTAACGAACAAGAATTTAAGAATTTAATTACAAACTTGAAAGATGGAGATAGTCATTTTGCGGTTCTTGAGGATTGGATGGTAGATATTATTCAGAGCAACTGTAAAGTTATATGGCATTTATCAGGACTTCAATTATACTTTCCTGAAGAAATTCAACCAAAAGAAGTAAAACATATAATAAAAGATTTATCCATTAAAGATGCAAAGTACATATTTGAGCATTCAGATTATAAAAAATACATTTCACTTCAGTATATTGAGGATAGAATAAAACGAGGTATAGCACTTGGTTTATATGATAGAGGTGGACTTATAGCTTGGATTTTAACTCATGATGACGGAGCGATGGGTTTTTTAAATGTTCTACCTGAATTTAGACGAAAAGGATATGGTACTGAAATAACTTCTGCCTTGATAAATAGAATTCGAGAAAAAGGTGGTATACCTTTTGTACATGTTGAAAGAGATAATGTTAAGCCAATGAACCTTGCTTTAAAAATGGGATTTAAAGTTCATAGAAATGTAAATTGGTTAAGAATACAAAATTAATTAAATTAAAAAAATATGGGATTAATCAAAGAATTCAAAGAATTTGCAGTTAAAGGTAATGCGTTTGATTTAGCAGTTGGTGTTATTATTGGTGCAGCTTTCGGTAAAATTGTTTCTTCAATTGTAACCGATTTGTTAATGCCACCTATTGGTTTATTGTTTGGAGGTGTGAATTTTGCTGATTTGAAAATTATTTTAAAACAAGCGGTAATTGATAATTCAGGTAAAGTAATATCATCTCCTGTCTCTATCAATATTGGCAATTTTATTCAAGTATCAGTTGATTTTATCATTATTGCTTTTGTATTATTTCTTGTTATTAAAGGGATGAACAGGTTTCTTAAAAAGAAAGAGGAAGAAAAACCACCATTTAAAGTTGAACCTCCAAGACAAGAAGTTTTGCTTGAAGAAATTAGAGATATTCTAAAAGAAAAGAAATAAGAGACTATTATTTAAATGTATTTATTTTTATATACTGTTTTATTAGGTTTATAAAAATAATTTATGAGAATTTTTTTAATTCATATTAGCTTATTATTATTGTTAATATTTTATTCCTGTAGTAATGTTGATTGTACTACAAAAGAGATTGATAAATATTATTTATCGGCAGGAGGTACTTATTTTTTCAAGATGGAAGATAAGGATAAGAAACCAATATTAGAGGGTATTATTTATGTGAGATACAGGACAAAATTAAATATGTCTGGAACATACGAAATTACAAAAATTTACAATGAATCCTATCCAGGAATAAAAAGTATGATGGGAACCTTCACTGCTCAAGAAAGCGAAGATGATAATACCGTTTATCTAAATACAAATCCGAAAATTGCTGATGATAATATTATATTTGAATTTAACTTAATGAAAAATAAGATCGAAGGTAAGTGGTATAGAACCACTCTTAAGGGAAAGATAGATGAAGGTGATCTTTCCGGCCATTTCATTGAAAAGAAATCATAAAAGCATTCCTTAATTTAATATATCCTATTGAATTTACTTTTTGACAGAACAATATTTTTTTGATAATTTATAATTATAATTTAAGAATATGAAAAAATTAGTTATCTTATTAGTTGTTTTATGTGGGAGTATTAATGTATTTTCACAATATACAAACATAATGATTGGAAATACAGGTTCACCAGAAGAGGTATCTATATGTATTAATCCTAAAAATGTACTTCAAATAGTTGCTGGTGCAAATATTAATAAATTTTATTGGACAACAAATGGGGGATTGAATTGGACTTATGGAAATTTAGTTTCGTCTGCTTATGGTGTTTGGGGAGATCCCGTGATTATTGTGGATACATTAGGGCATTTCTATTATTTCCACCTTTCAAATCCGCCCTCTGGCGGTCATTGGATTGATAGAATTGTATGTCAGAAATCTACTAATGGTGGAATGTCATGGTCTAATCCAGGTACATATACATATTATGACCCTAACAAAGATCAAGATAAAGAATGGGCAGTAGTTGATAGAACTAATAATCATATATATTGTACATGGACGCAATTCGATAGTTATGGAAGTTCAAATCCTGCTGATAGTACAAATATTTTGTTTGCAAAATCTACGGATGGCGGTTTAACTTGGATTCTGGTTAAGAGAATTAATGAGAAAGCGGGTGATTGTATAGATTCAGATAATACTGTTGAAGGAGCTGTTCCTGCTGTTGGTCCGAATGGTGAAGTATATGTAGCATGGTCAGGTCCTAAAATTAAAAATGTTCAATATGGAATCTTTTTTGATAAATCCACTGATGGTGGTGTAACTTTTCGACAAAACGACATTTATGTAGTGGATCAACCTGGAGGATGGGATTTTGCTATTGGTGGTATATATAGGTCAAATGGAATGCCTGTAACTTGTTGTGATTTATCGAATGGTCCTTATAGAGGACATATATATATTAATTATTGTGATTCTGCAGGACCTGGAGATCATGATGTAAAATTAGTAAAATCTACAAATGGCGGTTTAAATTGGAGTTCTCCAATTAGAGTAAATAATGATCCTCCTGGGAAGGAACAGTTTTTTACATGGATGACTATAGATCAAAAGACAGGGCATATTTATATAGTATTTTATGATAGGAGGAATTATACAAACTATCAAACAGATGTTTATCTTGCTCGTTCAACCGATGGAGGTGCTACCTTTACGAATATTAAAATAAGTGCATCTCCCTTTACACCTACAGCAAGTGTATTTTTTGGCGATTACAATGGCATTGATGCATATAATAATATTGTCAGGCCAATATGGACAAGATTAGAAGGTACTCAACTTAGTATTTGGACTGCTCTGATAGATTTTTCAACTTCTGTTAATGAACCAATAAATAATTTACCAAAATCATTTACATTATCTCAAAACTATCCTAATCCCTTCAATCCAATTACAAAAATTGAATTTGAAGTACCTCCATCTAAGAATGGTGATTTACAATTTGTCCAAATTATAATTTATGATATCAATGGGAAGGAAGTAACTAAGCTTGTTGATGCTCTATTAAAACCTGGGAAATATGAAATTATGTGGAATGCAACGGGATACGCAAGTGGAACATATTTTTATAAACTTATTTCTGGAGATTATTCTGAATCGAAGAAAATGATTTTAATAAGATAAAATTTATTTTTTAATAAAAATTAAGTAAAAAATGAAAAAACAATTTATTTTTTTTATCTTACTAATGGTACTATTACCATTAACTTTTGGTTTTCCCCAACTAAGATTTGAAGGTGGGATAAATGGAGGAATAACAATTCCAACGGGGGATTATAGTGGTACTATGGCAGATTTCTATAGTGGTACAAAGTATGGATTATCAACAGGATTTAACATAGGTGGATATGCATCTCTAGTTACCCCCATTCTTAGTGGTAGAATTTCTCTCAATTACTCACATTTAAAAAATGATGGTAACCCGCCACCTTCTGAAGGGGGAGGTACAATTGAATTGAATCATAATATACTAACAATTGGTATTGGACCACAGTACAATATTCCACTCCCTGCATCACCAATTAAACCATTTTTGGTTGCTGAACTTTTAATTGTTTCAATAAGTGGAGAAACAAATTTTAAGGGTGTATCATCTGTCCCAAGTGGAACATACAAAATCCCTTCAGCAACAAGATTAGGTTTTGGTATAACTGGTGGTTTTAATTATGATTTCGGAATGTATGGAATAAGTGTTCAAGCTAAGTATAATCTTTTAAATCTAGCAGGAAAAGAATTTAAATCTGACGATCCTACTAAAAGGTTAAGTTCTTACACAAATTTAAATGATGAGAAGGATATACTATATGCGCCAGGTTCAAATATACATATAATAGGTACAAGTAGGAATATTTCTACTATACAATTGAATCTTGGATTTAATTTTTCATTAGGTTTTTAAGTAGTAAAAATTTTATTAGGTAATTTATAAAACGATTCCTTAATTTTATAAGGGAATCGTTTTTTATTTATCATTTAAACTATACAATATTATACTTAAATTTGAATTGGAATTTTCTCATTAAATACTTTATATGAGGAGGGAAAGTTTAATTTACATTGTATACGGAATGTTTAAAATTTGATATAAATGAATGAAGAAAAATATAAAATAACAGATTTTGATTTGTATTTACTTGGTGAAGGTAATCACTTTGAAAGTTATGAGAAATTTGGTTCAAAACTTATAGAAATTAATGGAATTATAGGAGTACAATTTGTTGTTTGGGCTCCTAATGCTAAAGAAGTAAGTGTGGTTGGGGACTTTAATGGTTGGAATCCAGAGGTTGATAAGATGGAAAATATTAACAATTCTGGAGTGTGGTTCAAGTTCATTCCAGATTTAAATCAAGGCACTTTATATAAATATGCAATTAAATCATTTGATAATGATAGGATTTATTTTAAAACTGACCCTTATGCTTATTACACGGAAATAAGACCGAAAACTGCTTCTGTTGTATATAATATAGATAATTATATTTGGAACGATGAAAACTGGATGGAACAAAGAAAACATTTTAACTTTATTAAATCTCCTATTTCAATTTATGAAATTCATCTAGGTTCATGGAAAAAAGATTACAATAACATTTTCTTCCCAAATCAATGGGGGTATAAAAATTATAAGCAAATTGTTTATGAGCTTGTAGAATATGTTAAAGATATGGGCTATACTCATATTGAATTACTTCCCATAATGGAGCATCCTTTAGATGAGTCATGGGGATATCAGGTGATTAATTATTTTGCACCAACTAGCAGGTATGGTACCCCTGAGGACTTTATGTTTTTTGTTGATTATTGCCATCAAAACAATATTGGTGTAATCCTTGATTGGGTTCCTGCTCACTTTCCGACTGATGATTATGGGCTTGCTAATTATGATTCAACCCAACTTTATGCATATAAAAGTTGGAAGAAAGGTTTTCATAAGGATTGGGGTACTTTAATATTTGACTATGGTAGAAATGAAGTTGTAAATTTTTTAATCTCAAATGCTCTTTTTTGGTTTAAAAAATATCACATAGATGGATTGAGAGTAGATGCTGTTGCTTCTATGTTATATTTAGATTACTCAAAGAAAGATGGAGAGTGGGAGCCAAATTGCTTTGGTGGTCGTGAAAATCTTGAAGCAATTGCTTTCTTAAAAAAACTTAATGAGGTAGTTCATTCTCAAGTACCCGGTATCATGATGATTGCTGAAGAATCTACTGCGTTTTATGGAGTCACTAAACCCACTTACCTTGGAGGATTAGGTTTTGATATGAAATGGAATATGGGTTGGATGAATGATATTTTGAATTATTTTAGTAAGGATCCTGTTTACAGGAAATATCATCAAAACCAAATTACTTTTTCATTATGGTATGCTTTTAATGAGAATTTTGTATTACCTATATCACACGATGAAGTTGTTCATGGCAAAGGGTCATTGATTAATAAAATGCCAGGAGACTTATGGCAGAAATTTGCTAACTTAAGATTGTTTTTTGGGTTTATGTTTGGACACCCGGGTAAAAAATTAAACTTTATGGGTAATGATTTTGCACAATTTAATGAATGGAATTTTAAATCATCTTTAGATTGGCATTTGTTTGATAATGATTTGAATAAAAAATTCAATAAATTTTTTAAAGACCTTAATTTCCTTTATAGAAATTCTAAAGCAATGCATGAAATTGACTTTAGTCCTGAAGGCTTTCAATGGGTTGATTTTTCTGATGCTGATAGTAGTATTGTAAGTTTTTTAAGATTTTCTGAAAATAGAAAGGAAGTATTGTTATTTACTTACAATTTTACTCCTGTTCCAAGGTATAATTATCAACTTGGAGTACCATACGAAGGTTATTATAGAGAAATATTAAACAGCGATGCAACCGAATATGGTGGTAGTGGAATCGGAAATCTTGGTGGTGTTCATTCAGTTTCAAAACCAAGGTTCTTATGTAATCATTCAATATTTGTAACCCTACCACCTCTTGCGGTTAATATTTTTAAATTAGAATCATCCACATAGAATATATATGACTGATTTTTACTTTTGCTTACATTGTCATTTTTATCAACCACCACGGGAAAATCCTTGGACAAATGAATATGAGAAAGAATTATCTGCTTATCCCTTTGATAATTGGAATGAACGAATTTATCAAGATTGTTATAAACAAAATACTGAAGCCAAAATAATAGATAATACAGGTAAAGTGGTAAAGTTGTTAAATAATTTTGAATATATTAATTTCGATTTTGGACCAACTCTCTGTGAATGGATGAGAAAAAAACATCCCGATACTTTTCAAAAGATTTTGGAAGCTGATAAATTAAGTTGCGAGAAATTTAACGGTAAGGGAAATGCAATTGCACAGGTATATAATCATATTATAATGCCTCTTGCAACAGATAGAGATAAGATTACTCAAGTTAAATGGGGTAAGAAGTATTTTAAACATTTTTTCAAAAGGGAAACTGAAGGAATGTGGCTTTCAGAAACTGCTGTAAATTATAGAACAATTGATGTGTTGATAGATGAGGGTATTAAATTTATAATTCTTGACCCGATGCAAGCAGAACGCTTTAGAAAATTGGGTGAATCAGAGTGGAAAGACCTTAGTAATACTACAATTAATACCAAGATGCCATATAGATGTTACTCTAAGAAAAACCCTAAAAAGTATATTGATGTTTTTTTCTATGATTCTTTTTTATCTAAAAATATAGCGTTTGGTTCTGTAGCTTACTCCTCTGAAAATTTTTTCGAAGCTATAAAAGCAACTTCAAATATTAATTCTGATATTCCACAATTAATAAATGCTGCTGTTGATGGGGAAACTTTTGGACACCATAAACCAAATACCGAAAGAACCCTCGCTCATCTTTTTTTAGAATTACTACCTCAAAGAAATTACAAAGTAATAAATTATAGCAAGTATCTTGAACTATTTCCCCCCACTTATGAAGTAGAATTAAAATCTGGTACAAATGACGAAGGGACTTCTTGGAGTTGTGCTCATGGTGTTGAAAGGTGGAAAAGTGATTGCGGTTGCAATACAGGGAGAATGTTCGGTTGGAATCAAAAATGGAGAGCACCGCTAAGAGAAGCATTAAATTCATTACGAGATAAATTATCAATAGTCTTTGAGTTTGAGGGGAAAGGATTATTAAAAGATGTTTGGGAAGCAAGAAATGATTATATACATATTATGATAGATAATTCACCTGAGAGTATAAATGAATTTTTCTCCAAACATCAATGTAAACAATTAAAGGAAGATGAAATTCAAAAGTGTTTACTTCTTCTTGAAATGGAAAAGTGTTCTTTATTTATGTTCACAAGTTGTGGGTGGTTTTTTGATGATATTGGAGGTCTAGAAGCCAGAAAAATTTTAGAGTTTTCAAAGAGAGCAATTGAATTAGCTGAACGAGTTTCGAATATAGATTTAAAGACTGAATTTCTTGAAAAACTTGAGTCAGCAAAAAGTAATTTACCAGAATTTCAAAATGGTAAGGAAATTTTTCTAAACCTACGAGATTAAATATGAATGATTATAATGAATACTTTATAAATACCATAACAAAGGACAAATGGGAAAAGCTTGGAATTAAAAGACGCGCTGGTGTTGTTGTTCCACTTTTTTCTGTGTATTCTGATAAAAGTATTGGAATAGGTGATCTTTATGATTTAAGATATATTGTACAATGGTGTAAACAATGTGATTTATCAATTATTCAACTGCTACCTTTGAACGATTGTGGGGAGGATTTTTCACCTTATAGTTCAATGAGCTCTTTTGCTTTGGATCCAATGTATTTGTGTTTAAGAGAACTAAAAGAAATAAATATTAGTAAATATAGTAAACAGCTAAAGGAACTGAGGAAAAAATATAAAGCTGGACTTCCTATTGTTGATTACGAGATTAAAAAAGCAAAACTTGAATTCTTATGGGAAATTTTTAATAATTCTTATATTGGCGATATTAGTAGATTCGAAAGGTTTAAATCCGAAAATAAATTTTGGTTAGAGGAATACGCTCTTTATTCAACAATAAGTGAAATTAACAATTGTAAAAATTGGGTAGAATGGGATGAAGGGTTTAAAAGTAGAGATGAAAACCAGTTAGCTGAAATAAAGAACAATTATTCACAAAAGATAGAGTTTTATAAATGGGTACAATGGCAATTGTATGAACAATTGAAAGGTTTTAAAAAATTTTCTAATGAAAATGGAATTCTAATTGTAGGGGACTTGCCATTCCTCATTAGTAGGAACAGTGTTGATGTATGGAGTAAGAGAGAATATTTTAATTTAGACTTTTCTGTTGGGGCACCACCTGATATGTATTTTGCACTTGGTCAGCGATGGGGTATGCCACCTTATAATTGGGAAAAAATTGAATCTGATAACTATATTTATATTAAAGAAAGATTGAAATATGCAGAGAATTTTTATGATATGTATAGAATTGATCATTTTATCGGGGTATTTAGGGTCTGGATTATCCATAATTCAGTACCAGAAGAAAAATGTGGTTTAGAAGGTCATTTTTATCCAGAGGAAGAATATGCTTGGGAAACAAACGGTAAGAAAATTCTAAATGCATTTATTGAATCAACTTCAATGTTACCTATTGCAGAGGATTTAGGTTGTGTACCAAGTTGCTCATATAAAGTTTTAGAAGAATACGGTATCGCGGGTATGGAAGTGCAGAGATGGAGTAAGGAAAGGAGTATTAAATATGATTTTTTGATGCCTGATGAAATTAGAATCAATTCTGTCTCCTCTATATCTACTCATGATTCCAGCAATTTTATTGTTTGGTGGTTGGAAGAAGCAGGTACAATAGATGCAGAATTATTTAAACGATTATGTATGTATAGAAATATAACAGGTGAAAATTATAAAAATATTCTAGATAAATTATTTGATAGTGAACATATAACTGAGAAAAGATTATTATGGAAAAGTGAAATAAATAGTATTGAAGTACTTTGTAATGTAATGCAAAGGCAAGAGCATGAAATTCAAGATATAATCTGTCAGTATCTTGATTCATACAATGAGAAGGATAAGTTTAAAAAGTATGTAAATTTAGATAAGGATGAATATGATACTGAGTTTGTTAAAAAAGCATTGACAAAATCATTAGAAGCTAGATCAATTTTTTCAATCCATCTTTTGAATGAGTGGTTGTCATTAAACAAAGAATATTTTAATTATTTTAAAAACAGAAGATTTAGAATAAATTATCCAGCTATTCAAAATGAAACAAACTGGCGGGTTACAATTCCAATAAGTGTTAATCTTTTACCCTTCTTAACTATTAATAAAGAAGTTAGGGAAATAGTTCGTATGACTCAAAGAGACTAATTAATATAATATAATTTTTAAATAATCTATTTCTTTTTCTTTAACAAACAAGTTTTTGCCTATATTGCAGAAGTCACATTTTCCTTTTACGCAATAAAAATTATGAAGATGTATAGCTCCCTGGCTCTCTACTACTTTTTTAATTTTAATGTGTAATTGTTTTTCCATAGCTTTGCTTATTTCATTTTTTGACATTTCTTTCATTTTGCAGTAAATTTCTAGAATTAGATTACAAACTTCTTCATTAGGTTGAAATAATGAATATTGAAATATTAGTGGCATTACTACATTTACGATTATATCATTGATTCGTTGCTTTCCAATTGGATTAATTTTTATTTTAGAAGGTTTATCAAAATTGTAATTGTAGTTCCAGTAAGAATCAATTCTTACATTTTGAAAAAGAGATGATAAGTTCTTGATTAGATTTGTTTTTCGTATAAAACAAATAACAAGCTTTTCAAAAAAATTATCATTTATTATTGAATTTATGAAACCTGATGCGTATGCAATTCTCAGAGTGGGAAAATTCAGAGGCCTTAATCGAAAAAAATTCCATTCAGAAAAATCCATAATATTATGATTGTATTCTTTTAATTTATTTTCCCATATATGCTTTAATGTTTTTGGATATTCATCTTTAAAATTATTATTACTCAAAAAACCAGCAGTTCCGTAAAGTAAAGCACTTATTTCTATTTCGGAAAAGTTTTTATCTATTATTTCATCAAGTAATATATATTTTGCTAATTTCAGAAATTGATTTTTATTTTTGGAAAAACCTAATGCTTCAAATACAAATTCCATTAATAACTGTTTCCAAATAGTATTGTTTACAAGTTTATTGTTTAATGTCTCATATCTATCTCTTATTCTTTTTGCTCGATAGTGGAATCTTTTTAAACCTATATTTTCAAGAATATAAATTTTCTTATCTGCTTCAATTTTCTTATTGTCTTCATAACAAGGTATTCTGAATTCTTTTGATGGATTGTCTATTATTTCGCGCCATATTGCGTGTATAGACTTTGTTAAATACTTTGAAAGTATTACAGTTGGTATTTTTTTAAAATTTTTATATTCTGCAATATACCTATCTTCAATATCGCTATCCCACATTACAATTTGTAATATTACTTTGTCATATTTTCCCCTATTTTTATGTTTGTGATTAAACCAATCCTTTAAAGTTTTATGTATCTCAACATCACCTGTATATAAATAATTGTTTATTTTTATTGTTGCATTAGTATAATCAGGTCCTTCATCTTTATTTCTTATTCCTGTTGATATAACTTTAATTTTTTGACCATCTATTGTTTCAAGATTATCGTAATATGATTTATTTTCCCATATACGGGAAATGAAATTTTCATTCAGATTCAGTTTTATCATTAATTTTTATTAGATTTTTCTATAAATTAATATAATTATAAATTTAATTTAAGATAAAATATGAAATTTTTTAAAGTTATTATCTTAATTATTTTAACAGTTTTTTATTTTAGCTGTGGTGATAAAAGTGTAGAAAAGTCAGATTTATTAATGAGTGCAAAAAAAATGCTCGATAGTGCTCAAGCTTTGAATAGCAAAGAACTGAAATTAGAAGCAGTTGAACTCTATAATGAATTCATTAATAAATATCCAGACTCATCTAAGGTTATTGATGCTTTTTATGAAATAGCAAGAATTTATACTGATTTGAATGAATATAAAGAAGTTATAAAAGTATATGAAAACATTGCTAAAAAATACCCCAATACGAAAGATGAAAGAAATGCTCTTTTTATGATTGCGTTTACTTATGATTCGAGCTTACGAGATACACTTAATGCAATAGCAGCATACAAAAGATTTCTTGAAAAATATCCAAAAGATACTGAAGGGGATAGATTATCTGAGTCTGCTGATTTAATGCTTAAAAGTTTAGAAGGTAAGTTTAATTTAGATGAATTATTAAAAGAAAAAGACACAAAAGTAACAGGGGGAAGCGAAGATAGTACTAAAAAAGGTAATTCAAAAGATACAACAGGTAATAATAAAGGTGATAAAAAAGATGCAAAGGATAAAAAGAAAAATCCACCACCATCAAATTAATAATGATGCAGACTTCAGATTATAGAAGATTTCTTATACCCTCGGTTGTTGCAAGGTTATCTAATATTGAATTGAAAGCAAAATTCGTTGTACAAGGATTTATTGCAGGATTACACAAATCACCATATCATGGCTTCAGTGTAGAATTCGCAGAACACAGACAATATACGCCAGGAGATGATTTAAGATATCTAGATTGGAAATTATTAGCTCGCACTGATAGATATTATATTAAACAATATGAAGAGGAAACAAATCTGAAAGCATATATACTTTTAGATATAAGCCGTTCAATGAGTTTTTCATCGAAGAATTCTTATTCAAAAAGAAAGAATAAGTTCTTTAAAAAAAATAATTCAGAAAATTTATCAGATGAATTATCAAAGTTGGAATATGCTTCTTACATAGCTGCTTCGCTTGCATATCTAATGATATTACAAAGAGATGCTGTTTCACTTGTAACTTATGATGAAAAAATAAGGACATATATTCCCCCCCATTCAACAAAAGCAAATTTGCAGTTAATTTTAAAAGAATTACAAAACCTAAAACCATCTTCAAAAACAAATACATTAAATAGTTTAAATGCAATTGCAGAAAAAATTAAAAGACGAGGTTTAATAATTATTATCAGTGATTTTTTAGATAATCAATCCGAAGTTATCAATTGTTTTAAACATTTCAGATATGACAAAAATGAAGTAATTGTCTTTCAGGTTTTAGATGTTGCAGAAAAAAATTTCCTTTTTGATGATATTGCATATTTAAAAGATATGGAGACAGGTGAAGAAATTTATGTTCAACCTTCCCAAATAAAAGATTCATACGATAAATTTGTAGAAAATTTTATATCTGAATATAGAAACCAATGTATTAAAAATAACATTGATTATGAATTATTGACTACATCTACTCCTTTTGATGTTAGTCTTTTAAGATATTTAAATAAAAGAATGCGATTAAATTAACGCATTTTAAACCTTTTATCCCATATAGGAGTAATTAATCTATAATCCCCAAAACCTGTATAATCAACGAATATAAATTGTTTATTCATATCATAATATTCCCATATCTCATAAGGTCTTGAATAATCATCAAAAGGATGCCTTTCAACATTTGAGGGGGGACCATATATTATATAAACCATACCCATATCAGTTCTATACCCTTCAACAGCATAGTTTGAAAATTTTTCATTTGCAATTTTTACTCTATTATAGTATTCAATCATTACTTCATTTTTAGGTGATTTAGGATTTGGATCTTTTGATTTCCAAAATTCAAGAAATCTACGTTCCTTTTCTGCTTGAGATGGTGCATTTCTTATATATGACAATTCATCGTTAGTTGCTATGTATATCATCTGATTTATTGCCTTGTCTAAATCATCTATTGTCATTGGTAGTTCAGTCCATCTATAAGTAAAATCTTTTTCACTTGATAGTGTTGGATATACATTACTGTATAATTGAAGTTTGTAATTCCCAATTGTGTAATCATAAGGATTGAGTTTATCAATTTTCTGGTTTGTCCCTGGTGTAATTACATAACTAAAACTTCCTGTCTTGACTGATAAGTCTTTCTCATTTAAAATTTTATAATTTATTGAGATAGGGAATGTATTTTCAGAATTATTATAAATTTCGAAGAATATATATATATCTTTTAAATCACTTACATTATTGGTAACCAGTGGATAAATTATCTTTCTTCCAAGAGAATCGGTTGTAAAATCTGATAATAGCATAATGGAACTCATTGAAATATCTTCCAAATTGAAATTTGGTACAAAAACAACCTTTTCAATTTTATATTCCTTATAATTATTTCTATCCCTTAGTGTGGTCAATATTTTATAAGTATCAGGTAATAAATAAAAGGTCTTAATTCTATATTCCGATTCTTCATTTATTGATTTTTGTTCTTCTGGAGTCCTTGAAATAGTTTCAGGGATATTATTATTAATTACAATTTCATTATTTGAATTAGTTATCGTAACTAAGAAATCAAAATTAGCATCAAATTTCTGAGTGTTCTGATTTTTTTTAAATTGCAAAGTAGCTAATGGAATTTCAACGTAAATATCTATTCTTGCTTTAGAACTATCTTTTACATAAAATACCAGTGGGTCTATAAAATAATATTGTTCCTGGAATAATTCGGTTTGTTTCCCTTCATATTGAGATAGTAGTAGATTTGTTTTTATTAATATAATTATAAGAAATGTTATTATTTTTATCCTTCTCATTTTATATGATAGTTTAAAATTAATAAAATCAATTTTTTTTGAAATAAACAATTCATTTAGGTATCTCCAAATAAATCATATTCTTCTGCATCTTTAATGAGAACATTATAAAAGTTTCCAATAGTTAACTTTTTCGCACTTGATACATAAACTTCTTGATCGACTTCAGGTGCATCCATATAAGTTCTACCGATGTATGTTTCAGCTGATTTACTATCTATTAAAACTTTAAGACTTTTTCCAATTAGATTTTTATTTAAATTTAATGATATTTCTTTTTGAAGTTTATAAATACTTTCTTGACGAAGAACTTTTTCCTTTTGTGGAACTGTATCTTTTAGTTTATAAGCTAATGTATTTTCTTCTTTTGAATAAGTAAATACACCTAAACGGTTAAACTTAAATTGCTTTATGAATTCATATAATTCTTTGTATTCTTTTTCAGTTTCTAATGGATAACCTACTATAACAGTTGTTCGCAAACATATATCAGGTATTTTATTTTTAATTGTTTCAAGCAGTTTTATTGTTCCTTTTTTAGTTATTCCCCTACGCATTGATTTTAGTATCTTATCAGAGATATGTTGTATTGGTATGTCAATATATTTACATATATTTGAATTATCCTTAATTACTTCAATTATATCAAGTGGAAACCTTGCAGGATAGGTATACATTATTCTTATCCATTCAACACCATTAATCTTTGATAGCTTATTTAAAAGAGTAGCTAATTTTCTTTTACCATACAAATCTAATCCCCAATATGTTGTATCCTGTGCAATAAGAATTATTTCCTTTACCCCCTTATTTACAAGTGATTCTGCTTCGTAAATTATTTTTCTAAGTGGTTTTGATTTATACTTTCCTTTTATTAATGGGATAGCGCAAAAAGAACATGGGTTATTACATCCGTCGGATATCTTCAGGAATGCAAAGTGATTCCTTGGGACAGGATTTCTCTCCCCGATTAGATTTTCTCTGTATTCTAAATTTAGTGACTTTATTATTTCTTTGAGATTCTTTTCTCGACTTGTTACTCCAAAAAAATTGTCTATTTCTGGTATTTGTTGCTTTAATTCTTTTTTATATCTTTGAGATAAGCAACCGATGACAAATATTTTTTTAATTTTGCCTTCTTTTTTTGCTTCTATTGCTTTGAAAATCTCTTCTAAGGATTCTTTTTTTGCATCTTCAATAAAGCCACAAGTATTAATAATAAGTACATCAGCATATTGACCGCTGTGAATTATTTTTGCTTTTTTATTTTCGATTAGAGTTGCAAGTTGTTCTGAATCAACAAAATTCTTATGACATCCTAAAGTAATAATTTTAATTTTTTGTTCCTTTTTTATCATATCCTATAATTTAATTAATATTACTGAAAAATTAAAGATTAGTTAACAATATTATTTATCCTTTAGAATTGTCATTTAATTTCTTAATTTAATTAGAGTTTATTTACCTTCGTGTAAAGATTTCCATTTGAATATATTATTTCTTCATTTTTGAGTAGAAATTTTCTCTGTGATGTTAAATAATAAAAAGATAAAATCTTATAATGAGGATATTGCATTAATCGATGAAGTTTTGAAAGGTAAGAAAGTAAGTTTTGATAAATTGGTCAAAAAATACTATAATTCAATTAATAATTTGATAAGGAAAATGATTCATGAAAGAGATGATATAGAAGATTTAATTCAAGATACATTTGTGAGAGCATTTAATTCATTACATAAATTTAATAAAGAGTTTGCTTTTTCAACCTGGATTTATAAAATTGCAACAAACATTTGTATAGATTATATTAGGAAAAGAAAACTTATTACATATACACTAGATAAAGAAATTAAATTAGAAGATAATGAGATAAAGTATGAAATTGCAGATGATAGTTTTATACCTGACAGAAGGTTAATTGAAATTCAAAAGGAAAAAATACTTGAGAAAGCAATTGATAATTTACCGAAAAAATATAAAGATATTATCATTTTAAGACATAAATATGACTTGAACTATTATGAGATATCAAAGAAATTAAATATACCATTGGGAACAGTGAAAGCACACCTTTTTAGAGCAAGAGAATTATTGAATAAATATTTGAAAAATAAAATAAAAAATTATTAGTGAGAATGCCTGGACAGGAAACACCTTTGATGCAACAATATAGGAAGATTAAAGAAAAATATCCCGAAATGATTTTACTTTTCAGGATGGGTGACTTTTTTGAAACATTTGAAGAAGATGCAATTATTACCTCAAAGGTACTGGGTATAACATTGACAAAACGAGCATCAGGTTCCGCAGCTGAAGTACCACTGGCAGGTTTTCCACATCATGCTTTAGACAATTATCTTCCCAAATTAATTAAAGCAGGTTATAGGGTTGCTGTTTGTGAGCAACTTGAAGATCCCAAATTTGCAAAAGGAATTGTTAAAAGAGATGTTATTGAGGTGGTTACCCCTGGAGCTACATTTTCAGAAAAAATCTTAAATCATAAATCGAATAATTATTTACTCGCTCTATACTTAAAAGATGATAATTGTGGATTCTCTTTTTGTGATATCACTACTGGTGAATTTGCTGTTGCAGAAATAAAAATAAATCAATTAAAAGAACAAATTGATGTAATATCTCCAGGAGAAATTTTAATTCCTAAACGAGATAAGGATAAAATATTTAGACTATTAAAAATTCAAGAGTCTGAGTTTCTCAATCAAACATTGCCAAAATATATTTTCACAAAAATCGATGATTGGGTCTTCAATCTTGATTATGCGAGGGAATTACTTACAAATAAGTTTAATACACACTCTCTAAAAGGTTTTGGAATTGATAATATGGAATATGGGATTATTGCTGCAGGATGCATAATTAATTATTTAAATGAAACTCAGAAAAATAATTTAATACATATTAATAGAATATATAAGTATGACTTTACCGATTATATTATTCTGGATCCAGCGACCAAGCGCAACCTTGAAATTACTACATCAATTCATGAGGGTGGCAGGGAAGGTACCCTTATATCAATTATTGACAAAACCAATACAGCAATGGGGGGACGATTGCTTAAGCGTTGGCTTTCTCGTCCACTAAAAGTAAAACAACAAATTGAAAAGAGATTAGAAGCAGTAGAGGATTTTTGTAACAATAAAAATTCTCGAAAGAAAATTAGGGATACACTTAAATCTATAGCAGATCTTGAGCGATTAATATCTAAAATTGCAACGGGAAAAGCAGTACCAAGAGATATTTTATTATTAAAAACTTCTATTAAGAAAATATCTGACTTAAAATTATTGCTTGTGAATTTAGAATCTGAATCTGTAAAAGCGTTAAGGGAAAAATTAGTTGAATTACCTGAATTGATAAAAGAAATAGAATTAGTATTGAATGAAAATTATCTTGAAGGTAATGATACTTATGGGATTATTAATAAGGGTTATAATAGTGAATTAGATGAGTTAAAAGATATACATTTAAATGGAAAAGTCTGGATTGAAAATTTTCAAAGTAAAGAAAGAAAGCGGACAGGGATTAATTCATTAAAAGTTGATTATAATAAAGTTTTTGGTTACTACATAGAAATAACTAAACCTAATCTTGATAAAGTTCCATCTGATTATATCAGAAAGCAAACCCTTGTAAATTCAGAAAGGTTCATAACGGAAGAGTTGAAAGTTTATGAAGATAAAATTTTTAACGCAGAAGAACGAATCACTATACTTGAAAACAAAATCTTTAATGATTTGAGGCAATTTATCTTGAATTATACAGAAGAAATTCAAGGTAATGCTTCCGTTATTGCAGCAATAGATGTTTTGGCTGGTTTTGCAGAAGTAGCTGAGAATTATAGATATACAAAACCTCAGATAAATGAGTCAGATACTATTCACATAATAAATGGTAGACATCCTGTAATTGAACAACTTTTACCCGCAGGCGAAAAGTATATTGCAAATGATACACTATTAGATACAAACGAAAATCAAATTATTATACTAACAGGTCCAAATATGAGTGGTAAGTCAAGTTATCTAAGGCAAACGGGCTTAATTGTTTTACTAGCACAGATAGGTTGTTTTGTACCTGCAGAGTCAGCCAAGATAGGAATTGTAGATAAGATATTTACGAGAGTTGGTGCTTCAGATAACATAGCAAAAGGTGAAAGTACATTCTTAGTCGAAATGAATGAAGCAGCAAATATTTTGAATAATGCCACTCAAAGATCACTAATATTACTGGATGAAATTGGGAGAGGGACGAGTACATACGATGGGATTTCAATAGCATGGGCAATAACAGAATATTTACATGAAAATCCTTCTGTTCGAGCAAAAACATTATTTGCGACACATTACCATGAGTTAAATGTACTTGCTAGTATGTATCCAAGGATAAAGAATTATAGAGTGGAAGTTAAGGAATTTAAAGATAAAATTATATTTTTAAGAAAAATTACCCCTGGATATGCTGACCATAGTTATGGTATTGAAGTTGCAAAAATGGCAGGTTTACCGGAATTTGTTACTAATAGAGCAAAAGAAATCTTACGTTCTTTTGAGGAAAAAGAAGCAAGAAAAATAAAAAATGATGAATTACAAATTAGTTTGTTTGAATTTACATTAGATGAAAAAATTAGAGAGCAATTGAGAAAAATAGACATAAATAATATCACCCCAATTGAAGCTATCAACATTCTTAAGATGTTAAAAGATTACATTGATAACTCTTAATATCCTCAAATTTGTAATTAGAAAAAGTTAATAAGTCTCATCAGCACAAATACATTTTGGTAATAATTCATAACACAAAAGATATATTTGCATCATATTTTTTAAATATCTTAATGAATATATTAATTAAGACTGAATGATTATTTTAATAAATTATAATTATAACTAAATAATTTATTATTGGGTATAGTTGAAAAACAAAGTGTAAGGAATACAATTCTTTCTTATTTAGGTGTAATAATTGGGTATGTAAATGTAGTCTTACTATTTCCAGCATTTTTTACTACTGAACAATTTGGTCTTGTCCAACTATTAATAAGTGCTTCAGTAATTTATGCACAATTATCGCAAGTGGGAATTGTTAATGCTATAACAAGATTTTTCCCATTTTTTAGAACAAGTGATAAAAAACACAATGGATTTATAACAATAATTATTTCGGTACTTTTATCTGGATTCGCTCTTACAACATTATTATACATTGTATTTAAACCTTTAATAGTAGAAGCTTATAAGGATAATTCAAGCCTTTTTCTCGATTATTATTATTTCCTTATACCGCTTTCTATGGTGACGGTTTTTTTTAATGTACTTGAAGCACTTGCCAGAGCAATATTTAGAACTGTATTCTCAACTTTAATGAGAGAGGTAGGAATTAGAATTTTTACAACGATATTTATTTTGATTTATTCGTTAAAATTAATAGACTTCAATACTTTTGTATATTCTTATTTAATTAGTTATTTCCTTTGTGCTTTGCTTATTCTGATTCAATTATTTATATCTAAGGAGTATTATTTTTATCTGAATTTTAGTTATATAAAAAAAGATAAATTAATAGAGATTTTAAAATATGGAGGTTTTACACTTTTATCCAGTGCTTCTTTATTAATTGGTACTAGAGTAGATGGATTAATACTTGGTTCAATGATAAACCTTTCCATAGTTGGTGTTTATTTTACCTTTCTTTATATAGCAACAGTTATTAATGTTCCCAATAGAAGTCTTGCAAAAATTACGGTTCCTATAATTGCAAATTTATGGAAAGAAAAAAATATCAAAGAGATTAATGCAATTTACAAGAAAACTTCTTTAATTCTATTATCAATTGGTATGTTAATTTATATCGGTATTGTGGTGAATGAGAAAAATTTGTTATATATGCTTAGAAACAAACCTGAATTTATAGACAATTTTATTATTTTTTATTTAATAGGGCTTGCTTATGTTTTTGATGCTGCTTTTAGTTTGAGTTCGGAAGTAATATCAAATTCCCCAAACTATAAATATGATAGTTTATTTAATTTTATTTTACTTGTCTCGAGCGTATTATTTAATATTTTATTTATATCATTATATGGAAGTATTGGAGCTGCATTAGCTATTTTGGTTTCCTATACACTTTTCAATACCTTAAAATTAATATTTCTTAAAAGAAAATATAACATCTCAATATTAAGCTTAAAACACCTTATAGTTTTAATTACGGGTGCTTTTGTTTACATTATCGGTATTTCTATTCCTTTCATGATAAATTTAGTTGTGGATATTTTAATACGCAGTATTATTATATCAATAATTTTCCTTTCTATCATTTATTTCCTGAAGATTTCAGAAGATATAAATTCAAAAATTGACCAATATCTTAATTTGGTATTATTCTTTAGAAAAAATGTACGATAAAATATTTACTATATGAAAGTTACATTTTGGGATAAGATTAAATTACTGCTCAGAATTTATTCTGTATTAGGCAAAATGAAATTAAGAACAGCAGTGAAAATTTTTTTCAAACCAGTTGAGACAACAAGATATGTTGAGTTTAGTTATCTTCTTAAGTTCCTGTCAAAATATGGAATAAATAAAGAAATTAAAATTTTAGATGTATCATCACCGTTTATTTTATCTTATATTCTTTCAAAACAATATTATGTATTAAAAACTGACATAAATGAGGATGAAAAATATTATATAAAAGAATCCAATAATTTAAAATTTAAAATAGAAGACGCTACTAAATTGTCATTTGAAGATAATACATTTGATTTAGTTTATTCAATTAGTGTAATTGAGCATATTTACCAGAAATTCGATGTAGCTATTAATGAAATGATTAGAGTAACAAAACATGGTGGTATTTTATATTTAACTTTTCCTGTTTCAAATAATTATATTGAGGAATGGATTGACTATGATATTTATTCGCATCAATACAAAAATGGTAGAAAAACTTTCTTCCAATATAGATTTGATGAAGTTAATCTTGAAAAAATATTAGATAGTTTAAAAGGTGTTGAAATTCTTCACAAGGACATTTTTTGGGAAAGAAAAAATGGCAAGTATGATAAAATAATAGACATTTTGAAAAAATATCCTGGTGATAATTTTAAAAATTTTATTTTGAATTCGTTAATTAATCTTTATGCAGGTTTCAGTCTACTTGAAACTGTTCCTGAAGGTTTTGAATCTAATAAATCTTTTGGAAATATTTCAATTGTGTTAAAAAAGATATGATTAAAATACTATATGATTTTGAGGCTTTTTCTATGCAAAGATATGGAGGAATTACAAGATATTTCTCTGAATTAATAATGAGAATTGCAAAGTTTAATGACATTTCTATTTTATTATATATGGGGTTAAATATTAATGAATATGGACTTGAGAAAAAAATTGATACTATAGGGTTAAGTAAAAAAATTCCTTTCATCCCGAAAACAAAATTTTTAATTACTAAACTTCAGAAACCAATTTTCGAAATTTATAGAAAGAAACTAGAATATGATATTTTGCATCAAACCTATTATAATAACTATATAAAATTACCTGGTAAAAAGAGAATTGTTACTGTACATGATTTTACCCATGAACATTATCCACAATATTTTTCAAAACTTGATAATACAATTGAAAACAAGAAAAAAGCAGTATTAAATGCAGATGCTGTTATATGTGTTTCAAATTCTACTAAGAATGATCTATTAAACTTTTATGGTTATGATTTAGAAGGGAAAATAAAAGTAATATATCATGGTAATTCTTTTGAGGATTATTTAGAAAACAAAGAATTTAAAAATAATATACAAAAAGAAAATTTTATTCTATTTGTGGGAGAAAGATACCTTTATAAAAACTTTGATGTATTGCTCAAAGCATATAATAAGTCAGAGTTTTTAAAGAAAAATTACATTATTAAATGTTTTGGTGGTAAACCTTTTTCCAGAAAGGAAAAAAAGTACCTTAAAGAACTTAATTTATCTTCTAAAATTGTTCACAAAGTAGGGAATTACAATACTCTTGCTGAAGAATATAAAAGAGCTTCAGTATTAGTTTATCCATCATATTATGAAGGTTTTGGAATTCCGCTTGTAGAAGCAATGAGTTTAGGAACTCCAGTCATTGCAAGTAATAAAAGTTCATTACCTGAAATTGGTGGAGATGCTGTTATACTTTTTACTCCTAATAATGATGAAGAATTAAAATCAAAGCTTGAATTAATATTACAAGATGAGTATTTACAGAAAAAAATGATTGAGTTGGGTTTTCAAAGAGCAAAGATTTTCAGCTGGAATAAGTGTGCTGAAGAAACCTATAAACTTTATAAAGATATTTATGGTAAATAAACCCAAAGTTAGTATTATAACTGTTGTTTATAATAATAAAGATAATTTAATTAAAACCATTGATAGTATTAGAAGATTAAATTATTCGAATTTTGAATATATAGTTATCGATGGTGGTTCTACAGATAGCACTCTTGAGGTTATTCAAAACAATTTAGATGTTATTAATAAATGGATTAGTGAATCAGATAAAGGAATTTACGATGCTATGAACAAAGGTATGAAGCTTGCTTCTGGTGAGTATTATTGGTTTATTAATGCTGGTGATGAAATCTTTGACAATAATGTTTTGAACGAGATATTCGAAAAAGAAAGCAATGCTGATGTGTATTATGGAGATACTGAATTAGTTGATAGAGAGGGAACAAGTTATGGTAAGCGCAAACTGAAAAGACCACCACCAGAACTCTCTTGGAAAAATATGATTGATGGAATGATAATTACACATCAATCATTAATCGTGAAGAAGGATGTCTCTGTTGATTATGATTTAAAGTATATTTATTGTTCAGACATTGATTGGATTATTAGAGTGCTTAAAAATAGTAAGCATATATTTAATACAAGTAGAATATTATGCAAATTTCAACTAGGAGGATACTCTAGAAAAAATACTATTAAATCGTTATTAGAAAGATTTAAAATATTGAATAATTATTTCAATCCTATACACGTGGTACTAAATCATATTAAATTGGGGTTAAAATTTTTATGGCATATAATAAGATATAGAAGAATATTATAACTTTTTTGCTATTACTACCAGTCCAGAACCACTATTATTTTGTGAGTAGAAATCAAGTACCATGAAAAGAATTATTGGAATGAATGTGATTAAATAATAGAATGGGAGAAAAATCATAAATAATTTAGAAATTCCTACGAGTGAAATTGGGTATTTCATACCTAATAACCAATATAATCTACCGAACTTTCCATAAGAATATTTATAATTGACAATATTTAAGCCAGAATTTTTTAATTTGCTTTTCAAATCTTCAATAGAATAACCATCTCTTGCATGTTCTTCTATAAAACTTCTATCTCCTTCTGTATGGACATCACTCCCACCTTTATCAGAAGGGGTATTGATTAGAAGATAACCTCCAATTTTCAATGCTTTAGAAAAATTATTAAATACCAATTGATCTTCGACAATATGTTCCATCACATCAACAGAAATGATTAAATCAAATTCGTTTTGTGAGTTTATTTTCCTGAGGTCTGCATATTCGAAAGATACATTATCCATTCCTAATTTTTTGAAAAAATACTTGCAGTCTTTTATTTGTTCTTCTTTTATATCTACTGCCTTGATTGTAGAGTCCTTAAAATATTTTGCCAAAAAATATGTATATTGTCCAAATCCAGTTCCTGCATCAAGGATTTTTAAACTTGAACTCTTTTTAAACAAATTTTTTATTTCTCTTTTGACATACCATGTTCTTAAAAATAATAAATCAAGTAAAAAGTAGAAGATTTTTCTTAGAAATATATTTTTTGAAACAATTCTACCAAAAATATCTTTTATAGGATCATATTGCATCTTTATCCTTTATTAGTTTATATAAATTGTACACAAAATATTCCCATGAATATTTTGTTTTTTCCACTTTGATATTTTCGACAAGAGAATTTTCTAAATTTTCATTGTAGAATTTTAATATAGCATCAGAAATTAATTTTGGGTTTTCAGATTCAACGATTAATCCTGTTTTCTCATTAATTACAACTTCTGACAGACCCCCTACATTTGTTACAATTACTGGTTTATCATAATAATATGCAATTTGAACTATTCCACTTTGAGTTGCATTAGAATAAGGTAATACTAAACAATCGCATGCAGAGAATAGATATCTTACATTACAATCAGGAATAAATTCATTTATTAATTTTACGCGGTCATCTAAGCTATGACTCTTAATTTTTTCAATATATGGTGTTGAATCTTCATAGAATTCTCCTGCTACAAGTAAATTTATATCAGTATTAGTTTTTAAATTGTGCATTGCTTCAAGTAGATACAACAAACCTTTATATCTTCTTATATAACCAAAGAATAGAATTAATTTCTTATTTCTAAAATCAAAATTATATTTTTCTAGTATAAAATTTTTTGCTTCTTCTTTTGTTACTTTATCACCAAAGTGATTATAAATTGGATGCGGAGTAAGAAGATAAGGTTTTCTCTTCTTATTTACTTTTATTAAATCTTCTTCCACGGTTTTTGACATCACAATAAAGTAGTCTACTATGGAAAAAGCAATTTTTGTCAATAATTTATCTCCGATTCTTTTTTCATGTGGAATTACATTATCGCAAATAAATAAAACATTTGTTCTTCTAAATACTTTTGCAATTAGACAAATTGTAAAATAACAAGGTGCAAAAAAAGGTATCCAATACTTCAGAATTAACAAATCTGGTTTTTCCTTTCTTATCTTCAAACCATATTTTATCCAATTAAAAGGATTTATAGAGTCTATAGAAATAATATTTTTATCTGTTGGTATTTTCAGTGTGGGTTCTTCGGTTTCATATTGAGTCTTACCAGGGAATAAAAATTCGGGATATTGTCTTTTAAAAGAATATATTTTTACATCATTATCTTTGGCTAAATAATTAAAAAGAATTGTATTGAAATGTGCAATACCACCTCTCATTGGGTAAGCAGTGCCAATATAAATTATTTTCATTTATTCTTGCTTTTACGGTAATCTAAAATTGCATTAAATATTTTCTCTGCGGGTAAGAAATCCATGCAGTTATATTCTTGATTTGTACAAACAGGACTGTAGTAACACCTACACTCTCTATCGGGCATTATTATAACCCCATTATCATATAATTCAAATTCGTTTGGGTTGAATATATTGTTCATTAGGACAACATATTTTTCTAATGCTATTGCAATATGTAATGCCATTGTTACTTGTGTAACTATTATATTGCAATTATCAACAAGGTCAATAAATTTTTTTAATTCAAAATTACCGAAATATTTAGCCTTTGTTCTCTCTTTAATTCTTAAATTTTTTGAATGCTCCTGAGGACCACCCAATAGTATTACTTCAAAGTTCTCTTCGTTTAGTAAATTTACAAGTTTAATCCAGTATTCTTCTTTCCATTCTCTTGAAATCCATCTTGCACCGCAACCTGTATTTAAGCCGACAATTATTTTTGTTTTGTCTATATTCCATTCTTCTTTAAGAATTGTATCCTTATCAAGAATGTATTTTTCTTTGTTAAATTTGAAACCACATATTTCAAATATTTCCTCAAGATAACTTTTTTTATTTTGTTTTGAAATAAAATCAAAAGTGCCAGTTAAGTATTTTCCATCTGCAAATTTATTTACAGGATAACAAAATCTATCTTCTAATGTAAAACCATATTTCTCTTTTGATTTTATAGATTTAGTAAGAGCAATTGCTTCGTTATCTTTATCTAGATTAATAATAACATCGAATTCAATTTCTTTTAAAAATAGAACATTATTTAAATTATATTCGAAAATAGTATCTACTCCAATTGTTTTATTTTTAAAATTTAAATCAAATTTTTTTTGTGGAACTAATTCAGAAAAGTTTGTCAACCAAATAATGTATGATTCAGGATATTTTTTATTTAATGGATAAAGTAAAGGTGTTGTGCGAAGTACATCACCTGCAGCAGCAAGTTTAATGATTAATATTTTCTCTTTAATTTTATCATAATATTTACAATCAGTACACAGAACACCGTGTATTTTAGAGGGCTTACAAGGTATATCTCCTTTAAAGAATCTACAATCTTGTTTAATGTCGGAAATTTTCACTTATGAACTATTATTTTTTATAACAAATATAAGTCTAATAAAAATTTTTTGTAATACATAAATAATTAATTTTGAAAAAATGTTTTCTATAATAAAAATTCTTTGAAGGATTTTGTAATGAAACAATATTTAAACAATAAAAAAATTTTTTTATGTAATGACCTTATTGACATTTATATTTTAAATGTTATATTTGTGAAAAAATTTTGAGTGATATTTTTAAAATGTTAGTTGCTTTAACATATAATGTAAAGAAAGAAGAAGAAAAAGTAAGAAAGATAGATACATCTATTTCTAAATACATAAATGAGAGCATATTAATAAATTATCCCGAGAGAATAGATGATACTTATGCTGAATGGGATAGTATGGAAACCATTGAAGCAATTAAAAATGCATTGGAAGAATATAATAATAATGTTGTATTAATTGAAGCAGATGAGAATGCATACATTAAAATTAGAAATACTAAACCAAATATTGTATTTAATGTTGCGGAAGGATTTTATGGAGCATCAAGAGAATCACAAATTCCCTCAATTCTTGAAATGTTAAATATTCCTTATACAGGTAGTGATTCAATTACCATTGGTATTTGTCATGACAAATCAAGATGTAAAGAAATTCTCTCTTATTATAGAATTCCAAATCCAGATTTTCTAATTGTAAATGGTAAATTTGAAAATCAAGTAAAAAAATTTCCTAAATTTGTAAAACCTTTACATGAAGGTTCTTCAAAAGGTATTTATAATTCATCTGTTGTTAATAATGAGATAGAATTGAAAAGAGAGGTTGAAAGGATTAAGGAAATATATAAACAACCAGCATTAATCGAAGATTTTATCAAAGGAAAAGAATTTACTGTTGCAATGTTAGGTAATGGAGAGAATGTTAAAGTTTTACCAATTATAGAGATTAACCTTGATGAAGTTCCAAGTGATTTCAATAAAATTTATTCTTATGAAGTAAAATGGTTCTTTGATACAAGAGAAAATAAACTTGATATATTCAAATGTCCTGCTGAAGTTGATGATGTTACTTATAAAGCAATAGAAAAAGTAGCAATTGAAACTTTTCAAAAATTAAGATTGAGAGACTGGGCAAGAATTGATATAAGATTAGATGTAAATAATATTCCTAATGTTATTGAAGTGAATCCATTACCTGGTATTTTACCAGATCCTGAAGATAATTCTTGCTTCCCAAAAGCTGCCCGTGTTGCGGGAATGAATTATAATCAAATGATTAACGCAGTATTAGAAGAAGCAAAAAAAAGATATAATTTAATTTAAGATATGAAAGTACATATTTTATATAATGATCCATTGCAATATGCTAAGGGGAAAATTTATGATGATGGTGTTACTGATATTGATTCAATACCAGAACCAATTGATATGAGTGAATATGGGGTGCTAGATGAAATGAAAGCAGTACAAAGAGCATTATCTCAATCACAACATCAAACTAAAATTGTTCCTGTTGCACTAGATATATATAAACTAATAAATGAACTTAAAGAAGATAAACCAGATATAATTTTTAATTTATGTGAATCTCTTGATGGTGACCCAACACAAGAAATGAATATAGCATCTTTATTTGAACTGTTAAAAATTCCTTACACAGGTTCAAGAGCTTTGACGCTTGGACTTGCACTCAATAAACCAAGAGTTAAAGAAATTTTATATTTCTATCAAATACCTACTGCTCATCATTATATATGTTCAAATCCTAATAGATATAATGAAAATGGTTTTGAAAAAATTAAAGACAAATTTCCTTTAATAGTCAAGCCTTCACGAGAAGATGCAAGTATCGGAATAACAAATGAATCAGTTGTGCATGATGAAATTCATTTAAAGCGTAGAATTGAATATATTGTAGAAGAATATAAACAACCTGCATTGATTGAAGAATTTATTGAGGGACGAGAAATTAATGTAAGTGTGGTTGGAAATGTTATTAATACTGAGGATGACTTAATTGTATTTCCATTATCTGAAATAGATTTCACAGAACTTCCCAAGGATTATCCAAGGATTGTTAGTTATAATAGTAAATGGATGTATAAAACAATTGAATTTGCAGGGACAAAAGCAGTTTGCCCTGCTAAAAATATCTCTAAAGACCTTGAAGAAAAAATTTCTAATTTAGCAAAAAGAGTTTATACAATTTTAGGAGCTGCTGATTATGCAAGAGTTGACTTCAGAGTTAGAAATGATATCCCTTATGTTTTGGAATTAAACCCAAACCCTGATATTGCTTCAGATGTTGATGAAGATACAGGTTTTACAAGAAGTGGAAAAGCATATGGTTGGTCTTATGAAGAACTGATACAAAACATAATTAATTTCGCTTGGGAACGCTGGCAGAGAGAATTCAAGAAATTTAGAACTTAATTATTTTTTTCAATGATTAGGAAATTAAAAAAAGAAGATCGAGAAAAGATTGAAACAATACTTAGAGACACTAATAACTTTAATGAAAATGAAATTGCTGTTGCAATGGAATTAGTAGATATTTATTTGAATAATGCAGAACAAAAAGATTATGAAATTTTTGTAGATGAAGAAAATAGTTTTATTAATGGATATGTGTGTATTGGTCCTAGACCATTAACAAAATCTACTTACGACCTTTATTGGATTGCTGTAAATCCACTTGTTCAATCAAAAGGGATTGGCTCTAAATTGATAAAATATATTGAAGAGTATATTAAGAGCAAAAGTGGAAGTTTAATATTAATTGAAACAAGTGGAAAACCATCTTATGAAAAAGAAAGAAGATTTTACGAAAAGAATAATTATAATAAAATCACAGAAATAAAAGATTTTTATGATAAGGGAGATTCCCTTATCATTTATGGTAAATACATATAAAAAATTAAAAAGGAGTAATCCATTTTATGGAACAGTGGAAAGAAATGATACGAAATAGCATACATACAGTAGATCAGCTTGTTGAAAAATTCGGGCTTAAGAGAGAAGTCGCTGAAAAGCTGGACAAGTTCTTTCAAGCAAGAATAAATCCTTATTATTTATCATTAATAAAATATAAAGGAGACCCTATTTGGTTACAATGTGTTCCTGATGAAAAGGAACTTGATGATATTAATGCAAAGGAAGACCCACTTAATGAAGATAATATGAGCCCCGTTCCTAATATTGTTCATAGATACCCAGATAGGGTTCTATTTCTAGTTAACTCTCAGTGCGGATTATATTGCAGATTTTGTACAAGAAAAAGGAAGGTAGGAAACCCTATTAAAATTTCAATGAAAACTCTTGAATCAGCATTTGAATATATTTCAAAAAGAACTGAAATTTCAGATGTAATTCTTTCGGGTGGTGATCCTCTTATGCTTACTGATTTTATGTTGGAAAGGATTTTAATTCGCTTGAGAGAAATAAAACATATACAGATTATTAGAATTGGAACTCGTATGCCATGCGTATTACCACAAAGAATAACCCAGAAGCTATGTAATATGCTCAGGAAATATCATCCAATTTACATTAATACTCACTTTAACCATCCATCGGAAATAACCGAAGAAAGTTCAAAAGCATGCACAATGCTAGCGGATGCAGGTATACCATTAGGTAATCAAGCTGTTCTTATGAAAGGTGTTAATGATGATGCAGATACTATTAAAGAGTTATTTAAAAAGTTGCTTACAATAAGAGTAAAACCTTATTATCTTTATCAAGCGGATATTACAAAAGGTACGAATCATTTTAGAACACCTTTAAGTAAAGGACTTGAAATAATGGATAAATTAAGAGGACATATTTCAGGACTTGCAGTTCCATATTTTGTAATTGATTCTCCTGGTGGAGGTGGAAAAATTCCATTATTACCTGAATATGTCGTTGCAAAGATGGATGATAGAATTATACTTCGTAATTATAAATATGATATTTTTGAATATCCCGATGTACAAATTAAAAATGGTAAGGGTAATAAAGTAAAATCCATTACTAAAGAAAATATTGATAAAAACGTAGGGAAGAAAAAACAAATTTCGAAAGAAAATAAAGTTTCTATTGAAACAGAATAAAATTTATTTTAGAGAATAATATTACAAATTTTTTATCCCTTACATATTTTCGAATTTTTTAAAAAACAAATAATTAATATCTTATTTGTAGTATAATAGTTATTTACATAATGAAACTATTACTTTCAATTTTCGTCTAATATAAATGAAAAGTAAAACGGAACTATCCGAGAAAGGAGAAATAAAATGGATATATCAGAAACTATAATCCCAATTATGGGAATAATATTCGGATTAGGATTGCCTGCTTTAATTGTTTACTGGTCTATTTATACTAGACATAGAGAACGGATGAGGTTAATTGAAAAAGGACTCACTGCAGATGAAGTTAAAAATTTTTTTAAGGAAGAAAAAGCTCAGAATCCATATCGAGGACTTAAGTTTGGAATTATATTGCTTTTTTTAGGTGCTGGAATAATTCTGGCTAACTTAATGTATGATGTTTTTGAATTGAGTGATGGATATACAGGGGGATTCTTGATATTATTTTTAGGTTTAGGGTTTCTAACTTATTATCTTATTATCAAGAATAAAGAAAAAAAAAGTAAAGAACTTTAAACAATTTGAAAATGAAGATTATAAAAATTCTTTTTTTATTTACTCTTACTATTATTCTGTTACCTTCTTGTAGCCTTATTAATAAAAAATATAAAAAAAGTTTTACCTATGAATATAGTGTAGATGTAAGCAATAAAAGTACTATAATATTTGATAATTTAGATGGAAACTTTAAAATATATCAGACTGAAGATTCAGTTGTTAAAATGAACTATAAAACATCAATACTTCTTAAAAAAAATGAACTTGGAAAAGAAATAATACCTTTGAAGTTAAAGATTGATACTCTCGATAGTAAATTAGTTGTGAAAATAGTTGAAAGAATAAGTGAATTTGACTTCTTAAAAATAGGTAAAGATTTCAAAGATGAGTTTGAAATTTATATCCCAGAAAATTTACAAATTGAGATCAATTCTGATATCTCGAATATCTTAATAGATAAACTCACTAATGATTTTCAAATAAACCTCAATAATGGAGATATTACTATAAAAAAGCCAAAAGGAAATTATAACGTAACTATAGTTAATGGTAAATTAGTAGTTGATGCAGACTCTTTGAAGAATCTTACTGCAAATATTACAAATGGAAGGTTTTATTTAATAAACTCAAAAATATATTCAGGAAATTTAAATCTTAATGTCGAAAATGGTAAGATATCTACCAAAGGAATTGATTTTGACAATATTATAAAATCTGATAAGAAAACTTTGATCGCTACAAAGGGGAGTTCTGAGAACAAGTTAAATGTGAATATAGTTAATGGCAGAATATATTTAAAAGAAAATGTTAAGCAAAAAGAAGATAAAGAGAAATAATAATTCTGTTAGACAAGGATTCAATGATAAGTTATTATCTGAGTTTAAAGAGTTTGTATTCGAAAATAAAGATAAGTCTTTCTCTTTATGTTTCAGGATATTGAAAGATACAAAGGATGCGGAAGATGCACTTCAAGAGTCTTTTCTAAGATTTTATAGAGCTTTAAGAGAAAAAAAATTTAATTTTGAAGCAAATGTTAAAACATATTTTTACAAAATAGTATATAATACAACAGTTGAATTTTATAGAAAAAGAAAATTAAAGAATTTTAATATAAAATCATTTGAAATCTATAATTCTCACTATAGAGAAGGAAATGAATTTACAAGTTTTGATGAGTATATTAGCAATTTATCTTTAAGGAAAAACGAGACCGAAAAAATTATTAGTAGTAATGAAGTTAAGAAAATTATTTCTGATTTTTTAAATTTATTACCTGAACATTATTCAACCATTTTGACAATGAATTACATAAATGAACTTTCCTTGAATGAGATCTCTGAGATCTTAAATATTCCCCTTGGAACAGTTAAAAATAGAATTTTTAGAGCAAAGGAAAAGCTAAAAGATGTGTTGCTGAATTTGTTTACAGAGAAGGAATTATTAGAATATTTAAATTCTAATTAAATGTAAATGGAGTGTAGAAAATGGAAAAACTAAACGGAAAAATAGACAATATTTTTGAAAAAGGAATATTAGAAGTTTATAAAGTGAATGTATATAAAAATTTTGAAGACACTTTATATGATAGAATTAATTTGCAGGAAAAATTTATTCAGGAGGATATTAAAACATTCAGAATAGTAAAATTAATTAGCAGTGTTTTATTAGTTATTATTATTATTTCTCTTATTGTTGGGTCAATTATGGTTATATCTCAAGATGAGTTAATATTAGATCCTAAAATTGAAAGTGCAGTTCATTTTTTGAATGATACTTTCTTGTTTCTTTTTTCAATTATAGGTTTAAGGACAGAATCAAACCTGTATTTAATTTTCCTTATCAGTTACGTATTTCTGCTGGGATTGATGTTTATAGAAAAAATTACTTCGAAAAAGCGCAGTTAGTTATATATAAATTTAAACTTAAAAATTTTATAAAAATTATTTAAAATAACTTAAAAATAATTTGAAAGACCCATCAATAAATAGAAAGGTTGATAAAATTCCTCCAAGTGCCCCACCAATATGTGCTTCATGGCCTATATTTCCAAGATTCCTTTTCATTCCGTAAATAGAAATTGCAATATATAAAAAAGCAAAAACATAAGCTGGCATTGGAATAAAAAAGAATCCTACTGTCGACTTGGGATAAAAAATTATAAATGAAAATATTATTCCTGATACTGCCCCCGAAGCACCAACAGCAACATAATTTGGATTTTTGAAATTGAAAAATACTGTAAGAAGTGAACCTATTACTAGACTTATGAAATATATCGCTGCAAAATATAGACTTCCATCTAACTCACCGAAATTATATATGAATCTGTTTTCTAAAATTGAACCGAAAGTGTATAATGCATACATATTAAAGAACAAATGATAAAAATCTGCATGAAGAAATGCAGAAGTAATAATTTGATGAATTCTTCTATCATATACTATTCTATAGGGCCATTCAGCAAATTCATAAAAGTATTTGTCTTTATTTCTTAAAGTAATAAGAGATATAATTATATTTACTATTATAAGGACAAGTGTCACGGGAGCTTTAATTTCAATCATAAATTAATCCTCTGATTTTTGTATTTCTTTTATTTCCTTTTGTTTTTGTAAAATCCCATTATGATTCCCCTTTTTCTTTAACTCTTCTATTTCTTTTCTGATTTTTACAATTTTGAATTTTTTTATTAAATCTTTTGCAGCTTTTAGATAATCTATGTTTTTTTTCGTTACAGAAAAAATTAGTGTATGCCTATCAAAATCATCATACTCACTTAGGTCATATCTTGGAACTGATTTTTCACTTATTAATTGTATTGCCTTTTCATCGTCTAAATCATTAGTGATTTTTGCAACATCTATTTTACCTTCGTTAGTATATTCATCTAAAAATTTGCAAATTATGTTATAAACTATTTCGTTTTCTATAAAATCAAGCTCGACATTATAAACAAGATATTCAACTGCTTCAGGGGTTCCATGTATAAAGAGTTCAATTAAATCTGATTCAACTTTCTGTATTTCTGATTCCTTGTTTAGTTTTTTATTTGTATTGATAAAACTACTTGCTGATTTGGTTGATGTTTCTTTTCTATAAGTTTTCATTGACTTTTCAAGTTCATCCCTTAAATCAGACTCATATAATCCATATTTAGTAGATATTTCTTTTATATAAAATGCTCTTTTGATTTTATCAGGGATTCTAACAATGAATGAAATAATTTCCTTGATGAATTCAGTTTTTTCTTCTGCAGTATTTAATTTATTTTCTTTTTTGTATACAGACGAGACAAAATCTATGAACGATACTTTTTTATTTATTAATTTTTCGAATTCATCTTTTCCGTATATATTAATAAAAGAATCAGGATCCTGATTTTCTGGTAATGTTATAATATTTAAATTCATTCCCGTTTCAAGAATAAGTTGTATCCCAGCTTTCGAAGCTTTAACTCCTGCAATATCTGAATCAAAGTTCAATATAATATTCTGAGTATATCGGGAGAGTAATTTCAATTGTTCTAATGTTAAAGCAGTACCACTGGTAGCTACAACATTATTAATCCCTGCTTGAGATAATGAAATTAAGTCAAAATAGCCTTCTACTATTAAAACAAAATCTTTGGCTCTGATGCTATCTTTAGCGAAATTTAAACCATATAAAATCTGCCGCTTTTGATATATTTTTGTTTCTTGAGTGTTTATATATTTTCCTTCAATTTCATCATCTTCAAAAAGTTTTCTCGCTCCAAATCCAACTACTTTATCGTTTTCATTAAATATTGGGAAAATTAATCTCCCACGAAAAGTATCATAAAAACTTCCTTTCTCATTTATTTTAACTAATCCTGCTAATCTTAAGTCTTCAATTGTAAAATCTGTATTGTCTAAAAAATAAGAAGATAAATTATTCCATCCCCTTGATGCATAACCCAACCCAAATTTTACAATTGTGTTTTTCTTTATTTTTCTAACTTTAAAGTATTCGTTAAGAAAATCTTTTTCACTTCCTTTTATATTCAGTAAATTATTGTAAAAATATTTTGCTGCTATTTTGTTTATTTCATATAATTTACTTATTTCATTACTTATATCAACATCTCCTTTTTTGAAAGCTATTTTTATACCTACGCGTTCTGCTAATTTTAATACTGCTTCATTGAAAGAAATCTTCTCATAATCTTGAACAAACCTGAAAACATTTCCCCCCTTCTTACATCCGAAACAAAAAAATACTTGTTTTTCTTGTGAGATATGCAATGATGGGTTTTTATCGGGATGAAATGGACAAAGTGCAACGAAAGTTTTTCCCTTTTTCTTAACAGGGATGTATTGTGAGATTACATCAACTATATTATTAGCTTGAGAAACTTCATTCAACTTTTCGGTTGGAATTCTCATTTCAATATCACCATTCGCTTCGTTTCAGAATAATTATTCACTATTAAAGTGTAGAAATAAACTCCGCTTGATAAATTATAGGTATATGTGTTAAATCTGAATTGATAATGTCCTGCATCCTGAAATTGATTTATTAATGTAATTGTTTCCTTGCCTAATATATCATATAAAATTAATTTTACCTCTCCTTTCTCTTTTAATTTATATTCAATTATTGTGGTAGGATTAAAGGGATTTGGAAAGTTCTGCAATAATTCATATTTTTGAGGGATTGATTGAGAAATTTTGTATATACCTGTTGTTCTTACTCTGAAATTCCAGATATCTGACCAAACACCAACACCTTTTATGTTATTCCCTCTTACTCTCCAATAATATTTTTGTCCTAATTGTAATATTCCCATTCTCAATTGTACGGGTGGTTGAGCTACTGTTGTATCAAAAACAATAGATGTGAATAATGAATCATTTGCAATTTGTAATTTGAACGAATCAACAGTCTTATTACTATCCCATATCATTATCGTGTTCTGGTTAATATTCTGCGAATTATTAGGAGGGTATAAAAGACTTGGTTTGGCGGGGAACCAAAGAAAGACTTTAAATCCTTGCGGTATGGAATCAAAATTTAGGAATGCATCTCCAAGAATAACAGTTTTATAACCAGTATCAGCTTTTGCATCAATATAAATATGTGCTAATATTACAGTATCATTAATCGCTCTTACACTATCAGCGAAAACTCCTCCTCCCCAAAAATATATCTCAAAATATGGTGAAAGAGTCCATTCTGTTCCGGTTCCATTTAATTGAAATGGATAATCAAAGCTTTGTGAACCAGTATCGGGGATACAATTTACAAGCTGACTTTGAGAAAATATTTTTCCACTTACTATTAATATTATTAATAATACATATTTAATAACCTTCACTTGCATTTAAGTCATTTTTAATCTTTAGAAATGTGCTGTAGTTTTTTGCATTTTTATATCTTTCTCCTTTCTCTTTGGTTTCAATTTCATTTATTAATTCTTTTGCATCATTGAATCTTTTATCATTCATATAAAGTACAAGTAAATTTATCTGTGGTTCATAATAATAAGGAAAATTTCTCTTTATTTCAAGCAATAGATTTTCAGACTTTTCTTTTTCCCCTATCATATATAGAGTGATAGCTTTATTACTAATTATTTGCGGAAAATATGGCATTATTTTCAATGCTTTGTCAAAAACATTTAATGCATTTTTGTAATTTTTAATTTCATAATATCCTACTCCTAGATAATAATTTAAAGGAATTTTATTTGGATCAATAGGATATATGTAACTGTTTATTTTTTCAATGAATTGTATTGTTTCAGAATATTTATTTTCTGCTTTTTTATTAAGCGATTGTATGTACTCATTTTCACTCTTTACCCTTAAAAAGTTAAATATCAATATAAATATTGATAATAGAATTATAACTAGTGTATAAAAGTTTGATAAGGATTTCTTTTCAGAATTATTCTGGAAAGAAACGATAATACAAACAATAATTATAAACATTAAATTGATATTCTCCTTTGGGAATGCAATGGAGGATATAAAAACGAAGCTCATTAGACTTAAGCAGAAAGGTAAATATTTAATTTCGTATTTTGAGTTAGTAAATAGTCTTTTTAAAGGGAACAAAATGATAATACTGAAGGCAAGAAACCCCAATATACCAGTCTCAGCTAAATATTCCAAAAAATCATTATGGGCATAAATTGCTGAATTATTATAGGTGGTAATATCTCCAAATTCATCTCCATGGTATTTACCAAAATATCCAGCCCAGACTCCCGAACCAATTCCAAAAATGGGATTATCAATAAACATTTTGAGGGAAGCATCGTAGTAAAATATTCTCGAAATATTTGGGGGATAATTAATATCAGAAAAAGAAGTTATTATTTTGGAAATAGATTTCCTTTCTGGATCTGAATGCGGAAATTCAATTTTCGAAAGGAAAAAAGAGATGATTACTATTAAAAATAGAAAGATTGTTTTGATTAAATATTTACTTTCATATCTGAATGGTCTATAAATAAAAGATAGTATTAATAATATGATAAGGTGTATAAGAATTATTAAATACGCAGTCCTTGACCGTAATGAAAATAAATAAAAAACTAAAATAAAGATTGAAATTAGGGCTGCTATAACTTCTATTTTTTTATTCGATTCGAGAAAAAGAAATAAAAGGAAAGGTAATGTTACTAGTAGATAATCACTAATAAAGTTTCTCGTATTCATTAGTGATCCAGGTCTTGTTGATGCAATTTCACCTATAAGATTGTATCCTGTTAATTGTAAAATTCCTATAGCACTTAAAATGATAGAAGGAATAATTATTATTCTTGGGATTTTTGTGAATATATTTTCTCCTAATTCCTGAAATAAAAAGTATGTAATAAATGCAATATTTAATAAATTTAACCAATAAAATATCTGCCTCAAAATCAATTCTTCTTTGCCATTAATAATATTACTTATTATGATTATTAGAATTAATATCGCAACAATAGAAATCCAAAGTCCGAAATATTTATTTATGTTTTGAAACTTGTATCCAATTAATATCAATAAAAGAAAAGAAAATAGGCATAAAAAAGCAAAAAGTAATCTATGAAATTCGAAAATGTCTATAGTAATTTTCGAATATATCAAAGGAATAGATACAAATACACTGAATATTAAATAAACTAATATAATTTTAATGTTTCTTTTTTCCATTGTTTATTAACTTTATAATATAAAAAATTTTTCATTTATTTAATAACTATAATTTTATGATTATATCAATCATTAAAAAGAATTTTGTTAGATTCAGAGATACAAGATATATATTTTATTCGGTAATAACAGATAAGATTTTCTTTTTTGTTTATTTTTTGATATTAGCTAGACTATTTGATAAGTCGATATATGGTGAAATTGTTACTTTATTTACACTTTGTAATGTTATTGCTTTTTTTGTAAACTTGGGGATACCAGTTTATGCTCAAAGAATAGTTGCTATAAAAAAACTGCAAAGTAGCACAGAAGTAAGCGTATCGTTTTTCCTAACTACCTTTTTAATGATTATTTATTTTCCTTTAATTTTAATTCTTGCAATTTTTTTATATCCTACAATTGAATTGAGTTTAGCTATACTAATTGGAATTATTGTATATTTGTACAACTATGTTTCTTTAATTAGTGCTATTTATAATGGTTTAGAGGAGTATAAAAAGTATTTCTATGTTATTTTCTCAGTGAAATTAATAATGTTTTTGCTTTTAATCTTTACCTTTATTTTAAAAGTTTATAATGTCCAAGTTTTTATAATTTTACTTTTGATTACTGTTTTAATTCAATTTTTGGTTCTATTTTTTTTATTATATTCTAAAAGAATAAAAGTTTCTATTAAAGAAATTAAATTTAAACTTATAAAAGAAATTTTAATTATTTTATTACCTCTTTATCTAGCTACTGTTTTTAATTTTATGTATGATAAAGTTGATGTATTGATAATATCTAAATTAATTGATTTTAAGGAAGTTGCTAATTATTCAATTGCGTATGGGATTTACAAGTCATCTGCAATTTTCTTCATGCCTTTTTTAGTTAGTGGGTATACAAAAATATCCTATCTAAGCAGGAGAGATACTGCGATTAATTTATTTATAAAAAAATATTTAATCTTAGTATTAATAGTAGGTATTCTTGTTTTAATGTTTGTTTTTATTTTTAGTAAGCAAATTGTTATCCTTTTGTATAGTAGTAAATTCGAGGGTTCCATTAATGTTCTTCGAATACTTTCGGTGGCTGTTGTTTTTATGGGTTTGAATAACTTACTCGGAAATGTTTTGAATGGCCTTGGAAAATTTAAAGAAAATAGAAATGTTACCTTTATATGCCTAATATCAAATATTCTGTTAAATTTGATTTTAATACCTTTATTAGGAATTATTGCTGCTGCTGTTGTTACAGTATTCACAGAGTTTTTGGTATTAGTAGGTGATACATTTTACTTAAGAAAATTCATTTTTATTAAGAAACTAAAAAGTAATTGATTATTTTAAATGTCTAAGGAGCCTTTGATTTCTGTTTTAATGCCAGTTGCAAATTCAAAGGAATTTATTTCCTATGCAATCCAAAGTATTCTTAATCAGTCTTATGAAAGTTTTGAATTATTAATAGGGGATTCTTCTGATGATGAAACATCTGAAAAGATAGGCTCTTTTAGGGATAATCGTATTAAACATTTCTTTTTACGAGAATACAAAACAGCAGAAGCTTTAAATTTTCTTTTAGAGAAATCAAGTGGCGAATTTATTGCAAGGATGGATGCTGATGACCTGTCAGATATTAAGCGATTTGAAGTTCAATTGAATTTTTTATCTCAAAATAAGGATTTTGATATTGTAGGGACAAATTTTTTTTACATTTCGGAAAATGGTAAAATTATGTTTTTAAAAAGAATGCCAGAACATCATAAGGATATTGAATTCATTATGCCCATATATGCATCTGTACTTCATCCAACAATTATGTGTAGGAAAGTTATTTTTGATAAAATTGGAAATTATAATTCAAATTATTTAATTGAAGACATTGAAATGTTTCTAAGAGCGCTTGAAAAAGGCTTTAAATTTTACAATTTTCAAATTCCATTGTATTACTATAGAGTTCGAAAAAAAAGTAAAGAAACAGTTCAGAAACAGCAAAAAGAACAATATTATTTAGGTTATCAATATATTTCTAGAAATGATAACGAAAAGTCAGGAGCGAACTATTATTTTAGATTAGGTTTGTTGGAATATTATAATGGGGAGATGAGCAGAGCAAGGCATTATTTTTTTAAATATATAAAAAATAGAAAAAAATTATCACTCGCTATTATTAGATATATACCCTTGACATTATTCGGTAGAAATTTAGTAAGTTTTTTAAGAAAAAAACGTGTTTTATTAAGATTGAATTTTTTTATTAACAAGATTTTTAAATATGATCTAAGGAAAATAAATCATCCTTAATGGTAGAGTTTATGAAATTAGTTTGTAGATTTCTTAAGTTGGTAAATTCTTATTTTAATCTTTTTATTCTTAAATTGATTTTTAACAATAAAACCTTTAATAATAGAACAAATGTATTATTTGTAAATACTGGTTTTCTTGGAGATGTGATTATAACAAGTTTGATAATGGAAAATGAAAACTTATTTGATGATTCAATAGGTGTTTTTTATTTATTCAGAAATGATTTTAAAAAGTTATTCGATGGATATAAAGGTAAAGGTAAATTAATATTTTTCAATCTAAAGAGGTATAGGTTTGATTTTTTTTACAAAATATACATTCTAAAGAGAATTAGGAAACTATCTTTGCGATATTCGATAAACTTAACAACAGCAAGAGGTTTAACGAACGATAGTTTAACCGTATTTTCAGGCGCTAGTGAAAAATATTTCATAAATAATAAACATTTTCACCCAACCGATAACTTCAATAGTAAAATTTTAAATTTATATTCAGGTGGAAAATTTACAGAAATAGTTAATGAATATGAAAAACATAAAAGTATAATTGTTTGGTTAAAAAAGAATAATAATCAGAATATTAGATTCTTTAATTTAGTTGCTTTTAACACAGAAATTTTATTAAACACTTACTACCTTGAACTTCTACGATATAATAGATCTATAATAGTAGCACCACTTTCTAGAGAAGGTAATAAAAATTGGGATCTTGAAAATTATTCACATTTAATTAAAGAATTATCAAAAGAAAATTTAATATTTTTAATTGGTTCATCAAATCAAAGATTACAGCTTGAAAAGATTAAACAAGGTGAACAAAAAATTATTAATACTGCTGGTGATTTTAAGCTAAATGAAATTCCTTCACTTTTAAAAAAAGCAAGCTTATTTATCGGGAATGATTCTGGAATAACACATCTTGCAATTAAGTTAAATATACCTACTATTGCAATAATCGGTGGTGGAGGTTTTGGAAGATTTTTTCCAATTCCTTTTGATAATTTAAATGTAAAATATTTATTTCACTATATGGATTGTTTTAATTGCGACTGGTTTTGCAAATTTAAGGAGAAGTATTGTTTATCAAGAGTATCTGTTGAGGATGTTTTGAATGCAATTAAAATTTATATATAATTCATTGATTTATGTTTAACATAAATTTAGGTAATGAATAAAATTAGTTTGATTTTAAATTTAGAAATATGGGAAAAAATCTCTAAGCATTTCAACAAAAATGAAACTTTTTTCTCGATAATAATAATCGTTATTGCCTCCACTTTATATAATTTATATTTTATCATTCACCTACCAATTTTCTTATATGACGATTTTACTATTTTTAGAATTGTAAAAGATGTGTTAAGCGCTGGAAACTATCTTTTACCTGATGAGAAGTTTTTTTTATTTTGGAGACCTGTAACATTTGTATTTTTTATATTAGAGTATCTAATCTTTGGGAATAATCCACTTCTGATGAAAATATTCTCCTTGCTTTTGCAAAACATTTTTTTAGTTTTGGTATACATTTTTTTAAGGAAAATTTTCACATACTTAAAAATTAAAGAATTCAACTTAGTTATTGTTTTAATTGTTTTATGTATTAATCTTCACCCTGTAACGAATTATTATATAATATGGATAAGTCAAGTTAATACCCTTATAATGCTTCTTTTCTTAGTTCTTTCATTAATTGCTCTAATAAAATACATTGATTCTTCAAATATATTTTACTCAGTTTTTTCTATTATTTCTTATACGCTATCTATACTAAGTAAGCAACATTCATCATCATTCCCTTTATTTCTTTTTGTATTTTTATTCTTTTTTAGTAATTATTTAAGTGATAATCAAAAGAAAAAAATAAAGCAAATATTTTTTTACACTTTTATTATTACATTATTATATTACATAATATTTTATTCATCATTCTTGAAGGATGAAAAAATTTATTTTTTAGAATATTTATATAAAAAACCGTTTGTAATAGCGAGTTCCGTGTTGTATTATTTTTTCCCTTATAAATTTACAAATATTTATGCTTTTTTTGTTCATAATTTCCTGATTGCAATAATAATAGGTGTGTTTCTACTTTTAATAGTTTTACTTCTTTTAAATAAGGTAAAACTTAAAGCTTTGCTTTTTATAATGGTATCTTTAGTTGTAAGTTTCTTTCCTCAGATTATGATGGATAATGAATTGAGAAATTTAAATATTCAAATTTTGCTATTACTTATTCTCACAAATTTGTATTTAGTTTTTAGATTTAAAAAGATTGTAATTACTTTTTTATTTCTTTGTTTAATCATTTATCCTATTGCAACTTTAAATAATTTTGAAATTCAAAAAGTAAAAATAGATTTTTATAATAATTCAGCTGTTCAGTTAGCGAAATTATATGAAAATGGATTTCGAGATTTTTCAGTAATTTTATCATTTGAAGATTTTATGATAGGAGACCACTTATATTATTTAATAAATAAAGACTTTGGAAAATACAACATTGATAATTTAGCAGTAAATATTAAACTTAGAGAAGATAAATTATTAGAATTAAATCCAGCAACACTATTGATGTCAGTTACAAGAAAAGCAGATACATTGGATTTTAATTCTGTAAATGAAGCTGCTTTTTTAACATATTCTGAAAAAGAATCAATAGTTAATGAAAATCAAATTCATAAAACAAGATATGTAATGTCCCTTAAATGCTTAATTCCAGATAGAATTAAGGATAAAAAATTAATATATTATGACGGAATAAAATGGAATGTATTGAAATGAAATTAAAAAATATTTTTTGAATAATGCAGATAAAAAATAAAGTTTTATCATCAACCCCAACTAATATTATTCTTTTATTAATTTTCTTGTCTCTCATTACACTTGTTTTTACTTTAGACATAACATACTTAATAAATTTTGCTCATGATGATTCTTTTTATTATTTAAAAACAGCTTTGAATTTCTCTCAAAGTGGAAGTTCAACTTTCGATGGTATTAATAAAACAAACGGTTATCATCCCTTGTATTTTTGGATAATATCATCATACTTTTTTGTTTTAAATTTATTTCTTGATACGAACCCTGAATTACTGTTTCGTTTTGTATGTCTTTTACATTTATTATTAATTCTGCTTATATCATTAATTGTAAATAAAATTATCCAAAAACATTTTGATGATTCTCCTAAAGCAAATTTTTTTTCTAAACTAATAATATTTTCGTTATTAATTGGTTTGATATTAATTAGAGATGTTGGAACTGAAGCACACATAACTGTTATTTTAGTATTGTTATTTTACTATTGGTTATTAAAAGAAGAAGCCTATAATTTAAAGTACAAATTATATCTTGGGGTTATACTTTTTTTCCTATTCTTATCAAGAATTGATTTGGTGGTTAGTTTTTTAATCCCTTTACTCTTTTACTTGGTGTCAAAAGAAGGTTTTAAGGGGATGCTGAAAAAATATATTTTAATCTTATTATTTGTTTGCCTTTCAATCATTGTGAATGCGTTATATAATTTTATTGTTGCTGATTCTATTTTTTCTGTTTCGAGTATGATTGCAAATACATTTCCTAAAATAGTGTTTAAAGACAATATAGTCCCATTATTTACAAGGTTAGGTGATAGTGTTACCCTTATGAAATTTCTTATGCTTATATTTCTTATAATTATTTCAATTTATTTAATTATTAAATATAATGAAAAATATAAAAGTAAAAGTTTTCTGTTAGCAATTTTATTGTCTTTAGGGTGTTTACTATTTTGTTTTCAACATTTGTTTTTCAATAAATATGGTTTAAGAAGTTGGTATATGGCTGTTCCTTCAATTTGTATGTTACTTATATTGATTAATATTTTACCACAACTTAAAAATAAATCTGTCCTAAAATATACTTCAATGATAGTTTTGATTATAATAATTTCTTATTTGTTAGCAATTAGAGTATTCAATAATAAATTTAGATTTGTATATCAATACTCAAAAGAAATTGAAAAATTAACAACTGAAAGTGATGTAATTTTTCAGATTGATTTTTCAGGAATAGTCAGTTTTTTTTCTTCGAGAAAAATTATTAATGGTGATGGTTTGATAAATAGTTTAGAATACTACCAATCTTTAAAGAAAAATGATATAAGAGAATTTTTGAAAAAAACTAATGTAAATTACTACTCATTTTTTGTATGGAAGAGTTTCATGGAAGATGAGAGATATATATATGATTATTCCTATAAAGATTTTAGCAATGGATTATTTTTCAAAATTGAAAAAAGAAATATTATATTTTATTATCCTTATCATTATGAGTTCTTATTAGTAAATAATACTGGTTATTGGTATCTTGCAAAATTTTCTTTGTAATGACGCAGATAAAAAATAAAAAAATACTAATTATTTCACTGAATGCAATAGGGGATTCTTATTTGAGTAGTTCATTATTAAATCTTGAGAATATATCTGCCATAAATAATTCATACCATATAGTTACATTAATAGATGCAAAATTTATAATTGATGATTTTGATTATGAGAAAAGGTTCTATATAAAAAGAAAGAATTTTATATCAATTTTAAGTACTCTTATTAAGATAATATTGAATAAGTATGATTTTGCTTTTAGTTTCTTTGGAGGTAGGCTAAATACTTTATTATTTATTTTATGTAGGGCGAAATTTAAATCAGGGTACATAAATTTTAGAAAAATTGAAGACTGGAGTAGAAGAAAAGTAAAACTGTTTTTAAAGGGAATAAAGCGAGAAGAGGATATAATTTGGGAACCATATATGAACTTTATGGACAGAATAAAATTAGCATTGAAACCATTCGGTATCGATGTGAAAAATATTAGGAAACCAATATTTCAAAATTTAAATTATGAAGATGATGGAAAGACAATTATTATAAATTATGATTCAAAAATTCCTGGGAAAAGAATAGCTGTTGATACAGTTTTGAAATTGATTGTTTACCTTTCTGATACAAACAAATATCATATTAGTTTAATAGATGTAAATGATAAAGTAAAAACTGATAAGGTTAAACTATTTAAAAAGTTGAGTTTAGATGAAATTTTAAGTCTACTAAGTCATTGTACATTGTTTGTTACAACAGATTCATTTCTATTACATTTAGCAGATGCACATAATGTCAAAACTTTAGGTGTTTTTTTTGAGACTAATCCTGAATCAGTTTTCTGTGATTTTAAGGATAAATATTGGATAAAGTTAAAGCAAGATTCAATAAATAATGCAGAACTTATTTTTAACAAAATAAAAGATATTTTATTTTAAAAGTGATAATTTGTAACTCAAAAATAAACCTTGCAAGTTTTAATGAAATACTCGATATAATTTTTAATTGTATTGATTATAGAACAAAATCCACTTTTACATATCTTAATTCATATATATGTGTATATAAAAGTCGTAATAAGAATCTTGACAAAATTTTAGAAGAGTTTGATTACATATATCCAGATGGCTACGGAATCTATTTAGCATCAAAAATTTTATATGGTAAGGATGGGATTAAAGAATACATTACAGGAACAGATTTGTATTTTAAATTATTTTCGGAACTTAATATTAGAAATAAAAAAATATTCATTTACGGTGGTGATATATTATCTGAAAATCTTATGCGGAAAAAACTGAAAGAAGTATATCCCAATATAATTTTAACAGGATATTATAATAGAAATCAAAAATGCAATGATGAATTGATTGAGGAAATGAATAATTCACTTTCAGATATTCTATTTGTTGGTTTGGGAACACCTAATCAAGAGGAATTTATTATAAGGAATCGTGATAGAATAGACATTCCTGTAATGATTTGTGTTGGTAGTGGTATAGATTTTCTTTCGGGATATTTAAAAAGAGCACCTTTGTTTATGAGGAAGCTTCGTTTAGAATGGTTGTTTAGAATTTTTATTGAACCTAAAAGATTATTCTTTAGATATTTTTTCGGAATCCCGCTTTTTATATTTAAAATTATCATTCAAAAGTTTAAATTATTCCTAAAAATTCAAAGATGAAGAGAATATTAATTGCATCTCTTCTAAATTTATTATTATTCGGTTTTGTATTTGCCCAGAATTATAACTGGATAGTACCCAATAAAGACTACTTGAAAATGTATGTGATTTCTGATGGGATTTATAGAATAAATAAATCTGATTTTTTAAATGCTGGTATTAATCCTAATAATATTGACCCACGAACTGTAAAAGTTTTATATAAAGGTTTACAAATCCCAATTTATTTTTTTGGTGAAGAAGATGGTGTTTTTAACGATAGTGATTATTTTGATTTTTATGGTCAAAGAAATTATGGTGGCATATCCAATGTTTACAAAGATTCTTCTGGCTTTTTGCTTGTACATTACGTTGTTGATGAATATTACAATTTATATTCTGATACCAATATATATTGGATTGATTGGGGAGGAAGTTTCGGACTTCGATTTAATGATTTTTCTTATTCAGTAGATATCAATTATCCGAATGATTATTTCTATCAGGAATTACATTTTGAAAAGGATTTGATTTATAGTTTAGGTGAAAAAAGAAACCCATCTGACTTTAGGAATTTTAATAACGAGAGAATTTCTGGAGAAGGATGGTACTGGCGTGATTTTACCAGAGGAAATTTTTTATCTGATACATTTCGGACTCCCTATTTAAGCCAGACAACAAGCACAAGTTATATTAAATTGTTTGCTTATCCGAATTCTTATACTGATACAATATTCAATGAGCACAGACTTATTTTAAGAATAAATGCTAATATCGTTGATACTCTCAAGAGAGATAATTACAACAGATTTGACACATTAATTTCATTTTCTACTTCATTACTTTCTTCATCATCTGTAAATCAGATAATTTTTACCTATACTAATCCTTCTACTTATATAGGAAGATTATATTTTGATATGTTTCATGTTTATTACCCAAGGAAAATGGTTATAGAGGGTAATTATGTATCTATAAATTTGACAGGAAATGATACAACAACTAAAAAGTTCAGAATAGTTGGTGGCAACAGTAATTTACCAATTTCTATATACGATGTCAAAAATAATTTTAGGATAACTAATTATTTCTTTAGTAGTGATACAATAATATTTTCTGGTAAAAGTAATGGAAAATTTGAAATTAATAATCAATACATTACAAATAAACCTTTACGCATAAAAATAAAAAGAGTCCCCAATTTTATTTCATCTCAAAATGGTGCGGATTATTTAATAATATATAATAAGCTATTTGAATCTCAAGCAGAACAATTAAGGATGCACCGCTCTTTATTCAATCAGTTCAGAACTTATAAAGCTGAAATAGAAGATGTTTATGATGTGTTTAATTTTGGGATTGAGAATCCCGTGGCAATTAGAAATTTTGTAAAATATGTTTATACAAATTGGCAACTTCCCAAGTTAAGATTTTTGTGCCTTTTCGGACGAGGTTCGCTTGACCCAAAACATAATGTTGTTAATAATTCATATTATAAAAATTATATTCCCGTTTATGGAAATCCATTGACTGATGGTTATTTTGTTAATTTTAATGATGGTTCAGTTACATACTATCATCAGGTAGCTGTTGGAAGATTACCAGTTTATACAATTCAGGAAGCACAAGATATTGTTAATAAAATTATTGATTATGACAATACATCTTTAGCAAAATGGATTAAGAACTTTATTTTTATAACTGGTGGACAGAATATAAGTGAACAGATACAGTTTGCAAATCAATCAAATGCATTCATAAATTCTTATATAACTCCCTGTCCAATTTCTGGAGTAAATACTAAAATTTATAGAAATGATTCCGCTGGATATATAACTTATAATTATCAGGATTCTATAAAAAATTCCATAAATTCTGGTGGATTAATTGTGAATTATATTGGTCATGCTGGTTCCAATGTTTGGGATAATGGGTTATCTGATCCTTCTGAATTAAATAATGCTGGAAAGTTGCCATATATATTTAGTATGACTTGTTTTACGGGGAAAAATGCAGAAACAGAATTTAGAAGTTTTGGAGAAAAGTTTATTACTGTACCTTCTAAAGGTGCAATTGGATTTTTAGGATCAACAGGGTGGAGTTTTTCGGGTTCAGGTAATAACTTAAATGGCTATTTATTTGAAGGGTTTAGTATTGATTCATTAAGAACTTTAGGAGAATTATTAAAATACTCAACAATAAGAATGAGTGTGGATTCAATGAGTTTTCCATCGAGGAATACACTTAATTGCTATATATTATTAGGGGATCCCGCATCAGAACTTAAATTAACAAAGTATCCAGAATTTGATATACAGACTAGTGATTTTTGGAGTTCCAATTTGTATCCTTCTTTAAAAGAATTAATAAGTTTTAAAATTTTCCCTAAAAATATAGGTACTTGTGCTGATTCATGTAAAATAAAATTTCAGATCTTAGATAACAACAAAGAAGTTTATAGAAAAGATACAGTAATAAGAAATTTTTATTATTTAGATACATTGTCTTATAGGTATACATTCGACTCAGCAGGAAATTACTCCATAAAAGTTGTTGTTGATCCTGATAATTGGTATCCTAAGGATTCAAAAACAAATAATACTATTATTATACCAATTTATTTAAAAAATATTTCTTTTGTACCATTAAAACCAGTAGATAATCAAATAATATATACCGATTCCTTGGATATTGTTGGATTAAATCCAAATATTAAATTTGGCACAAATCAGGTTAAGGTAATTTTAGCTGTTGATACTTCTAAATATTTCTCATCACCAATGAATCGTATCTTTTTCAAAAATATTACTTCAGGTGTAATTACAAAATTTAAAATTGATATTCCAATTAAAGATACAAATGTTATTTATTATTGGCGTTTAAATTGTGTTATTAATAATACTGATAGTTCTGGCTGGTCAGAGATAAGAAGATTTATTTGGAATACTAATAAGATTTTTGATAATAGGAAAACCTCAGACACAATTATTAAAATATCTAAATATAAGAAGGAACAGTATGAAAATTTTGAGTTAAATAATATCACTTTCCGTAATGGTAAATTTGAATTAGACCAGTTCACGGGTAACCTTGTTGCTCAATCTTGGGGAGGAAACTTTTTTGATGCTACATACTTTACTGTAAATGAATTACAAATATTTTTAATAGACACAATATTTTGGGGTGGTTTGAATATAGCAAAGGTTAGAAAACTTGATGGAAAACTAACAGAGTTAAAACATTTTACTTACTCATCAAGTTTATCGAATGATTCATTACTAAATTATCTTAATAATTTTGACACTAATTATGTTTTGATGGTTGTGAAAGCAATTCCAACTTCCGAGACTAAAAATATGAATGCAGCCGTTAGAAACAAGTTCAAACAATTTGGTAGTTATTATGTTGATTCTGTAAACCTTACTCAGTTTTCAAGATGGAGTTTTATATCTTATCGAGGTCTGCCACAACCTTTAGTTGCTGAAGGTTATATGATTGCTGGGTGGACTCCTGTAAATGTTAGTATGAACCCACAATTTTATTTTACTTGGGGACAGCTATTTAATACTTTTGGACCTGCAAATGAATGGAAGAACTTTAATTTCATTTATAATATTTTTCCATCAACTTATATAAAGTATGATTTAATAGGGGTTAAAAATGATGGGAGTGAGATTTTTTTAAAACAAAATCAAAACATTACTTGGTTAGTCAACATTGATAGTATTAACACTTTAGAATACCCGAATCTAAAACTAAATCTTAAACTTGAAATAGATACCAATCATCCTGAAGTAAATGTATCCCCGAATTTTTCTAAATTAAATTTATTATACACACCCGCAGCTGAAATTATTCCTGATTATAATTCCTTTACCAAAAGTGACTCAATTGTTCAGGAAGGTGATTCAGTTTCTTTCTCTTTATATCTTACCAATGTTGGTTATTCTCCAATAAATACTATTATTAATCAGTGGTCGGCAACATCACCTCATGGTTTAGTAAAATTAAAAGAAGACACAATTTTTTACAATTTATTAGTTGATAGTAGTTTATTTATCAATACAAGATTACCTACAAAAGGATTAAGGAAACCTACATTATTACAGGATACTATTTATGTATTATTTGAGACAAAATTAATTGGAAAAAATGAATTTTATAGTTATAACAACAATATAGTTACCTATATTTTGGTAAGAGGTGATACTGTTAAACCCGATGTTGAAGTAACTTTCGATGGTGTTAAAGTATCTAATGGTGATTTTATCCAAAGAAAGCCAAGAATTGTTTTAAAGTTTTTTGACAATAGTAAAATTTTTATAAATGACACATCAAATATAAAAATAAAACTTGACTATCTGTACATCCCTTACTATATAAACGGTGTTAAGAATCCTGACCTGGATATTCAGTTTATGAGAGATAAATATCTGCAAGCAATTGTAAATTATACCCCTACTCTTTCAGATGGAGAACACTTTTTCGAATTCATTACTACTGATGCTACGGGAAATAGGGGAGATACAATTAAATATTTTCTTAATGTTAATCCAGAATTTAGAATTACGGACTTAACTAATTATCCGAACCCAATGAGAAATTACACGAGTTTTATATTCAACCTATCAGGAGAATACCCACCTACAGAGTGTAAAATAAAAATTTATAGTGTCTCTGGTAGATTAATTAAGACAATAAATTACTTTGCCAATATCGGATTCAACAAAGTTGATTGGGATGGTAGAGATGAGGATGGTGACTATATTGCCAATGGTGTATATTTTTATAAATTAATAGTTTCTGGAATGAGTAAGTTAGAAACTAAAATAGAGAAACTTGTTGTTTTGAAATAAAATTTTATTTATTATTGTATAATGATAAGAAAATATGAATAAGTACATATATACGAGTTTAATAATATTTTTTCTCACTATAATTGGATATTCTCAAAATTATAATTGGATAACCCCCAATACTCCATATCTCAAAATGTATATTGTTCAAGATGGTATGTACAGGATCGAGAAGACAGACTTTACAAACGCAGGAATAAACACTTCATCAATAGATCCTCGAACGATAAAAGTTTATTACAAAGGTAATCAGATTCCTATATATTTTTATGGTGAAGATGATGGAGTATTTAATGACACAGATTATTTTGACTTTTATGGACAAAGAAATTATGGGGGATTAACAAATACTTATAATGTATATAATCAAATTGCTTATGTAACAGATGAGTATTATAACCTTTATTCTGATACAAGTTGTTATTGGGTGGGATGGGGTGGAAGTTATGGGCTCAGATATATAAATTATACATACAGTGTTACATCTCAATATCCTCTCAATTATTTTAAAGAAAAATTGCACTTTGAAGTTGATCTAGAATATTCATTAGGAATTTCTACAGGAAGTGGAGATTATAGAAACTTTATGAATGATAAATTTGAAGGAGAAGGTTGGTATTGGAAACAAATGTTGTACAATAATACTCATACTCAGGTTTTTCTTCCAATTAATTTACAAGTGACTTCTGACCAATTTGAGTTTAAAATTTTTGCGTATCCTATTAATTATAGCTCTTCTATTCCGTTTGAACATCGCATAATGGTGAGGTTGAATAATAATTTGATTGATACAATTAAATCTGAGGATTTAAACAGAATTGATACAATAAGATATTTCCCTGCTACTTTCTTCAATGTTGGAACGAATAATACTTTAACTATTAAATATACACCCCCTTCTAACTTTTCAAGTGGAAAGATATACCTTGATATGTTTGAAATTACTTACCCGAGAAAGTTTCAGTTTGATAGTAATAAGTTATCATTTAAAAATTTAACTAACGATTCAACCTCAAAATTATTCAGAATTAGCGGTTTCAATCCTGCAAATCCTGTTTTTATTTATGATTATAAAAATGGATATAGGATTTTAAATTATTCTTATAATTCTGATACATTGAAATTCACCGGCAAAGGTAATGGTGGTTTTGAAGTTTATAATAAACTAATAACCCAAAAACCGTTACGAATTAAACAAAAACAAGTACCAAATTTAGTTTCTACTTCTAATGGTGCAGATTATCTAATTGTTTATAATAAACTATTCGAATCTCAAGCAGAGCAATTAAGACAATATAGGGCATCTCATAATAACTTTCGTGCATTTAAAGCAGAAATAGAAGATATTTATGACATATTCAATTTTGGAATTGAAGACCCAATTGCAGTAAAGAGGTTTGTTAAGTATGTTTATCAATATTGGCAAGCACCTGCGGTTAAGTTCTTATGCTTATTTGGTAGAGGATCTGATGATCCAAAGAGAATAAACTCATCAGCTCAGTTTTTTAGAAATCTTGTACCAGTATATGGTATGCCAGTAACTGATGGTTATTTTGCAAATTTAAATGAAGGGTCGTTCACATATTATCATCATATTTCTACGGGAAGAATTCCCGTTTATACAGTTCAGGAAGCAACAAATGTTGTTAATAAAATAATCCAATATGAAAGTTTTCAATTGGATGATTGGGTTAAGAAAGGAATTTTATTAACGGGGGGCTATACAAGAGATGACCAAGTGAATTGCATTATTCAATCAGAGTATTTAAACAATACATATATTTCTGTGCCCCCATTATCTTTGAAGACTGACAGAATTTATCTTACAGATTCAACTGGCTTTGTCTCATTTAATTATTATGACTCTGTAATTCATACTATAAATAGAAATAGTATATTCGTGAATTATATTGGACATGCTGGTAACGGATGGTGGGATTTTACTTTTGAAGACCCTGATGAATTAAATAACAGTAGATATCCTTTAATTTTCAGTATGACTTGTTTTACAGGTAAGTTTTCTGAACCGAATAATAGAAGTTATGGAGAGAAATTTTTATATCTACCTAATAAAGGTGCAATTGGTTCTATTTCTACGACTGGTTGGAGTTTTTCTACCTCGGGGAATAATCTTAACGAGAAATGTTTGGATGTTTTTGCAAATGATTCTATTAGAAATTTAGGGGATATTCTGAGGTACGCAAATTTTAGTATGGCACCAGATTCCAATAGTTTTCCAATAAGAAATACTATCAATTGTTATAACTTAATAGGTGACCCTGCTACAACTTTAAAGATACCTAAATATCCAGAGTTTTCCATTTTACCATCTAATTATACTCTTACCCCTATTAATCCTAAAATTGGTGATAATTTAAACATTAAGTTCTATCCAAGGAATTACGGGACATTTGCAGATTCTTGTAAGATTAGATTCCAAATTCTTAAAGATAATTATACACTTGTTAGCAATGATACAATAATAAGAAATTTTAAGTTTCTTGATTCCTTAAATAAATATTTTAGAATTGATTCTTTAGGAGCGTATACAATTAAGTTAATTTTGGACTGTGATAATTGGTACCAGAACGAAATGGAGAGCAACAACATTTTGAATATATATGTAAATCCCCAAAATTATTCCTTTTATCCCTTAAAACCGATAGATAACCAAATCATTTATAATGACACAGTAGAAGTGGTTGGCATAATCCCAAGTATTAAAACATTTTCTAATAATAAATACTTACTTCAAATAGATACAAATTTCTCATTTAACTCTCCATTGCTTACAAATTATATAACGACATCTTCCCAAGGAACTACTACTAAATTCAAAGTAGCAATACCTTTACTT